>CAZBTL010000070.1:0-17044 GCA_964494755.1 uncultured bacterium | reverse complement strand
ATGAGTACTCCTGGTTTAGTAGTGACCCTGTGACCCTCTATTAGCTAGGATTTTCCACAGTCTGTGCATTGGGTTACCTTGCCATCCTTCCATGACTCGAAAATATCTGGGTCTTCAAACAATGCTTGGGGGCTGATTGTTGCATCTGGCCGCTTTAAGATTCCTTGATCGTGGTATTCAGGTTGTTCATCTAAGGCATAAGCAGCCAGTTCACTACAGATCCACTTTTTAGATGAGTTAAGGATTTCAGAAACTTTGTCCTTAGGAACACCTTGTAAAATACGATTCCAAAAATGGCCGAGAGCAGTTCCAGAGAGGGCTTGAGCCAAGATAAGATTAAAGTCGTATTTCCGACCCACTTCTGGGTTCAGAACTTGAACAATTCGGTCTCCAATTTCATCAGTCCATTCTTTGGGCTCGCGGAAAAAGATTTGGCAGTGCGGTTCTTCAAAATAGTGATCGAGCGTTCCTTCTTTTACACAGTTTTGGAAGGCATTTGCTTCAATGCAACTGTTTTCCCCTGTAACAATGAGTGCATGGGTTGCATAAATGTCACTCATTCTTTCCCATTTGGTGAAATAGGAAATACCTTTGGCAATCACATTATCATTGTGATAGGTAAAGCCAATGTATCCCCTGTTGTAGTTGTCGCCATAAATTGGCTTGACAGTTGTGATCTCTAACTTAGGCCTTTGTTGTGTCGAAATCATTGTCCAATCTCCCAAAGCGACTTGGTCAATGCAAAAATACTTTGGTGCACTATAGTTAAGCAGACACAGCACTCGAAACTGTAGGTTTTGTGTCTTTAGCAGTTGCCAGAACGAATTTCCCTGGATAGGCATAGGACTTGCCTTTCAAACTTTTCAAGGCATCCAGCAATTTGCGAGTTTCCTGTTTCGTCTCAAAACTGGTAATCGCGGTTTTGTTTTGTCCATTTTCCATCACAAATGCAGAGCCATCCCGGAAAATGCAGAGCCAGGTGCCGCTGGTATTCGTACTTGGAGAAGCGGCTGGTGGGTAGGGAATTAAAGTAGGACGGGGATCAGCTTCAGAAATAGTAAACATACCGGGATAGAGTTGTGGATTGAGAGTGCCCAGTTTTTCCAGATAGGCAGTCAACTTCTCGGTTTCCGCATAGGTTATTCCCCGGTCATACGCCTTCGTTTTGCCAGCGTCATCCATGACATAAACGTCACCATCGCCCGGATATAGCAATAACCAGCTCATATCAAAGTCTCCTTTATTGTGTGTAGACCAAAGGCCAGCAGCCCTGCCAACAATTCATTTGAAGGCATGACGATCTGGATTAGTAGAAGTCAAAAATTTGATGACCATCCATACTTTTTCAAGTATGGGAAGCACCCTAAAATGCTGCCTTCAAAGACAAAGGTTGGTCTCGACTTGTCCTATGTAAGGACAGATCAGAGAAAGTCAATCATGCACCCAGATGGATAACCAGCTTGCCAACGGCCTCTTCACGGTTACCGTCAGGTAATCAATTGGCTATTCATCAGGACAAAATTCTAAAGGGTTGTACCGGTAACGTCACACCTAACTGGAGTTCCATCCTTACTCTCTTATTAACTGGCGTGACTCTTAGATGCACCACTTACCAACTACCAACATCTAGATCTAAGAACCGGACAACCAACAACCAACAAACGGGGGAGAAACGAGGCAGAGGGGCTAACTGATTCAAACTATCCAGTCCTTATACCTAGCATTATGCATCGAGTTCCAGATAAATCAGGACGCCTTTATGATTTGTTTATAAAGGTGCTTCAAAACTTCTATTCAAGAGCAAGAGAATCCTCATTGATTGATCCAATAACTGATATGGAGACCCTGGTTTATAAGGGTTTTGCCTAGCTGAAGCATACCCATCTTCAGACAATTGATCTTTTGGTTTTAAACAACAAATCAGTTGTTTTATGCAGACTGTATCATTTGCAACAAAAGGCTATTTTGTAATAGATATTACCATTTGCTGGGCCAGGTCGAAGCGAGTTTTTGTCATGCAACGCTATTTTGCTCTCCCGTCAGCCTTTGGGGGCTTCTGCGGCTGATTGTTTCCAGACTGAGTCTTCCTGCTGGTTCAGTGATGCAGACATCTTTAGATATTCCTAAGCTATTACCCTTTCGGCAGTTTCTTACAATGAAATAGAACGGCCCTTTTACCTGTCTTGTTCCATGATTTCGGCTGGCGCATCCCCTCTCTGGATTTACGACACCACTCTGCGCGATGGCGCCCAACGGGAGGGGCTGGCCCTCTCCATCGAAGATAAGGTTCGCATTGCCCGTCAGTTGGATCGACTGGGCATTCCCTTTATCGAGGGGGGTTGGCCTGGCGCCAACCCCAAGGATGTCCAGTTTTTCTGGCAGATGAAGGAAGAACCCCTGACTCAGGCGGAACTGGTGGCGTTTTGTTCCACTCGTCGTCTGGGGGTTAGTGCCGCTCAGGACCCCATGCTGCAACCGATTTTGGCTGCTGGCACCCGCTGGGTGACGTTGTTTGGCAAGTCGTGGGATTTGCATGTGACCGAAGGGCTAAAGACTAGCCTGGAGGAAAACCTGGAGATGATCCGGGACAGCATTACCTTCCTGCGGGCCAATGGTCGGCGAGTCATTTATGATGCGGAACACTGGTTTGACGGTTACAAGCAGAATCCGGCCTATGCCCTGGAAACCCTGAAGGCGGCGATCGCGGCGGGAGCAGAGTGGCTAGTCTTTTGCGACACCAACGGCGGCACCCTGCCCCACGAGATCAGTCAAATTGTCCGTGATGTCATCCAACAACTCGGTTTGTCAACTGCCGATACAGCCGAGGCAACCCTGCCAGACTCGCCTCGACCCGCTTTGCCTCGCCTGGGAATTCACACCCACAACGATTCCGATACCGCCGTTGCCAACGCCTTGGCCGCCGTGATGCAAGGGGTTCGCATGGTGCAGGGCACCATCAATGGCTATGGGGAACGCTGCGGCAATGCCAATCTCTGTTCCCTGATTCCCAACTTGCAATTGAAGCTGGGATTTGACTGTATCCAGGCGGAACAACTGGCCCGTTTGGCGGAAACCAGCCGCTTTGTCAGCGAGGTGGTGAACCTGGCTCCGGATGACCATGCCCCCTTTGTGGGACTGTCCGCCTTTGCCCATAAGGGTGGTATTCATGTCAGTGCGGTGCAGCGCAATCCCCTGACCTACGAACATATCCAACCGGAACAGGTGGGTAACCGCCGCCGTATTGTGATTTCCGAGCAGTCTGGTTTGAGTAATATCCTGGCTAAGGCCCGCAGCTTTGGCATTGAAATGGAGAAAAATGACCCGACCTGCCGGCAACTGCTGCAACGGCTCAAGAGTCTGGAAAGCGAAGGTTATCAGTTTGAAGCTGCAGAAGCCAGTTTTGAGCTATTACTGCGGGAGGCGTTAGGCCAGCGCCAGTCTCCTTTTGCCATTCACGGGTGTCAGGTGCATTACAGCATGGAACCGGCAGTGGAAACCTGGCACCGTTCCTCTCTAGCAACGGTAAAAGTCACCGTGGATGGCCGCGATATTCTGGAAGCAGCCGAAGGGAATGGGCCGGTTTCAGCCCTGGATGCAGCGCTGCGCAAGGCTCTGGTGAGGTTTTATCCAGAAATTGAGCGCTTCCATCTGACCGACTATAAGGTGCGTATCCTGGATGGTGGGGCTGGAACGTCGGCCAAAACCCGCGTCCTGGTGGAATTCAGCAATGGCCACCAACGTTGGACGACGGTTGGGGTTTCCGGTAATATCCTGGAGGCTTCCTATCAGGCGCTGGTGGAAGGATTGGAGTATGGCCTGCTCATGGAACAGCAGGCCAGGGAAGCGGTATTGAGTTAGACCTCAACCTTGACGCCTTTCCAGAAGGCAATGTAGCCAGCAATTTGTTTGGCGGCTTCTTTCGGTTCTGGATAGTACCAGGCGGCGTCGGGGTTGGTTTTGCCCTCCACTTCCAGAGTGTAGTAGCTGGCTACGCCTTTCCAGCCACAGGTGGTGTGGGTATTGCTGGGCTTAAAGTACTGTTGCTGGATGGCATCGGGCGGAAAGTACTGATTCCCTTCCACCACAATGCAGCGATCGCTCTCGGCCAGTACGACCCCGTTCCAAATTGCTTTTGGCATACCGATGTTTTCCGTAATGGGTTGACAGAGTGGTGCAAACAAGCACTTTTGTGGTCGCTGAAGCCTAAAGAGGGGAGTCGGAATAGAGGAGCCAGAAAACAGTCTTCCACCGGCTCCTGACTCCTGAAATCTTCTGGCTAATCCCAACTGACTGCGATTTTCACGGCAGGTCGTTGGCCCATCAGGACCGATCGACCGATGGTGACACGTCATTGGCTGGCAGTACGGTGGTCTGAACTTCCCCATTGGGCCCGACGGTGGCCCGGATCCGCTTGACCGGCTTGGGTTTGGGCTTGGGTGAGTCAAACGATTCCTCAGGTGCATCCTGATGACCCCGCAGCCAAGCTGGTCGGGTCTGGTCATAGACCATCTGCAGGGCTGCCGCCGCGATCGCATGGGGCTCGAACTCCTCGGACAATTGGGCCACAATCGGCAGGAAGGAAGCCATCCGTTCACCGGCTAAGGCTTCCCGCACCCGCTGTTGCAGCTTTTCCAGTTGGCGAGCTTCAATTTCAGCCCGAGTGGGAATCGAAGCAATCACCAGCCGCTGCCGAACATGAGCTTCAATCTCCCGCAACTTCCGCCGATCTAGGGGATGGACAATCGAAATCGCCGTTCCTTCCTTGCCGGCCCGACCCGTCCGACCAATCCGGTGCACATAGTTTTCCACACTGTCCGGCAGGTCATAGTTGATCACATGGGTCAGGTCATCAATGTGGATGCCACGGGCCGCAATGTCCGTCGCCACCACCCAGCGCACCTGCCGCTGGCGCAACCGCAGCAACAACCGTTCCCGTTGGGTCTGGCTGAGGTCGCCGTGATACTCATCCACACTATGACCCGCCGCCTGGAGTTGGCCAGTCAGTTCGGCGGCTGCCTTGCGGGTTCGCACAAAAATGATAGCTGACTCCGGATCTTCCAATTCCAGAATCGGCAGTAGGGAACGAGCCTTAGTCCAGCCGCGGGGAACGGTATAGGCTACCTGGTTGATCCGGGCCGGAGCCGCCTTGGGTTGTTCAATGGTGACGGTAATGGGCGATCGCAAAAACTTGGTGACCAACTTGCGGATCGAGGCATCCATCGTGGCCGAGAAAAAGGCTGTCTGTCGCTCAGTCGGCAATTGTTTCAGGATTTTCTCCACATCCTGAATAAAGCCCATATTCAGCATCTCATCGGCTTCGTCCAGCACCAGCCAGTTGAGATTTTCCAGTTGCAGATCGCCCCGGCTGAGCAAGTCTAGAATTCGGCCAGGAGTGCCCACCACAATTTGCGCCCCCCGCTTTAAGCGGGAAACCTGGGGTTCGATCGCCTGCCCGCCATAAATAGTGACCACCTTCAGGCGACGGTCGTCGGTAAAGTTGCGAATTGCCTGACAGACCTGCAACGCCAGTTCGCGGGTAGGGGTCAGAACCAGCGCCTGCACGACCGGCAACCGGGCATCGATGCGCTCCAGAATTGGCAGAGAAAAGGCTGCCGTTTTGCCGGTGCCCGTCTGGGCCTGGCCCACCACATCGCGGCCAGACAACAGATGGGGAATGGCCTCTGCCTGAATCGGGGTGGGACTGGTGAACCCAATGGACTCCAGATGGCGGACACGGGCTTCCGAAAGGCCAAGGCTATGGAAAGAAAGGGTCATTGAATCTCCTCTATAGGGTTGGGGACGAAAAGCTACAAAAAAACTGGCAGCATCCAGAAAAGGCTGGAAGCAAATAGGCTGCCGACCAACAAACGTTATGGAACGGCTAAAGGTTCAGCCCGGATCAGGTCAGCCGCTGTTGCCACATGGCCATACAGGTCATACACATCGGCATCGTCAATCTTCACCAGCACCCGGGTTCCTAGACTGGCGGCTCCCTGGACGTAAACCAGACCATCGACCTCTGGCGAAAAGCGCGCCGATCGCCCAATCAGGTCGCCTGTTTCGGGATTTTCCTGTTCAATCAGCACCTCAGTCACTTTGCCAATTTCGGCCTGATTCTTTTTGAAGGAAATTGGCTGCTGGGCCTGCATCAGGGCATCTCGACGGGCCTCCATGACTTCCTGGCTAATCTGATTAGGCAGGCTAAAGGCAGGAGTTCCCTCTTCCGGCGAGAAGGTAAACACACCGACATGATCAAATTCATGGCGCTGGACAAACTGGAGGAGATGCTCAAAATGCTCCTCCGTCTCACCAGGGAACCCGACAATGAAGGTGGTGCGCATCACCGCATTGGGGATCGCTTCCTTGATTCGCTCGATGATGCCATCGTTGACCCGACCCTGCCAGGGACGATTCATGGCCCGTAGGATTTCCGGATGGGAATGTTGCAGGGGTAGGTCTAAGTAGGGCAGGAGGTTGGGCGTTTCCTGAATCGCTTGAATCACTTTAGGGGTCAGGCCAGTGGGATAGGCGTAATGCATCCGGATCCAGGGAATATCAACCTGGCCCAGTGCTTGCAACAGCTCGGCCAGCTTGGGCTCGCCGTACAGATCCAGCCCATAGTTGGTCGTGATCTGGGAGATCAGAATGATTTCCTGCACCCCTTCGGCTGCCAACTGTTCGGCCTCAGCCACAATCGATTCAATCGATCGCGATCGCTGATTGCCGCGCAGGTGAGGAATGATGCAAAAGGCACAGCGATAATCACAGCCTTCAGCAATCCGCAGGTAGGCCACCCCCTCGGTGGTGGTGCGATAGCGGGGAATGGTTTCATCGGCAATGTAGGTGGGTTCCTGAGAAACCTCCTTAACCCGTTCGCCCGCCTCGGCTCGCTCAATCACGCTGACGATTTTGTGATAGTCGCCAGTCCCGACCAGTGCCACTGCTTCTGGCAACTCCTGCAGCAATTCTTCCTGAAAGTGCTGGGCCATACAGCCGGTAATCACAATCCGCTTATTCTCTGCCGCTAGCTCAACCAGGGTGCGAACCGATTCCTCTCGGGCTGCCTGGATAAAGCTACAGGTGTTGACAATTACGTAATCGGCCAATTCTTCGTTGGAATCAACCGAGTAGCCCGCCTGAACCAGCAGGCCGAGCATGTGTTCCGTATCGATTCGATTTTTTTCGCAACCCAGGTGGGTAACAGCAATGGTTGGCTTATTGGCCATGAAGTCAGTTTCGATGAGTATTAACGGGTGGTCGGTCGGTGACGCTGCAGCGATCGCTCATGCGACGGACAATCCCCTCGCTCAAAACCTCACGGCAAACTACCGGATGGCTATCATTCAGACGCAATCGCTTAGATAACGCTAGACCCCATACTAACGCAAAAACAGAAATATTACGATGTGTTACGAGGAAATTTTTCTTTTGTTTCTTTATTTATGAAGTTGAGTCTGCCTGATAGATCACCTGCCAGGCTTTGATGGTGCTATAATCGATCAGGTGATTCTCCAGCTTGCCATCCTGATTGGCAAGCCGAATTCGGGCCTGACCCAGTGCGGCAGCCCGCAGCGCAGCGGATCGCTCCTGACTGACGGGAAACTGATTGTCCTGCCCCGTCAGTTGGAATACCTGCTGGCCCAGTTGCGCTTCCAGGTTGGAAATCCCCGATGAGTAATAGGCAGAGAAGTTTGACTCATTCACTATTTGGGTCCCTACTTTACCCCCTGTTGGTTGGGTAAATCAAATCCACAGCGTGCAACGGCTGATTGCGAAAAGATGAACGAGGTTAATTTTGATGTCGTTTCTCCGCTTTTCCTCAAGATAGCTTTGACGATCTAAATAGAGGGAGCATAGCCTGAATTCGGGTGACCGACTATGTTAAAACCTGTGCGTCGCATTCTCATCAAAGCGGCAGCCCTTGGGTTGGCTCTTTTTACGGTTGTTCTCCTGTTGGGCGCAACACCCCTGTCTCTGCTGTGCGGGGGATAGTCAATTAGCCTCAATCAAGCCAGCATCTAGGAGGCGACTCCTATGTTGAAACCTACTTCTCGCGATCGCTTCATGCCAACCGTGATCGGTTTGGTCATTGTAACTGCAACCGCACCATTGGCCCTGGCGGCTCTGAAGAATTTACCCACGACTCAGTCGCCGTTTTACGCTGAAATCCTTGAAGCTGCTGGGGTTCAGCAACCCTTTGAGTCTGGTCAGACCGCAAATGTGCGAGCAGCAGAAGCCCACTACAACCTGGGCATGGCGTTGTACATCCAAGGTCAATTTGAATCCGCGATCGCCGAGTTTCGCCGGGCCATTCAACTCCGGCCTGACTTTGCTGAAGCTCACTTTGGTCTGGGCAGCGTTTTGCTGAAACAAAGCCGGTACGAAGAGGCGATTGCCGAAT
The DNA here is from genome assembly GCA_964494755.1 of uncultured bacterium. Taxonomy (GTDB): domain Bacteria; phylum Cyanobacteriota; class Cyanobacteriia; order Leptolyngbyales; family Leptolyngbyaceae; genus CAZBTL01. The sequence continues at coordinate 8,643 of CAZBTL010000070.1, read as the reverse complement.
TGCGGCAGGCCAGAGATCTGTATAAGGCCCAGGGTAAAACACTGGAAGCCGGGCGAATTGAACAGTTGATTCAGTTAATGAATATCCAATAGAAGACAGTGCCGTGATTTCCGGGTTGAGCTACTACCGCAAAGCGGGACACAAAGGAACGTAGTTCCTTTGTGTATCCTCTAACCCGTCCCGCCTTTGGTGGATACCCATTTCCGGGTCGCATAGAAAAAGAAAGTGATATCTCAGATCTTGCACCATTCTCAAGACGACGTATTTCCAGCATTTCTGACGATAGGCTTGCCCCGCCCTGAACTAAAAGTTCGGGCTAATAGCGGCAAGTCCACTAAAGTGGACTAGAAACCCCAAGTTGTGGATTGTCAGTCCGTTTAAACGGACTTAGTTCTGTTAGCCCGCAATTCATTGCAGGGCGGGTTGTTGCCAGAGGTGCAAGATCTCACATATCTCAATGTCTCCCATGACGGTTAAACAAGTGCGGATCTGGCGCACGAACTCGCTGCATCGCACGGCCAAACAGGCTCAATTTTTCTTGTATCTACCAACTCATTTGTTCTACCCTCCGGGGCTTGAGAGCGATAGAATCATTAAGAACTATTTCACCCTGGCCCTATGTCTGAGCCTGTCAGTGGTCGCAAGTCCCGTAATGGAGAAGCTGCCAAAGGGCGATCGCTTAATTTGTCCGATTCCCTCAATACCATTCGGATTCGGGGGGCCCGACAGCACAACCTGCAGAACCTCGACCTGGAACTTCCCCGCGATCGCCTGATTGTGTTCACGGGCGTTTCCGGCTCCGGTAAGTCTTCCCTGGCCTTTGACACCATTTTTGCGGAAGGCCAGCGGCGCTATGTCGAATCCCTCAGCGCTTATGCCCGCCAGTTTCTGGGCCAGGTGGACAAGCCTGATGTGGATGCGATCGAGGGCCTCAGTCCGGCCATTTCGATTGACCAGAAATCCACCTCCCACAATCCTCGTTCCACCGTGGGCACGGTGACGGAAATCTACGACTATCTGCGGTTGTTGTTTGGTCGGGCTGGGGAACCCCACTGTCCCCATTGCGATCGGGCCATTTCGCCCCAGACGATCGACCAGATGGTGGATCGGGTGATGGAACTGCCCGATCGCACCCGCTTTCAGATCCTGGCGCCGGTGGTGCGGGGCAAGAAGGGCACCCACAAAAAAGTGCTGTCCAGTCTGGCCTCGGAGGGATTTGTGCGGGTGCGAATCGACGGTGAGGTGCGAGAACTGGGCGATGCGATCGACCTGGACAAAAATCAGCAGCACACGATTGAAATTGTGGTGGATCGGCTGATTAAAAAAGAGGGCATCGAAGAACGGTTGACCGACTCGCTCACCACCTGCCTCAAGCATGCCGATGGCATTGCCGTAATTGATATTCTGCAGGAAGAGTCGGTGGCTCCACCGGGCAAGGTGATTGAACTGCCCACAGCCAGTCTGAAAGCAGCAGAACCGACAGGCACCTACGGTGCGACAAGCACGGCTCCAACTCCCCCGGCTCCTTTAGTCTTTTCGGAAAATTTTGCCTGTCCCGAACATGGGGCGGTGATGGAGGAACTGTCGCCCCGGCTGTTTTCCTTTAACTCGCCCTATGGCGCCTGTAGCAACTGCCACGGTCTGGGTAGCCACCGCACCTTCTCAGCCGATCTGGTGGTGCCCAATCCAGAACTGCCAGTCTATGCCGCGATCGCTCCCTGGTCCGACAAGGACAACACCTACTATCTATCCTTGCTATGCAGTGTGGCTAGTGCCTTCGGGTTTGATATCCAAACCCCCTGGAACCAACTGACCCCGGAACAGCAGCACATCCTGCTGCATGGCTCCAAGGAGCCGATCTGGATCGAAGTGGATTCCCGCTATCGCAACAGCAAAGGCTATCACCGCCGCTATGAAGGGGCCCTACCGATGCTGGAGCGGCAGTATCAGGAAGCCAACTCCGATGTGTATAAGCAAAAGCTGGAGCAATATCTGGTGGAACAGCCCTGTGAGGTCTGTCAGGGCCGCCGTCTGAAGCCGGAATCCCTGGCCGTCCGAATGGGACAGTATCGCATCCATGACCTGACCGGCGTTTCTATTCGGGATTGCCTGGAGCGGGTGAACCACCTGCAACTGACTCCCCGGCAGGCCCAAATTGCCGACCTGGTACTGCGGGAAATTAAGGCCCGCCTCCAATTTCTGCTGGATGTGGGGCTAGATTACCTGACCCTGGACCGCACGGCCATGACCCTCTCCGGTGGGGAGGCCCAGCGCATTCGATTGGCGACCCAGATTGGCTCTGGGTTAACCGGCGTTCTCTATGTTTTGGATGAACCCAGCATTGGGTTGCATCAGCGGGACAACTCGCGGCTGCTGCGCACCCTCACCCGCCTGCGCGATCTGGGCAATACCTTGATTGTGGTGGAACATGACGAGGAAACTATCCGGGCGGCGGACCACCTGGTCGATATTGGCCCTGGTGCTGGGGTGCATGGGGGACGGATTGTGGCCCAGGGCAATCTGGAGGCGGTGTTAAGGGCGCCGGAATCGCTGACGGGGGCCTATCTGTCAGGTCGACGGGTGATTACCACCCCAGCGGAACGGCGACCGGGTAATGGCCGCCTGCTGAAGATCCGCCAGGCCCACCGAAACAATTTAAAGCACTTGGATGTGGACATTCCCCTGGGGATGCTGGTGTGCATTACTGGTGTTTCCGGGTCGGGCAAGTCGACCCTGATCAATGAACTGCTCTATCCCGCTTTGCAACACCACTTTGGCCACAAAGTCCCCCAGCCCAGGGAAATGGAACCGATTGGCGGATTGAACGCCCTGGATAAGGCGATTGTGATTGACCAGTCACCTATTGGCCGCACTCCCCGTTCCAATCCGGCCACCTACACGGGTGTCTTTGATGTGATCCGGGATGTGTTTGCTGAGACGATTGAGGCCAAGGCCAGGGGCTATAAGCCAGGACAGTTCTCCTTTAATGTCAAAGGCGGGCGCTGCGAAGCCTGTGGTGGTCAGGGGGTGAACGTGATTGAGATGAACTTCCTGCCGGATGTTTATGTGCAATGTGAGGTCTGTAAGGGGGCTCGCTATAACCGGGAAACCCTGCAGGTGAAATTCAAAGGCAAGTCGATCGCCGATGTCCTGAACATGACCGTCGAGGAAGCCCTGGATTTTTGCCAGAACATTCCCCAGGCCGCCGCCAAGCTGCAAACCCTGGTCGATGTGGGGCTAGGCTACATGCGTCTGGGCCAGACTGCCCCCACCCTGTCCGGTGGTGAGGCCCAACGGGTGAAGCTGGCCTCGGAATTGTCCCGACGGGCTACGGGTAAAACCCTTTACCTGATTGACGAACCTACCACGGGCCTCTCATTTTACGATGTGCACAAGCTGCTGGATGTGATGCAGCGGTTGGTGGATAAGGGCAATTCCATTATCGTGATTGAGCACAACCTGGATGTGATTCGTTGTTCCGACTGGATTATTGATCTGGGGCCAGAAGGGGGCGATCGCGGCGGCGAAATTGTGGCTTGCGGGACACCGGAACAGGTGGCTGAAACCCCTCGCTCCTACACAGGGCAGTATCTGAAACAGGTCTTGCAGCAGTATCCCTCGGTGCCAGCAACGGCTTAACGGGTTGGTTGGACTGGCAGAAGCTCTGGCAGAGAGGTGTTTGGCGCCTTGGCGATCGCTGATCGGGGTCAGGCACTTGGCCCTGCTAAGGTTCAGAATTACCGATCGGGAGGCTTCAACCGATTGAGAATGGTGCAAGATCGTCAAACAACCAGTCGATCGGAAGAAGAGGCACTCCGAGTCGCGATCGCTGCCGTTTGGGGCAGAATACACCGCTGCTAACGTCTTAACTATTTGTTACAAGTCGCCAAAGGCAAGCCGTTCACTCCCTACGGTAAGGTGGAAAGAGTGGCTGTAAAAGTACGTATCATTTACTGAATTTATGTCTCCAACTGCTTCTCCGACTGTTTCCAGTTCTGCCCGTACTATCCGGATTGGTTCTCGTAAGAGCCAACTGGCTCTGGTCCAGACCTATTGGGTACAGGAGCAGTTACAGAAAGCCTTTCCCGATCGCAGCTTCGAAGTTCACACCATGAGCACCCAGGGCGACAAAATCCTGGATGTGGCCCTGGCCAAGATTGGGGACAAGGGCTTGTTCACCAAGGAACTGGAACTTGGTATGTTGAATCAGGAGATTGACTTTGCGGTCCATTCCCTCAAGGACTTGCCGACCCGGTTGCCGGAAGGATTGGTGCTGGGTTGTGTGACGGAACGGGAGAATCCAGCGGACGCCCTGGTGGTGCATGAAAAGCACCAGGACAAGCAACTGGAAACCCTGCCGGAAGGCGCGGTGATTGGCACCTCTTCCCTGCGGCGACTGGCCCAGTTGCGCCATCACTATCCCCACCTCAGCTTTAAGGATGTGCGGGGTAACCTGAATACTCGTCTGGCCAAACTGGATGATGGGGAATACGATGCCCTGATTCTGGCGGTCGCAGGGCTGCATCGTCTGGGCATGGGCGATCGCATCCATCAGGTGATTCCAGCCGAGGTGTCCCTGCATGCAGTAGGCCAGGGCGCCTTAGGGATTGAATGTCGGGCCGATGATGCGGAGGTCCTGTCCCTGCTGAAAGCACTGGAACATCTGCCCACAGCTCAACGCTGCTATGCCGAGCGGGCTTTCCTGCGGGAACTGGAAGGGGGCTGTCAGGTACCGATCGGGGTGAACACGGTTTTAGAGGGCGACACCCTGACCCTGACCGGCATTGTGGCCAGTCTGGATGGTCAGCAAGTGGTGAAGGACAGTATTTCGGGTCCGGCTGCGGAGGCTGAACGGTTAGGCACAGAACTGGCCCAGCGGGCGCGTCAGCAGGGGGCTCAGGACATCCTGGACGCCATCCTGGCTGAGGTGCAGCGCGGTTAGTACTTTTCTGAAAAGGATACACCCCGGCACGGGCGAAGCATTGGGTCATCTATTTCTGAGTCCGCCGAAACATTCTGGCCCACCGACTTTGCTGCCAGACAGACCTTTGTTGGCAATCTTGCTCCTGAAAATCTCCTTAGGAGTGAATGCTTGACCGATTACACTGAGAGCAGTGCCATTCTTGTTTTAGTGGTTCCATGACGGCTTTTTCTGCGCTTCCCTCTCCCTTGACTTCTGGGTCTACTCCTTCCCTGGTTGACCTGGCTCGACAGACTCGCGCCAGTGCATTGTTGTTGGGGACACTGGCGACGGAGATGCGGAATCAGGCCTTAGAGGCGATCGCCCAGTCTTTGGAAGCAGCCAGGGGAGAAATCCTGGCGGCTAACCAGGCCGATTGCACTGCGGCTCAAGCGGAAGGGATTTCGCCTTCCCTCTATGCCCGCTTGAAGCTGGATGGGGATAAATTGCAGGCCGCGATCGCCGGGGTGCGGGATGTGGCCAAGCTACCCGATCCAGTTGGGGCGGTGCAAATTCATCGGGAACTGGACAGCGGCCTGGTGCTGAAGCGGGTCACCTGTCCTCTGGGGGTGCTGGGGGTGATCTTTGAGGCCCGTCCTGATGCGGTGGTGCAGATTTCCAGCCTGGCAATCAAGTCGGGCAATGGGGTGATCCTGAAGGGCGGCAAGGAAGCTCGACAATCCTGCGAGGCACTGGTGCAGGCCATTCGCCAGGGGCTAAGCCAGGTAGGTTTGGATCCGGCGGTGGTGCAACTGCTGACCACACGGGAGGAAACCCTGGAACTGCTGAAGCTGCATGCCTATGTAGACTTGATTATTCCCCGTGGGTCCAATTCCTTTGTCCGCTTTGTGCAGCAGAACACCAGCATTCCGGTGCTGGGCCACGCCGATGGCATTTGCCATTTGTATGTCGATTCGGCGGCGGATATTGCCAAGGCGGTGGCGATCGCAGTCGATTCCAAGACCCAGTATCCAGCAGCCTGTAATGCCATTGAAACCCTGCTGGTGCATCGAGCCATTGCCCAGGACTTTTTGCTGAGTGTGGTAACGCCGTTACAGGATCAGCAGGTGGAATTGCGGGGCGACGCTCGGACGCTGGAAATTCTCAACATTGCTCCGGCGACGGAGGCTGACTGGTCTACGGAATACAGCGATCGCATCCTGTCCATCAAAATGGTGGATTCGCTGACGGAGGCGATCGGCCATATTAATACCTATGGGTCGCGCCACACGGAAGCGATCGTCACAGAAGACAAAATCGTTGCAGCTCAGTTTATGGCGGAAGTCGATGCCGCTGGGGTTTACCACAATTGCTCCACCCGATTTGCCGATGGTTTTCGCTACGGGTTTGGCGCCGAAGTGGGCATCAGCACCCAAAAGATGCCGCCTCGGGGACCCGTTGGGCTGGAAGGCTTGGTCACCTACAAATACCAACTGGAAGGAGAGGGACACATTGTGGCTACCTACACCGGAGCCCAGGCCCGACCCTTCACCCATCGCGATCTGGCATAACACTGTTGCCATCAGGCTGAGCCGCTCCAGCTTTTCCCGCCTGATTGGGTTGAGTAATGTCAACTAGAAGGCTTTCTGATGCAAAAAGCCAGGGGATTTCGCTCAAAAGGGTCAGGAAGACGCATAGAATTAAGTCTGGGATATCCATCGAGTACGGGAGATTGTCATGCCACTTGCAGTCGGAGTCATTCAGACCTCTGGCTTTCCCCCCGTTCTGGCCGCTGCTGACGCCATGGTCAAATCAGGCCGAGTTACCCTGGTTTACTACGGACTGGCGGAACGAGCCGAGTTTTTGGTGGCAATTCGGGGAACGACATCTGAAGTCAGGGCCGCGATGGCAGCTGGAATAGCAGCCGCTGAAGCGACTCCTCCTGGTGGGATGTTGGTTTCACACTATATCGTTCCCAACCCTCCAGAAAATGTGGTTTCCGTCATGCCAATTGAGTTCACTTCCCGGGTTGAACGGTTCCGGGTGTAATGGATGGGGATATCCAGGCCGCAACGTTAAGAAGCGGGTCAAATGGATGGATAGTTGATGTGTTCAGGAGATAAGGGGTCATGCCGAAAGCCGTTGGGTCAATTGAAACGAAGGGATTTCCGGCTGTATTAGCGGCCGCCGATGCCATGGTAAAAGCCGGGCGGATTACCCTGGTTGGCTATATTCGGGCTGGCAGTGCCCGCTTTACGGTCAACATTCGGGGTGATGTTTCAGAAGTGAAACGGGCTATGGAAGCAGGGGTGGAGGCTGCCGAGTCGGTCTATGGTGGCACGGTGGAAACCTGGGTGATTATTCCCAACCCCCACGAAAACGTTGAAGTGGTTCTGCCAATTGGCTACACCGAAGAGGTGGAGCCGTTCCGGATGGCGGTGGAAGGCCAACCGCTGTTGGGGCCATCGGGCTTTTAGAGCTTGAACGGCATCCCCTAACTTCTTTACTGTTGTCGCATCATATCATCGCCCGTCCTGACGAAAATTTAGAGGCGGTTCTACCGGTTTACGTTTCTACGTTGCTGGAACAGTTTGCTCAGGATATTCGGTTTCCGCTCCCCCTGTCTGTTTAAGCCCTTCAGCACAGGAATTTTAGTTTGATCTCTTCCTTTCCCAGCTTCTCAGAACTGACTCAGGCGCAATTGGACACCTGGGTCAATCAGGCCAGAGAGCGGGCCCAGGAAGGTCAATTACCGACCTATATTCCCCTGCTGGGGCAGGCTGAGACAGACTGGCTGGCAGTCCACCTGCAGTCTGTTAGCGGAGCCGTTCTGGAAAGCGGTAATACTAACCAACCCTTTTGTCTGATGAGTGTGGTGAAACCCTTTGTGTTGCTGTTCCTATTGGAGCAGTTGGGAGCCGATCGCGTATTCTCGCTGGTGGGAACCCAGCCCTCGGAACATCCGTTTCATTCCCTGACTCAATTGACCTTAGACGGTGGGTTTCCCCGCAATCCCATGATTAACAGTGGGGCGATCGCCTTGGCCGGTCATTTGCCAGGTGACGATGGTGCAACCCGGTGTGAACAGTTGCGCCAGTGGCTTAACCAGAAGGCTGGCTGCCATCTGCTCCTCGATCAGGCCATGCTGGCTTCGGTGCGATCGCTGAAGAATGAGGCCAACCGAGAGATCGCGGACCTGCTGGCGGAGATGGGTCACCTGAACGAGATTGAAACCACCCTGGATACCTATAATCAGATCTGCTGTTTGTCTGGGACTGTCGGCGACTTAGCCAAACTGGGTCTGCTTTTAGCCAGTCCCCAGGCTGGCATTAACCTGGTGCATCGACGCATGGTCAATGCCTTGATGTTAACGTGTGGCCTGTACGAAGCGTCTGCCAGCTATGCGGTCCGCATTGGTTTGCCGATCAAGTCGGGGGTGAGTGGGGCGCTGCTGGCAGTGGCGCCATCCGTCGGGGCGATCGCCTGCTACAGCCCGGCCCTGGATGCAACTGGGAACTCTGTAGCGGCACTTTTTTTAGTCGAACAAATCGCCCAAACTCTCAATCTCAGCCTGTTCAGTTAAGTCTCAGGTTATCTGAGACAACCATCGCCAGTGGGGAAAACGTGGAAGGTCTCAATCCATAAGCCTTTGCAACTGGATTGGAGTGACTGAATCAGCCAGCCAGGATAAGATTTGTAGCGATAGAAACCAAAAAATTAAGGCCAACCGCCTTCTCGAAAAG
>CAZBTL010000069.1:0-17082 GCA_964494755.1 uncultured bacterium | reverse complement strand
GCTGCACTAGTTTAGTCTGGCACAGTCAGCCAATGGACTGAGCCCCATAACGAAACGGCCACCGGAAGCCAAGATTTCGGTGGCAAACGTATTGAATTGCCACCACAGTCCTGGTTTCAGGCAGCCTGCTCAGATCCAAAAAAGAAGACCTGGCCACCATAAGCACGGTTCAAATTTTCCCGATGAAAAACCTGCTGACGGGGACCGCTGGCCACCAGGTCGGTATTGAGCAAGAGCAAATCCTCAAAGTGGGTAATCGATTCGCCCAAGTCATGGTTGACTACCAGCACGGTTTTCCCGGCCTGGGTCAGTTGGTGAAAAATGTCGAAGATGATGGTCTGGGTCTTCTGGTCAATACCAACGAATGGTTCATCCAGACAAAAGAGGTCGGCTTCCTGAGCCAGGGCGCGAGCCAGAAACACCCGTTGCTGCTGTCCTCCAGACAGTTGGCCAATGGACCGATCGCGATAGTCGGCCATCCCCACCCGCTCCAAAGCCGCGATCGCCACCTGACGACTGGTTGCTGAGAAGGGACGCAACCAACCGGCCTTTTTGACCCGGCCCATCAGCACCACATCCCACACAGTTGCTGGGTAGGTCCAATCAATCTGCGATCGCTGCGGCACATAGGCGACTCGGTTGAGCTGATCGGCCAGCGGTTGGCCATCGTACAGCGCCTGTCCACTAGCAGCCGGAATCAAGCCCAGCATCGCCTTAATCAACGTACTTTTGCCCGCCCCATTCGGCCCGATGATACCCACCAATCGCCCCGGTGCCACCGTAAAGCTGACATCCCGTAAGGCTTGAACGTCTCGGTAGCGCACATTCAGATGGGAGACAGCAACCCCACGTGTCATCGCATTCTGTTGCACCGACTGAGGTCGAAATAGGGAATAGAAGCCATCATCAGCCGCCAGTGGAAGAGAGTTCATCATCGGCCTAACTCCGCCAGAGAAGAAAATGAAAAGACTATGAAACCAGCCTACTATCAGCTTAGCGCAAAAATGAAAGCATTATGAAAACAGTATTACTAAAGGACAGGATGAATTGAAGCGCAGGGTCATGCCTCCAGCATTCGTTTCATTCTTGGCCTCGGCAATGCTGTGTAAACTCTGACAGCGGGCTATCGGGATCTCGAACTGCAGGAAGGGTTATTGCCAGAGCGCAGCAGACCGGAACAGTCCAGCGGAGGCAGCCCCACCCGCAGCGGGCAAGAAAGCAGTAAGCTGGAAAATGAAAGAATTATGAAAACTGAGCGATGATCATGGGCATGGTTGGCAAGAACTGTCTGGCAGGCAGGCGTTCTGACAATTACTCATCGGGGCGGCGGCGTTTTATCTCGCTGATGCTGGCCCCTTTGCTGCTTCTGGTGCTCCTGAGTAGCTGCCAGCCCCCCTCTGGTCAGCCCAGTGGGCCAGCCGGTCGGCCGCAGGTTGTTTCCACCAGCACCATCCTGACCGATCTGACTCAAACCATCGGCGGCGATCGCATCCAACTGACCGGCATTCTCAAGCCAGGGGATGACCCCCATGTGTATGAACCGGTTCCGGCTGACAGTCGGGCGCTGGAACAGGCGGACCTGATTCTCTACAACGGCTATAACCTGGAGCCAGGTCTGATCAAACTGATGAATGCGGCTGGGCAGCAGGCTACCCGGCTGGCAGTGGGAGAAGTAGTGCCCCCCCTGCAACTGGAAAAAGAAGGAAATCGGGTGCCCGACCCCCATGTCTGGGGCGATGTGGCCAATGTGCAGAAAATGGCGATCGCGATTCGGGATGGCTTGACCCGTCTTTCCCCCCAGGACCAGCAGCAGTTTGCCCAAAACACGGTGCGGTTGACCGCCGAGTTGGAACAACTGGATCGTTGGGTCAAGCAACAGATCCAGACCATTCCACCCAAGCAACGTAAACTGGTGACCACCCACGACGCCTTTCAATACTATGGGCGGGCCTATGGGCTGGCGATCGCTGGCACCTTGATTGGCATCAGTACGGAGGAACAACCCAGTGCCCAAACGGTCCAGAAATTGGTGGAACTAATCAAAGGCATGCAGGTTCCAGCCATCTTTGCCGAAACCACCATCAACCCGACGCTGATCAAAACCGTGGCCCAGGAGTCAGGGGTGAAACTGGCCCCCCAGCAACTGTATTCCGATTCGATTGGCGCACCGGGCAGTCCGGGTGATTCTTACATCAAGATGGTGGTGGCCAATACCACGGCGATCGTGGAAGCGCTCGGCGGCCGGGTGACTCCGTTTCGCCTGACTCAATCACCCACTCCTTAGAGGGTATTGCTAATTTCTACAATCATGGTTCCTTGCCGTAGTTGTTCTAAGGCATCGGGTAGAGTGGCTGTTAACAACCGTCTTAGGTTGCGGTTTGTCACGTTGCCACACGTAACCACAAAATCTGAGGTGGTGTTCCCAAGCGCAACCGCTTCTACTCCAAAAGTTGGCGATAGCCAATTTGCCAACGCTGGAGGTAGTTGAGCATCAATCCAAATTTTCATGCCGTCAGTCTAGGAAAATCAGTACGGCGTGCGGCAAAGAGTAGACAGGCTTGAATATCTGCCAGCTCTAAGTCAGGGAAATCTTCTAAAATTTCAGTGACGCTGATGTTTTCAGCCAACATTTCTAGAATATCGGTCACTCGAATTCGCATCCCTCGAATGCAGGGACGACCACCACACTGACCTGGTGTTTGAGTAATACGAGTCAGCAAGCCAGATAATGAACTCATGAGACAAGTTTCAAAGATTAGGTTGTCTGCCTCGATTGTACCGAGTCATCATGCTGTATCCGCCTAACGTCACGGCAGCGGATAGACGAAAGCCGTTGGTGCTGGGTTCGAGTGTACCTGTGTGAGCTGACGTCAGCCTGTTCTCAGGAATCTCCTAAGCATCCTTCAGATCTCCATCATCCCCCTCTTAGCTAGGAAACCGATGCTGGATGACAGGTGAAGGATACATCCTGATTCCCTTCATCCAGGAGTTTGAAGCATGAAACGGTTGATTAGCACTGGATTGTCCGCAATGGTTCTGTCTGCCCTGACAGTTTCCGCTGCCCACGCCGCTGAAACACGCTATGAATACCAGTTACAGTTAATCAGTCCCGCCTCCAAGACCCACTCTGTGCCGACCAACCGGACGGCGATGGATTTTATGCCTGTGGCAAAGGTAAAACAGTCCAACCAGCCCGAGATTGTGCCATCGGTGCATCCCACCGTTTCCACCCTGTACGGCGATCGCCAGACGGTGCGGTAGTCCCAGTCCACCATCCCCGTCCTGAGCCACGGGATGAGATGCTCGACCCACGGCGGTAGCCAATGGATCAACCGATCAGCCTTTAGACATGTTGCCGCCATCGTTTAATCGATCCAGGTTGGCCTGTACAGACTGCTGGAGGTGGGTCACCAGACGGGTGGTGGTGGCGTTCCGATCCTGCCGATAGGCAGAAAACTCATCCTTCAGGTTCACCGGGTCGCCAATCCGAACAACTGCGTTTCGATGTCCTTTGGGGGGCGGCTGGTTAATTTCAAATACCTCTCGTTCCAGGCGAATCAGGGTATCCAAAAATCGTTCGGCAGAGGGATGGGTGGCGACATAGCCGTCGTAAATGGCATCAAAGTTGAGTAAGCGAATCGTTGCTTTTTCCACCGACTCCAGGGTCCAGTTCGCTTCCCCTGCTAAAATTTCGGCCTGATCGTCCTGGGTTTTGATGGCGTACTGGATGCGATAAACCCGTTCGCGGATGGGTTCTCCAGGAATGGCCGTCAGGCCCATCTGTCGTTCGCATTCCTGGACCACATGGCTGCGCAGAGAGGTAATCCGATTATTCCAGGGCTGCTGCTGACGCTCCGGTTGGTCGAGGTTATATTCCTGTTCCAGGTTGATTAACACCCGTTCTGCGATCGCCCGTAGACGCTGATAGTCATCCCCGGTACTGGGTAAGCCCAATGCCCGTTCCAGTGCTTGCAAGGTCTGCTGAATCACCCCGCTCATATCGCCGCTATAGCGGTATTTAATACTCACAGGCACAACATACAGGTCAGGGATTTCCTGTCCCTGTTTGGCAAATCGGTTGAGCACCTGAAAGGCCATCTGCACTGCTCCCACCCGAAACGGCATAACCGTGTCATTTTGGAATGAACACCCGCCTTCGGCAAAAATCACCAACCGACAGTGGGGCTGACTCAGCAGATCCAGCGTTTGGCCAATGCTGGCGCGATCGGCCATGCCACGACGGATGGAATAGACCCCCACTGACTGAAAAAACCAGCCCAGAATTCCCTGGAACTGCTCATAGGCCGCCAGATAATAAAAGGGCTTGCCCAATCGAGCGGAGAGTAAGAAAACGACGATCGGGTCGTGGAAGGTCGGGTGATTGGGCAACAGCAACAGTCGGTGTTGCTGGATGGCCCGTAGCCGCTCCAGACACTCTGGTTCAATCTCCAGATCAACCTGGTAAAACCAGCGGCCCACCAACGGCGACAACCACTGCACCACTTTGACCAGGACAAGATTCAGGCGAGGCGGAAAAAACTCAGCCGACATAGCAGTTGGTCAATTCGATGCTAGACCTCACAGACTTGCTAGACCTCACAGACTTGAACATTGGGCAGGCGAGAGGTCATCAACCGATCCATCCAGGCGGCCAGATAGGCATGGTTTTGTTGCCGTTGCTCCGGGTCAGTCGTCTGAATCGGAAAGGGAGCCAGCCCCAGGATGGCGGCCGTAGTCACGCAGAACATGGACTTCTGGAAACTGATACACAACCTGACCCGCAGGTCTTCCTCACCCCTGGGTGATTTGGCGTAGAAGGGATGCATGTAATCCGGCAAATAGTGGCGCATGTCCTGCATCAACAGGGTGGGAGGAATACCAGCACCGCCAATGGGCAACGGATCGGCATACAGAGCGCCGTAGGAAAAACGGCTTTGGTCAAAGGGGATTTGCAGCGCCTGGGCATTATAGGAAACCGTGCCCATGAAGGGAAAGGAGCGGAAAAAGATGGCCTCCACATAGGGCACCGCCGTATCCATCAAAAAGGTAAGACCCACCGATTCCGGAATAATGTCGTACACTTTGCCGCGAATGGTAACGGCATAGGTAATTGGCTTACTGGCTGCCTCCACCAGACCATTCAGAATGTGTTGCACCACGTCTGGAATGGTTTCAATTTCACCATTGTCGTAGCGGTCTGACAGGGTCAGGAACATCGGACTCATAACTCGCCAAAACTGGCCCAGGGCGCTGTAATAGACCATTTGGCGAACCTGTTCCAGCAGGAAGTCGGGAAAAACGGACGATATCCCCTGGATCAGGAAGTTGCCCCGAACTTTGGCCTGAATGGCTTGCTGGGCCCGCTCAACAAACTCTGGAGTATCCAGATAGGCGTCCAGTTTGCCGCCGCCATGCCACATCATGGCCTTCATGCAATATTCCGCAAATTCATAATTGATCCGATCGTGCCACCAGTGGCGCAGCAGCTTGGCCGGATTGACGTCGCCGTTAAAGTACTTGAAAAACGGAAACAGAACCAGGAACTGCTCTTGAGAAATGTAGATTAGGTTGCGCCAGTAGGCATCCAACACCACACCATAACTCTTGAGAATGCCAACCACCTCCATGACATTCTCCGGCGAGTCGGGCAGCAAGGCGCCACCGCTTTCCAGGCGTTGAATAATGTCTTCCAGTGGATGGGGCGCTTGGGAGCGATCGCGAGTACTGACCATGGGTTTGACTATCCTTTCACATGAACTGACTGGGTTAGTAACCTGTAGAAGGGCAAACGCTGCCTTAAAATCTCGTGGTTTATCCGGGCCCCGAGGACAGCACCACCGGAGCCCTGAGTCGTTGATCAACCCCCAGGCTACTGAGTTGCTCACCGGCCGTTCTGACAATGGCCGTATTAGAAGACAATAGGGCGGTCGTGGCAACTTCGGTCCAATGAACGAGCCAACTGGGTTGCAGCCCCAGAAAAAGAATCATAGCGGCCAAGGCAAAGCCCGGCGCCCGATCCGTCCAGGCAACCGGAGGCAGGTTGGCAAATTGCTCCGGCAGCCGACCGAAAAAGCTGCGGTTCACCAGCAACAGAAAGTAAACCGCCGTCAAGCCCGTTCCCACCATACTCAGTAAGGTCTGCACCGGAAAGACGGGAAAACTGCCGCGGAAAATTAAAAACTCAGAAATAAACCCCATCATGCCGGGAATTCCAGCACTGGCCATCACACCCATCACCATCAGGGCGCCAATCAGCGGCAGGCCGCGCTCCGGATTCAGCAACCCGTGCAAGACGGTCATATCGCGGGTGCCGGTCTTTTTGTAGATCACGCCCACCAGCAAGAACAGCAGAGCCGAAATCAACCCGTGACTGATCATCTGGAACAGGGCGCCTAGCAGGCTGAGGGGCGTTGCCGCCGCCGCCGCCAGCAAAATAAACCCCATATGACCGATGGAACTGTAAGCCACCATCTTTTTCATATCGGTCTGGGCGATCGCGGTAAAGGCCCCGTACAACACACTGACCACCGCCCAACCAGCCAACCAGGGAGCCAAGGCCGACCAGGCATCGGGAAACAGACCCAGGCCAAATCGCAGTAGACCGTAGGTTCCTAATTTCAGCAATACCCCAGCCAGCAACACAGAAATGGGGGTAGAGGCTTCCACGTGGGCATCGGGCAACCAGGTATGAAACGGAACCAGGGGAATTTTGATGCCAAACCCAATCAGCAGAAAGGCCAGCAGAATGATTTGGGTAGTGAGGGGCAACAGATGGGCCCGAGTCACGTCATATTCAAAGTTGGACGCCCCACTCAGCCAGGTCAAGCCCAGGAAGCCAGCCAGGATCAAAACCCCGGAAATAGCCGTATAAATCAGAAACTTGGTGGCGGCATAGCCCCGATTAACGCCCCCCCAGATGGCAATCAGAAAATACAGCGGGATTAGCTCCAGTTCATAGAACAGGAAAAACAGCAGCAAGTTTTGGGACAGGAAAGCCCCGGCAACACCGCAATTCAACAGCAGCAACAACAGGTAATAGAGCCGAGGGCGCTGAATATCCCGATCGGTAGCGAAGATGGCCATCCAGGTAAGCAGGCTGTTCAAGACCACCAGCGGCAGGGATAACCCATCCAGCCCCAACCAGTAGGTCAAGCCCAGGGACTCAATCCAGGCAATGTTTTCCTGAAACTGGAGGTCTGGGCTACCGGCATTGAACTGGCTGCCCAAAACAATGGACCAAATCAGGGTAAGGCCAGTCACAAGCAAAGCAATCAGTCGAACTGCACGACTATCGGTTTGCGATCGCGGATACAGACCAATCAGAATTGCCCCGACAATAGGTAACCAGATGAGCGCACTGAGCATAGTCAAACCGGTGTAGAAAAAAGGAAAACTGGAATGGTGCAGATCGGAAGAGAGGGTGGACAGTGGGCAGACAGCGATTGTCTAGCAGTTGGCTAAAAAGACTGCCACATCAACCAGGTCAGCAACCCACCAATCACACTGACACCCACCAAGATGGTGAGCAGATAAAACTGGGACTGCCCAGAAACACTGTATTTCAAGCTTTCACCACTAAAAATAGAAGCCAGACCGACCAAATTGACCATGCCATCCACGACGTAGCGATCAAACCAGGCACTGAATTGGGAAACCCAATTCACCAGCCAGACCACCGTAAACCGATAGACCTGGTCAATATAAAAATCGTAGGCCAACAGATCCTGCAAAAATTTCAGCGGCACCTGAACCGGGCGGGCCCAGGTCCGGTTCAGCGGCATAGTCGCCCCCAAGCCAACCCCAACAGCCCCTGACAAAACGAGCAGCACCACCGCTGGCAGGTTGATATAGTTCCAGTCAGGCAACAGCGATAAATTCTGCATCATTAAGGGAACCACCAGATTGACAATAATCATTGACACCATAGGAATGGCCATCGGCCATTGCACCTCCGGAGCCCGACGAGTCTTGGGTTGGATCGCCCCCAAAAAGACCAGACGAAACACCCGGGTCAGGTTAATCGCAGATAGAGCGTTAACGGCCAGGATGACCGCCACAATCCAGGGCTGGCCGTACCAGAAATCATCCACGCCCTGGCGTAAAGCCCAGAAGCCACCCAACGGCAACAATCCGATTAACCCAGCCGCACCCACCAGAAAAGCAGTAGTAGTGGCAGGCATGCGAGACCACAGGCCACCCATTTCCGTAATATCCTGGCTACTGGTGGTCAGGATGACGGAGCCAACACTCATAAACAACAGCGCTTTGGCGATCGCATGGGTGAACAACAGCATCAAGGCAAAACCAGTCCACTGCATGCCAACCGCAATGAAAACCAACCCCAAATAGGCACTGGTGGAGTGGGACAAAGCCCGCTTAATATCAATCTGCGCCAGTGCTACCAAACAGGCGCCAATCGCCGTCATAGCGCCTAAGGTAATTAGGGCGATCGATGCCACCGGCGACAACACCAGGATAGGTTGCAATTTAATCAGCACATAGGCGCCACAGGCAACCACCACCGAGTTTCGCAGGATAGAAGCCGGGTTGGGCCCTTCCATCGCCTCATCCAACCACAGATGCAGCGGAAATTGGGCACACTTGCCAATCGGCCCAGAAATCAGTGCTAAACCCAACAAGGCAGAGGTCAGAGGAGACAACTGGGCTGTTTCTGCCCAATCGTACAATTCTGGGAAGTTCAGGGTTCCGGACAGAGTAGCCAGAGCCACGACACCCATCAGCAACAAAACATCTCCCACCCGCTTAGTCAGGAAGGCGTCTCGGGCCGCCGTCACCACCAGCGGTTGGGCATACCAAAAGCCCACCAGTAAATAGGTAGAGAGGGTCAGCATCTCCAACAGGGCATAGCTGAGAAACAGCGAGTTACTCAACGCCAGACCACTCATGGCCCCTTCAAAAAAGCCCATCAACCCAAAGAAGCGAGCCAACGCCCAGTCCTTTTCCATGTATCCCAGGGCGAAAAATTGGGCCAAGAGACTGAGTCCCGTGACCAGTTCCATTGCTCCGGTGCTAACTGAAGAGAGGTCGAGCACCAGGGAAAGATCTAAGTCCGCCGCCTGAAACCAGTGGATCACCAGATTTTGCGGTTCCTGCCCCAACGTCATCCGAAAAATGACCGCCCCATGGACAAATGCCACTAGCGTCATCAACAAATTAAAGTAGGCTGCTGGCCGCTGGCCGGTTCGTCGGATCAAGCCGGTTGACCACGGCAAGGTCAGAACAGCACCAATCAGTCCGTAGCAAGGAACCCACCAGGTTGTCTGGATAAAAAATGGATGCATTAAAGCTGCCCTTAAAAAATGGAATGCCGGACGCCTAGACCGAAGCGTCTCCAACGGATTGATAGAACCTAAAGAACGCTTTTATCGCCTTTATGGCCTTAAAGCAAAGATCACTTGCCGATCATCACACTGATTTAACCCCCAAAAATAAAATGTTGCGGACAGAAACACAACTATGGAGAAACGCAACGTTTTGCATATAAGTGTAATTTATGTCGAAGCAAAAGACCAAGCTTTTGGCGCTTAAAAGCCCGTATGATATCGAAGAGGAATTACTCAGCCCTGCGATCGCCAAATCAAGGCAGATTTCTTCCAGTTCTCAACTAGCAAAAGCCCACGGAGCGGGAGTTTTGTCAAGTTTTTGTCATCGATTGAATGGCAATACTTCACAGCGTCAATTATCCAATAAACGGATTTGATCCCGTCTTGTTGCGGGCGTGAGCAACTTTGAGGGTTAGATTAGCCTCTTTAATACCTGCAATTTGCAACTATCATTGGTCTTTATATTGTCAAGCGTCAACCATCATCCTATTCTTAATTTAGAGAGGATAAAAACCCTGACAAGGCTTGGAAAAATGGCGATCTCCGTGCAAACTTTCAATCCTGGTTTTTACCTATTAGTTTCGCTTATGGAGTATGTCAATGCCGATTGCTGTCGGAATGATTGAAACAAGGGGATTCCCCGCCGTAGTAGAAGCTGCTGACGCCATGGTGAAAGCGGCGCGTGTGACCCTGGTGGGCTACGAAAAGATTGGTAGTGGTCGCGTTACGGTCATTGTTCGGGGGGATGTCTCTGAAGTTCAAGCTTCACTTGCAGCTGGAATCGAGTCTGCCAATCGGGTTAACGGTGGTGAGGTGATATCCACCCATATCATTGCCCGTCCTCATGAAAATCTGGAGTATGTTCTACCCATTCGGTACACCGAAGCCGTGGAGCAGTTCCGCACTTAGCGGCTGACCTGATTTTTTGTGAAGGTTATAGTGCTGAATCTTCAGCTTGGTTTGCAAATTTAATTAATGGAAGGGAGTAGTTACGATGGCTATTGCAGTTGGAATGATCGAAACTCTGGGTTTCCCCGCTGTGGTGGAAGCCGCTGACGCCATGGTGAAAGCGGCGCGTGTGACCTTGGTGGGCTACGAGAAGATCGGTAGCGGCCGCGTTACAGTCATTGTGCGGGGTGACGTTTCTGAGGTTCAAGCTTCTGTTGCAGCTGGCATTGAAAACGTGAAGCGCGTGAATGGCGGGCAAGTTCTCTCCACACACATCATTGCCCGCCCCCACGAAAACCTGGAGTACGTCCTGCCGATTCGTTACACCGAAGCCGTCGAGCCCTTCCGCGAAAGCGTTAGTGGTATCCGTCCCCTGAACCGTCCATAAAGGCTCGATTGATGCAGATCGCCATTGTTCGTGGCACAGTCACCAGTACCCAGAAAGAACCCAGCCTGAGGGGGTATAAGTTTCTGGTACTGCAACTGGTGAATGAAGAAGGGCGACCACTGCCCAAGTATGAGGTAGCAGTCGACAGTGTAGGAGCAGGGGTAGAGGAATGGGTTCTGGTCAGTCTTGGCAGTGCTGCTCGTCAGGTGCCAGGAAGTGAGCAACGGCCCGTTGACGCAGCAGTGATTGCAATTATCGATACCGTTAGTATTGATAACCAATTGATGTACAGCAAGAAAGATCAGTATCGCTAGCTGACAACCCACTCCCCTGCATCCTGATAACTGATAGCGGCTCGATAGCGTTCAGTGGGAAGTTTTATGATGGCAGTCCATAGTCCTATGGCTCCTCCAGTTCCCCGGTCGAAAGGGTCAGACAGACTCGCAATTCACGAGTCTGCCTTGATTCATTCCTTTTCGAGCCTGGTAGGGGATGTTCGCATTGGCGCCAATGTGCTAATTGCGCCAGGTGCATCCATTCGAGCCGATGAGGGGCATCCGTTCCACATTGGGGATGGTTCCAGCGTTCAAGATGGGACCGTCATGCACGGTCTGCAGCAGGGTCGTGTGCTGGGGGATGATGGTGAG
Source organism: uncultured bacterium (assembly GCA_964494755.1). Lineage (GTDB taxonomy): Bacteria > Cyanobacteriota > Cyanobacteriia > Leptolyngbyales > Leptolyngbyaceae > CAZBTL01. Next base: position 5,755 of record CAZBTL010000069.1, on the reverse strand, counting down.
TCCTATTCTGTCTGGATTGGCAAGGACACAACCATTACCCATATGTGTTTGATTTATGGCCCTGCCTATATTGGCGATGCTTGTTTTATCGGCTTTCGCTCAACAATTTTCAATGCCAGGATTGGACATGGCTCAATTGTCATGATGCATGCCCTGGTCCAGGATGTCGAAGTGCCACCTGGTAAGTATGTTCCCTCTGGGTCGGTCATTACGTCGCAGCAGCAGGCAGATCGTTTGCCGGATGTTCAGGAAGCGGACATCCAGTTTGCAATGCACATTATCGGTATGAAGCATGCGTTGCAATGGGGCGATCGCCGTGCCGAGATCCTTGCCGGTGTTGCTCCGATCCGCAAAGAGATTAATCAAACTAATTCCTCTGGGTCGTCAGATATGAATAACGGTTCCTATGGCCAGTCCAAAACAACTGGCGGTTTGGATGCAATGGTTGTCAACCATGTGCGGCAATTATTGGCAAAGGGATATCGCATTGGAACGGAGCATGCGGATGAGCGTCGCTTCCAGACCAGTTCCTGGAAGAGTTGCGCACCAATTCAGGCAACCCGTGACACGGATGTGCTAGCAGCTCTAGAGACTTGCTTGACCGATCATGCGGGTGAATATGTCCGCTTGATTGGGATTGATCCCAAAGCCAAGAAGCGGGTGTTGGAAACCATCATTCAGCGGCCGGGTGATGCTCCGGCGAAGTTTGCGGCTGCTTCCGGCTACGCCGCTAGTTCAGCCCCAGCCTCTAGCTATCGTCCAGCCGCCAGCGGCTTTAATGGTCAGGCTAGTAGCGGCTTGGGATCTGATGCGGTCAATTTGGTGCGGCAATTGTTGGCTCAGGGCTATCGCATTGGCACCGAGCATGCCGATGAGCGTCGGTACAAAACCAGTTCCTGGACCAGTTGTAGCCCCATTCAGTCCAACCGAGAAGGGGATGTTCTGTCTGCCCTGACCAACTGTCTGGCGGAACATGGGGGTGAGTATGTCCGCATGTTTGGCATTGATCCCAAAGCGAAACGGCGGGTGGGTGAGTTGATTCTCCAGCGGCCCAATGGCAAGCAGCCCCAGGCTTCATCTGCACCCTATTCTGCTTACAGCGCTCCAGCGGCCAGTTCTCCGGCTAGCGGCTCCACCAGTAGTCAGGATTGGGCACAGCAAGTGGGCCAGTTGATGGCTCAGGGAGCCCAAATCAAGGCGGAATATGCGGATGAGCGTCGGTACAAAACCAGTTCCTGGCAAAGTGTTCCCCTTAATCAGGTGCGGGGGCAGGCGGATGCGATCGCAGCCTTAGAGGCGATTATTGCCGATCACAGTCAGGATTTTGTCCGACTGGTCGGGGTGGACCCGAAGGCGAAGCGGCGGGTTGCCGAGGTGATCATCCACCGGCCCGCCGGGAAGCAGGTTGCCGCACCAGCCAGTAGACCCGTTCAGAGCGCCTCTGCCTATGCCGCGGCCCCAGCCAGCAGCAATGGTCGGTTAGCGTCTAATCTAACGGATCAGGTGCGTCAGTTGTTAGCCCAGCGCTATCAGATTGGGGTGGAGTACGCCGATGAACGGCGCTTCAGAACCAGTTCTTGGCAGAGTGGCGCTTCCTTACAAACCAGTCGGGAATCGGAAATTATTTCGGCTTTGGAGTCTTTCCTGAGTGAGCACCGAAATGATTATGTCCGACTGATTGGCATCGACCCCAAGGCAAAGCGTCGAGTTGCTGAGATTGTGATTCAAAAGCCGGGGAAGAAGTAGTTTTGCAGGTTGGGGTTTGAGGGCTGAATTCAACTGAGCCTGCTTCGGTTGAGTCACCCCTCTTCCCTTCCTACTCGCCAGCGAGGGTTTGTCGATGTCTTTACCGGCACTCCAACTCCAACCCATCAGCACCAGCCACTATTACATCAGTGGGGATGTGACGATTCAGGAAGGAGCTGCGATCGCCCCTGGAGTTTTGATTCAGGCCGATCCAGAAAGCCGTATCGTTATTAAAAAAGGGGCCTGTATCGGCATCGGTTCGATTCTCCATGCTCATCAAGGCACGTTAGAAATTGGTGAAGGCGCCAATATTGGAGCGGAAGTTTTACTGATCGGCCAGGTAACTATTGGAGCCCATGCTTGCATCGGTTCAGCCACCACCATTGTGAATACTTCGGTGGAGTGGGGACAGGTGATCCCGCCCGGCACCCTGCTTGGGGATAGCAGCCGTCCCCAGCCGGAATTGCAGGCAACCGACACTGTTGTCTCTTCAGAAGAGACACCTACTGAAGCAACAGAAACAACAGAAACTCCTACTGTCGTCATGGAACCGGAAGCAGCACTTCCCTCCAATGAAGGTCAAAATGCCGGTGTCAATGTCTACGGACAGATGTACGTTAACCAATTGATGGTGAAACTGTTCCCCGGCAGTCAGCGGCAAAATAAACCCGACTCCTCCGCCATTGTGGAAGACCCCTGGGACGATTAGGTAGGATAGGATTATCCACGGCTGCAATCTCACTCCGGATCGCATGAACCACCGCGACGACTTTACCCATATGGCCCTTGGACTGGTATCAGTCCAGAGTTTTCCAGCCATTGTCGGGATTGCCGACCACATGCTGAAAGCATCTGAAGTTTCGCTGATTGGTTATGAGAAGATTGGCGCTGGTAATTGCACGGCAGTCGTGCGGGGCACCGTGGCCAATGTGCGGCTAGCCGTAGCCGAAGGAGCCGAGTGGGCCGAAAAGTTTTTTGGACAAACCGCTTCCACCCTGGTAGTCCCTCGTCCAATGCCCAATCTGGATGCGGTGTTGCCGATTGGCAATCGATTGGCCCAACTGGTGGCAGCCCACGGTCGCAGTAAACTGAGCAATCTGGCGATCGGGCTCTTGGAAACCAAAGGATTTCCAGCCATGGTTGGAGCGGCCGATGCCATGTTGAAGTCTTCAGAGGTGGTTCTGGGCGGCTATGAGACGATCGGCTCTGGCCTCTGTACCGCAATTATCCGAGGTAGTCTGTCCAATGTGGTGATTGCCATCGAAGCTGGCATGGCGGAAGCAGAACGCATTGGTGAACTACACGCCGTAATGGTGGTGCAGCGGCCGCTGGAAGATCTGGAACAGACCTTGCCAACTGCCAAATGTTGGGTGGAAGAGTTACAGCCGATTCAACTGCCGATTGCGATCAAAGAAACCGACCGGGAACTGGTGCCCTTACCCGATCGAGTACAGACGAGTCGGGTTCTGGCTATCCCAGATTCGCCTGCCAGCACCGAGGTCGAAGTCATGTCTCACCCTCAGGAGCGTTCCCCAGAACTGGCGCCAGTTCCAACGCCTTTCCCCACTGAGGACAATCGGCTAGCAGAAGCGGAGGGTTCCGCCGATGCCAACCCAGACAGCGGCCCCAAACTGAAACGCCAGCGGCTGGGTTGACGGCTGACTCGCCTAGTCTGCGAAGCAGATTTTTCAGGGTTTATAGCCTTGAAAACCCCTGGTGCTTGGTTTTTTGGATCACTCGGATCTTGCACCATTCTCAAGAAGACGTATTTCCAGCATTTCTGATAATATCCTTGCCCCGCCCTGAACTAAAAGTTCGGGCTAATAGAGGCAAGTCCACTGAAGTAGACTGGAAAACCCAAGTTGTGGATCGTCAGTCCGTTTAAACGGACTTAGTTCTGTTAGCCCGCAATTCATTGCAGGGCAGGTTGTTGCGAGAGGTGCAAGATCTCAGATCAGATTGCCAGGCAAAGTTTCTTGGGTGAATCTCTTCATGAAGGAACGAGGTTCGTAGCTTTGGTTGAGTCAGATCAGATTGCCAGGCAAAGTTTCTTGGGTGAATCACTAGAAGTCGAAGTAAATATAGGGCACTCCTCCTTCAGGGGCCAACAGCCAAACAGCAAACAGACAGGCTGGCACCAACATCAACTTGACCGTCCAGTTGAGCTGCAACTTCAGGACTCGCTCAACGAAATAGGCCAGACCCATCAGGCCAAACAGGGCCATCAGCAAGGCCGTAATCTGAAACGGTTGCAGGCCGATCGCTTCTACATAAACCTTTTGGCTAAACTGATTGTCTGCTGGATGGCCAAATAAGCGCTGGACAACCAGACCGGATTCTTTCAGATCTGGTAAGCGGAAGAAGATCCAGGCCGTGAAGACCATCAGTTGCGTACACAACCAGGCCAGCGCCACACCCGGTAAACTGCGCCAAAACAGGCCCAGCCAATGCACCCGATCGGAGAGCGCATCAGTGAGGCGGTGAATTACCAGGGCAATGCCATGTAACAGACCCCAGACAATAAACCCCCAGGCGGCTCCGTGCCAGATACCAGCGATCGCCATGACGATCATCAAATTCAGACAAGTCCGGGCCAACCCCTGCCGAGATCCCCCCAAGGGAAAATACAGATAGTTGCGCAACCAATCCCCCAGTGTCATGTGCCAGCGCCGCCAGAAATCGGCAATGCTGGTGGTCAGATAGGGAAAGTCAAAGTTTCTGGGCAGATTAAAGCCCAATAGAATAGCTGACCCCCTGGCCATATCCACATAGCCGCTGAAGTCGAGATACAGTTGCAGCCCATAGGTAAACGTCGCCAGCCACAGATCCCCACTGCCCGCCCGCTGCAAGTTCTGAAAACTGAGATCGACCAGAACCCCTAAGTTATCGGCTAGTAAGGCTTTTTTGACAGCTCCGCAGGCAATCAGCCACAGCCCTTCAACCAGCCGGTCTATCTGGGGAAAGGTCTGCTCCTGCGCCTGGGCGGCAAAGGCATGATATCGAGTGATGGGGCCAGCAATCAATTTCGGGAAAAACAATTTGTAGGATGAAAATTGCAGAAACTGCTGCGAGGCTGGCGCCCCCCGATACACATCGACCAGATAAGCAATACATTCAAAACTGAAAAAGCTGATGCCTAAGGGTGCAATCAAATGCGTCCCGGTCCATTCCGCCTGTTGCTGCAGGATCGGCAAGCCCAGCAAGATACTGAGTGTTCCCAGCAAGAACGGGATATACTTGAACCCCAACAGCAGCAGCACATTAAGTACAATACCGAACCATAGCAGCTTCAAGCGCCGACGGTTCCAGTCCTGCTGAGCAAAGTCCCAGTCTTCTGTACGCCAGTCCAACGGCAGTGCGATCGCCCGGCCAAACAGGAAGGTGACCCAGGCAGCCGCCAGCAATAGGGGAATGTACTGCGCCTGGAAGGAAGCATAGAAGACCAGACTGGTGGCCAACAGCGCCCACATGCGAAGCCAGGACTGCCGCAGCGGCCAGTAAATGGCAAGGACAATCAGCAGAAACAGGCCATAGAGATGCGTAACAAAAGACATGGCGGCTGAGGATGAGAATTATGCTGGGAGAGCATGTAAACCAATGGCCCACATGGGTAGAAGCGCTGCGGTGATTATAGTGAAAGTTGGCTCCACCGAGGTATTTTCTTCTGTTTTCACCCAGATCTCTGTTTTCCCTCAGGGGGGAACAGAATCCGTAAACGGGTCTTTTTTCCCTATTGAACAAGGAGCCTGGAGCCAGGAAAACAATCTCCTAAAAATTCCCCAGTTAATTGATTTGTTTTCGGCATCGTTATTGTGCTACTATCTTTATCCGTGGGTTGAGCGGGTCGGTGCCCGAGTGGTTAATGGGGGCGGACTGTAAATCCGCTGGCTATGCCTACGCTAGTTCGAATCTAGCCCGGCCCATCCCACGCTATGCCCGTGTGGCTCAGTGGTAGAGCACACCCTTGGTAAGGGTGAGGTCACGAGTTCAATCCTCGTCACGGGCTTTG
>CAZBTL010000068.1:0-17314 GCA_964494755.1 uncultured bacterium | reverse complement strand
GATGTACCAGGCAGACAGTCCCCCAGTCAGGCACAGCCATTGCCACCCATCTCCCCATGACTTGGGATCGCAGCAGCAGCGGCTCAGCCCGACTGGCAGCCGAGCAAATCCACTATCTAACTACAGCCTTACTGTTGTATAGCGATCCGATCAGGATTGTGAAAGGTTTCCGCAGGAAATCCTTCTCACAAAGCCCTTTCACCATCCAGTCGTTCATAAATCATTTAGGATTGCTATATCCTGACACCTGCGACCAGAAGCGGTACCACTTTTGCAGGCAAATGGGGGATCGACAGAGTTGTTAAGTAAAAAAGTATTAATCTATTGATAGCGGGTGTGATCTATTGAATGGGCATTCAACCATTGTTGGCTGCGCCATCAGTTCATTGGGATGATGCTTCGAAGCAATGGATGGTCGCTCGTCATGGTTGTGCAGCCACTAACGCTGCCGGTTCATTGGTTGGCGCCCTTAGGTGAAAGGAGTATCCATAATGGTTGCGTTGGTTAACGAGGCGACCGTTGGGTGCTGCTGGCTGAGCCTCAGGGTTAGCCCAATGCTGTTATGGCGATCAATCCTCTAGTCCTGCGTTAGGTAGAAATGATGCTGAGACGGAAACCAATAGAGACCCTGACCTATCTAGCTGCCAATAGTGAGATCCAGGGAGACCTGCATGTGGATGGTAATCTTCGGGTGGACGGCATCGTCCATGGCCTGGTAGAAGTGCGGGGAGATATGGAAATCTCATCGACCGGGTTGGTGGAAGGCCCGGAAGTACGGGCCCGTAACCTGACGGTGCATGGGGTGGTCAAAGCCCATGTGATCGTCGAGGGCAAGCTGACCCTGAGCCGAACCGCCCGACTGGAAGGAGATGTCTTAGCCAATGGCCTGGACGTGGAAGCTGGCGCCTATTACACCGGCTATATTGAGACTTGCGACTTGCAAGGATTTTTGCCCGAAGTGGAGAGTCAAGCAGCTCTGGCCACTAGTGAAATGCGATACGAAGGATATGCCAACTGACTGGTCACTGTTCCAGCCGCAAGCCCCGGCGTTGCCATCTGGCTTCGGGGAGCCCCGTCCCGGCCAATAGCAATAGCCAGACTCTTTTAGATGGGCAGTCCTAATGGATTCCTGCCACTCCCATCAGGCGGGACTCAATTTGGGCTGAGTCCAGCGATCGCCCGATGAAGACCAAGCGGGTCTGGCGGGTTTCTTCGGCCTTCCAGGGGCGATCGTAAAACTGATCAAAGCGGGTGCCAACGCCCTGCAGCACCAGTCGCATGGCTTTTTGAGGCACTGCGACAAACCCTTTCACCCGATAAATTTCCTGTTCTCGAACCAGGTCCTCCAGGTGTTGGCGCAGAACATCTGGATCAAACATCTGATCCAATACCACATGGGTGGCGGCAATGGCCTCATCATGGTCATGATCCGCTTCCGTATCGTGATGGCTGGGGCGGCTGTCCAGATTATCTTCCACGGCAGCCTGAAAACCTAACAACAGATCGGGATCGAGACTGCCATGCTCACTGGCGACAATTTTGACCGCCCTGGGCAATTCCTGCTGGACCCGTTGCACGACCTGCGATCGCACCTCCGGCTCCACCAGATCGGTTTTGTTCAGGATCACCAGATCGGCACAAGCCAGTTGGTCTTCAAACAATTCCTGCAGAGGCGTTTCATGATCTAGATTGGGATCAGCCTGCCGCTGGGCTTCCAAAGCCTGTAAATCACTGGCCAGCGTCCCCGTGGAAACGGCTTCGCAGTCCACCACAGTGATGACCCCATCCACCGTCGCGGCGTGACGGATTTCAGGCCAGCGAAACGCCTTAACCAATGGCTTGGGCAAAGCCAGGCCCGATGTTTCAATCAGGATGCAGTCCAGGCTGTCGCGACGGCGCATCAACTCCAACATGGTGGGCAAAAATTCTTCCTGCACCGTGCAGCAGAGACACCCATTGGTCAACTCGACCACGTTAGGGCTGGCGGTAGAACCAGGTGTTGCCTCCTCCGGACAGATCTGACAGTCCCGCAACAATTCGCCATCAATGCCCAACTCACCAAATTCATTCACCAGGACGGCAATGCGCCGACCCTGATTATTTTGCAGCAGATGCCGAATCAGAGTCGTCTTGCCGCTGCCAAGGAAGCCCGTAATGATGGTGACTGGAATTTTAGAGGCCATGAGTTGGGAGAAAAAATAATGCCTTTACTTTGTAGCACTGGGGAGATCGCCCTTTCAAGTTGAAAATCCTGAAGACTGGATGATGCTTGACACCATCAGGTCTTCAGGATGGGGTGTTGTGAGCCAATCGGATTCAACTACCGATCAGCGCTTGAGGCATCTGTGCCGACAGGTTGCCATCCACTTGCCCTATCAGGCATGGAAGCGATGGAAGCGCCAGCAGTCTATTCAACCGTTGCCAGCTCTTCACCCGGTTCGGTGCTGCCACGCCGACGGCCACCGGTTAGCAGGTTAAACAACTGGATGCCGATCGCCTTAATCAGGTTACCTTCCAGTTCCTTGAACATGGTCATGTTCATCCGGAAGGCATTGTTGGCTTCATCCACAATCCGATCAGCAGTGGCAACGTCCACCGGCAGTTCATCCAAGGCTTGACGATAAACCTTCTTAAAGGCTTTCTCATCTGCAATGGTTTTGAACTCATAAAAACTTGTGCCAAACCCACCAGACAAGCCCATGCCGCGTTCAGCAATGCCCTTGAGGATTTGCCCACCGGACAGATCACCCAAATAACGGGTATAGGAGTGCGCCACTAACAGTTCTGGAGCAGTATTGGAAACCTCACGGATGCGGGCGACATATTGTTGAGCGGCTTCCGAAGGAGCAATCTGAGTCCGCCAGGTAGCACCGTAATAATAGGCCAGATCCCGCTCCAGGGCATCCTTGCGGTTGAGCTCCGGAAAATAGATTTTGGACACAACGGGGTGATCCTTTTGGCGCTCCATTTCCTCTTCCATGGCGGAATAGACGAAATAGAGGTTGGATACCAGATTGCGATAGGAAGTTTTTTCAACAGTTCCTTTCAAAAAGCAAGCCACAAACCCGGTATTTTCTGCCATCGTGTGGGATTTTTTGGTTCCCTCACGCAATTTTGTTGCCAAGTTACTGCTCATGTTAAATGTTCTAACCTGTTGATGTGCTGGGTGTATGAGTGTTCTGAACGGCTGAATAACCACCTAAATTGTTACGGTAGACCGATTTGATGAGCGTTTCTGTTAAAAATTCTAAAGATCAGACTGGGAAACTGAGACGAGAAACGGAGCCACAATCCCATCCAAAACCAGCAAAACCAGAAGAAAGCAAGAAAATGGGCCTTCCTCGCTTTCTTCCGGTTCTGTTGCAGTCAGGTTTGCCTAACCTGGGTTCACAATTTGTAAAAAAATCAGCCTTCGCTGGCAACCACCTGGGGCAGACCCAGGCTGTAATTCAGCACCCGACAATTGAGATTGTAGGAAACGGAACCCTTCTGCAGCAGCGATCGCACAAAATGTTCCAGATCTGAACCAATGCGCCGGATGTTGTACTCCGTCAGTTCGGCGCCGCTGTAACTTTCCACCAGCTCATCAAACTTGTGATAGACCATCTGCAGCGCATCTTCGTTCCAGTTCAGTTCATTATCTGGATCAATATCCAGGGTCAGGACGCTGTCACTAGGCACTAACTCATTGTTTTCAATGGCTGCCGCAAAGATACGAATATGGCGAGTTGTACACTTTAACAACATGGAAAGAACTCCCCTGGACTGGGTACACCAATTGTTACATCGTCCTCTATTGTAAGGGGGAGTGGAACGACACGCAGGTCTCCTTCTATTACACCTTCCCTGCCTGACTATAGATTTCCGCCCCAAGCTATGAGCGAAACCCATTTTCAACCGCCCCCCCAGCAGCGCATTATTGGTCTCACTGGTGGAATTGGCATGGGCAAAACAACGGTTTCAGAGTATCTGGCAACCGCCCACCATTTGCCAGTGCTGGATGCCGATATTTATGCCAGAGAGGCCGTGGCTCCGGGAACATCTGTGCTGGCGGCGATCACCGATCGCTATGGCTTAGGGGTCTTGCATGCGGATGGCAGCCTGGACCGCCAGCGATTGGGGGACATTGTGTTTGCCAGTCCGTCGGAACGGCTCTGGCTGGAGCAGCAAATTCATCCCTACGTCCGCGATGGTCTGATCCAGACGATGCAGTCTCCCCCCTACAATCTGGTTGAGCAGCACCCCATTCTGGTTCTGGTTATCCCGCTGCTGTTCGAGGCCCGCATGACGGATCTGGTGACTGAAACCTGGGTGGTGACCTGTTCTCCTGAGCAACAACTGGCCCGTCTAACCGAGCGTGATCGCCTGACCGCCAACCAGGCGCAAGCTCGGATTGACAGCCAACTGGCCATTGAGAAAAAAGTCGCCCGGGCGGATGTGGTGCTGGATAACTCATCCACGCTGGAGTCACTGTTTGAGCAAATCGACCAGGCAATCGCCCACCCGGCCCATTCCATTGCCCTGCCCCACCCGTTCTAACCAGGGTCGATTGCAGGCTAAGGGGGTTGCGAACCAACCCAATTGGCGATCGTCAAACAACATAGGACTTAGCGCCCAGGGAAGACTGACATCCATCCTGGAAGGAACAATTGGCAGTAGACTGAACATGAAACCCGGTGAGCGATCTATCAGCCTGACCGTCTCTCAGCTTTGACACCCTCATTTTTGAGAAAGCACCGATCAAACACCGGATACACGCTTGCAGATGAGTTAATTAGGTATGGGCGCGACGCTACCGCAAATTGCTGGTTACTTGGATAACATCGGCTGGAAGTACCGTATAGACGAGGAAAATAACCGCATCCTGACAGGCGTCTATGCCGAGAACAAGGAAGAATTTTTAATTGTGATTCAGTTGGACGAAGACGGGGAATTTTTTGAACTGTTCGCCCCCCGCGTACTGTCAGACATCAAAAACCATCCCCACAAAGCAGCAATTTTGCAGACCATGCTCTGTATTTCCTGGGAAACCAAAATGCTCCAGTGGGAATACGATCCTGCCGATGGCGAAATTCGGGCCATCATTGAGTTTCCCCTGGAAGACTCAACCCTGACTGAACGACAGTTCAACCGCTGTCTCTACAGCTTGATTGAACTGGTAGACGAAATTGCCCTGCCCCGGCTAACCACGGTGATGGAAACCGGAGAAGATCCGGGTGACCTGGCCGAAGGGGAACGCCTGCTGCTCAAGCTGCAAGAAGAAGCCCCTGGGCTGCTGAGCGTCCTGGAACGAGCCATGGCGGCTCGGAAAAAACGAGGTCGAATCTTACCTGCCGAGTATGACGATTAATCTCTGGTGAGTCCTCATCCCAGCCAGCTCTTTAAGCGTTCTGCCACCTGGGGACGGCGCAGTTTTCGCATTGCTTTGCTCTGGATCTGGCGCACCCGTTCTCGAGATAGATTAAACAGCCCCCCGACTTCTTCCAGGGTGCAGGGCTGGTGGGAGGTCAGGCCATACCGCAGGGAAATAATGTCCTTTTCCCGTTCAGTCAACACATCATCCAAAACCTCCCAGACATCCTGCTGGAGCATCTGTTCAGTCATCTGGGCTTCGGGAGAGCGGGTCTCGCCATCTTCCAGGAGTTCCATCAGTTCCGTATCTTCTCCCTTGCCCACCCGATGGTTCAGGGAAAGGGATTTGCGGCAGACTTGCTGTAGACTGCGGATCTGATCCAGGGGGATCTCCATGGCAGTTGCCAGCTCTTTTTCAGTGGGATTGCGGTGCAATTCACGACGTAGTTCCCGGTGGACTTTTTTCAGCTTGTTCAGCTTTTCCACAATATGAATCGGTAACCGAATCGTGCGGGAGTCATTGGCAATGGTGCGGGTGATGCCCTGCCGAATCCACCAGTAGGCATAGGTTGAAAACTTGTAACCCTTATCGGGATCAAATTTTTCGGTGGCCCGGTTCAGGCCCAGGGAACCCTCCTGGATCAGATCCAGAAAGGGCACGCCCCGGTTTAAGTAGCGCTTGGCAATAGACACCACCAGTCGCAGGTTCGAGCGGATCATCTTGCGTTTGGCCACCCGACTGCGATAAAGCTGGTATTCCAACTGGCGTTCAGTGAGATTGAGGGCGATCGCCACCTCCGCTGGACTGGGATCTCGACCGAGGTCCTGGGCCAGCCGAAGCTTGAGATCTTCCACCTGACTCAAAAACCGAACCTTACGAGCCAGTTCAATTTCCTCATTGGGTTGCAGCAGGGGATAACGGGCCATTTCTTTGAAGAAAGCACCCACCGCATCATCATCGAGCGTTTTGCGGTAGGGACTGCTAGGGGACAAACCGATCTCCTCCTCTATCTGAACCGCACGGTCATCCAAATTGGCATCAGCCAACAAAGCTGACCCATCGCCGGTTGTCAGTTCTGTGAACGATCCTGCTGTGAATGTCCTATCCGTCAGTTCGGCTGCCATGGCAGACTCTTCTGCCAGCGGGGGCAAGTCGGCTAAGTGGGTCAGATCCGCAGTCGGGCCAGCCAGCATAAAGGGGGTATTTTTTTTAGATTCAGGTCGTTTTTGATACATAATAAATACGGTGATATCAACAGTGGAAGTTCTGTTCAGATGCTGATTCGGCCAGGTTTCTACGTTGGCTCAAGCGAAGGATTTTTAATTCGGGAATAATGCCTATGAAAGAACTATCAAGGGTTAACGACCCTTGCAACCAGCTAATCGGATCTAAAGTTGCGAAGAAGGTTTTCTGTTAAGCTACTGGAAAATCAAAATTAGATTGTCGGGTTAACTACAAAAATGTGCCGGAAGTGACCCAGATTTAGTTAAACCAATCTTGCAAAATAGAACAACGGGCTACGTTCGGGGTCAATTGATGAATTCAGTCAATAAATTCAGTCAATGAATTCACTGCCATGAATCAATGAAGGGTAGGGGTGGGATGATCCGGAGCCCTATTCTAGCGTGCCAAATTCGGTTAGACCAGGCTCCCTGGTCAATCTTTTTCCTCCGGATTGCCAACCATCCTGCCGCAGTTGCCATGCTCCATCCATAACCCTCAGGTGTCATGCTTGTTGTCAGTTCTCCCTTTCCCACCGTTGTGGCAACGACTCCTCCTCAACTCGATCCAGATGGCTGCCTCGCCGCGGAGGCTGGCTCCTACTACCCAGCATCGTCAGCCTGGATAGAGGTGCTGGTTGATTGTTCGGGCGTGGAGGGCTTATTTACCTACCGGATCCCCGCCGGTATGGCCGTGCAGCCGGGCGATATCCTGAGTGTGCCCTTCGGCCATCAGCAATTGGGCGCGATCGCCATTCGCTATCGGGATCAGGCGCCACCAGATCTGGACATCAACCAACTCCGGGAAGTAGAAGCGGTAGTCAGTGCGGGCTTTTTCCCGCCGGATTACTGGACCCTGCTAAACCGGGTAGCCGATTACTACCATACGCCGCTGATGCAGGTAATCCGGGCGGCATTGCCACCGGGCCTGTTAGCGCGATCGCAACGGCGGATTCGTCTGACTCAGCCGACCGATGCTGATAGACGCTCCGATCAGTCCTTCGCCGATCTGCAATTGTCTCCCCCAGCCCAACGGATCCTGGCAATCTTGCAAGCCAGCAAAGCTGGCGACTATAGCTGGCAATATCTGCACCGCCAGGTCAAGGGAGCCTCCCGCGCCCTGACCGAACTGCAGCGCATTGGTCAGGTAGAGAATTACCTGGAGCCCCCTTCCCCCATCCGGCCCAAGCTGCGGCAGGCCGTCACCCTGGTCGTCCCCGTTCTGCCACCCAACCTGACCCCGCGCCAACAAGAAATTTGGCAGGTACTGAAACGGCAGGGAGGCGAGTTATGGCTAACTGACCTGTTGCAGCAGTGTCAGACCAGTTCAGCAACGCTGAAAGCCATGGTGCAGAAGGGCTGTGTGGTGATTCAGGAACGGGAAGTGCTGCGGACTGAAACGGGGGTGGCCGTTGGCCCGGATCACGCCAAACCGCTGACCCCCGATCAGACCCAGGCGCTGGAGCAAATCCAGCAAATCGAGGGATTTGCCCAGGTCTTGCTGCACGGCGTCACCGGATCGGGCAAAACAGAGGTTTATTTGCAAGCCATTGCCCCCGTTCTGCACAGCGGGCGATCGGTGCTGGTTCTGGTACCTGAAATTGGCCTGACCCCCCAACTGACTGATCGGTTTCGGGCCCGCTTTGGCCATCAGGTTTGTGTCTATCATAGTGGCCTGTCAGAGGGCGAACGCTACGACACCTGGCGGCAAATGCTGAGCGGCCAGACCCAGGTGGTGATCGGCACCCGTTCCGCCATCTTTGCTCCCCTGCCTACCCTGGGACTGATCATCCTAGATGAAGAGCATGATTCCAGCTTCAAACAGGACCAACCAGTGCCCTGCTATCATGCCCGCACCGTCGCCCAGTGGCGGGCCCAACTAGCCAACTGCCCGTTGATTCTGGGTTCCGCCACCCCTTGCCTGGAAACCTGGGTCCAGGCCTGTCCAACCCCCACTCCCCACTCCCGTTCGGCTGACGCTCACGGCGGAAGCCCACACCCCAGCCTCTATCTTTCCCTGCCCAGCCGCATCCATGCCCGCCCCCTGCCACCGATTGAGGTGGTGGATATGCGCCAGGAGTTACAGTGTGGCAATCCATCGATTTTTAGCCGATCGCTGCGCTCGGCCCTGCAAGGATTGCAAGCGCAACAGCAACAGGGCATTTTATTCATCCACCGACGCGGCCACAGCACCTTTGTGTCCTGTCGCAGTTGTGGTTATGTGATGACCTGCCCTGATTGTGATGTAGCCCTGGCCTATCACCAGTTACAGGCGGAGGCTGCTTCCTTGTTGCGCTGTCATTACTGCAATTACGTCTGCGCAGCGCCCAAAAACTGTCCCCAGTGTCAGTCTCCTTATTTCAAGTATTTCGGCAGTGGCACCCAGCGGGTGGTGCAGGAGTTGAACCGGCAGTTTCCTGAGTTACGGGTATTGCGGTTTGATAGTGACACGACCCGGACCAAGGGGGCGCATCGCACCCTGTTGACCCAATTTGCTGAGGGCGAGGCCGATCTCTTGGTGGGAACGCAAATGTTAACCAAGGGCATTGATCTACCCCAGGTGACCCTGGTAGGCATTGTGGCCGCCGATGGGCTGCTGAACCTGCCAGACTATCGGGCCAGTGAGCGAGCCTTCCAGACCCTGACTCAGGTGGCAGGACGCTGTGGCCGGGGCGACAATCCAGGTCGTGTCGTCCTCCAGACCTATACCCCAGAGCATCCCGTCATCCAGGCGGTGCAGCGACAGGACTATCCAGCCTTTGTGGCGACTGAACTGGCCCACCGCTCTGACCTGCGCTACCCACCAGCCAACCGTTTAATTTTGCTGCGGCTGAGTAGTCCCAACCCAGTAGCCGTGCAACAGGCTGCAGAACGGGTGGCGATCGCCCTGGCCCCCCTGCGATCGCAGCACATTGAGATCCTGGGACCAGCCCCGGCCACCATCCTGCGAGTGGCCCGCCGCTATCGCTGGCAAATTCTCTTAAAACTACCGTTGGAGACTGGCCCTTTATCTCTGGAAACTGCCGCCCTGCGCGCTGTTTGCCCAGAGAGTGTCAGCCTGACCATTGACGTCGATCCCCTCACGATTGGCTAGGGGAGGAAGGAGTGGGGAGTGGGCTTCCGCCGTGAGCGTCAGCCGAACGGGAGTGAGGAAGGGGGGGCAGGTAACAGGTGTCGGGGGTCGGGTATCAACAACCTGCAACCCAGAACCTAAAACCCAACACCCAAGAGCCAATACCCAGCTTCAGACTTGATCCCACTGGCTAGCGGCATCCGTGATCGCCTGATCAACGGTTTTCTGCCCCAACATGGCTGCCTGCAAATTGTCGTAAATGATCTTTTGCAGTTGTTTAACATTTTTCATCGCTGGGATCAGGACTTCCGCATCCTTCATCTGCTTGGCACTGACAATTCGGGCTTGGTCAATGGCCGTGGCATTAGCCGGAGCAGCCTGAAAATACGGATCGGCCAACGCTTTCAGGGTTGATGGCAGGACATTGGCATCCTTGGCAAAGGCCAGTTGGTTCTCATTGTTGGTAACAAACAGCGCAAACTTTAGAGCCCCATCGGGCACATCTGTGTCTTTGGGAATGACCAGATTCATCACCGCCACATTCTTCTTGCCTGTGTTACCAGTAATTTGGGCTGCTGAATCGGACACCTGGGCGATCGAGGGCGCATTTTTGGCGATCGTATTCAGAAATTCTGCGCCAGAGGCCAGGATAGCCGTATCCCCTCGCTGATAAAGGTCGATCGCATACCGATGGCCTTCGGTCAACACTTCTTTGGGCATCAGTCCGTTTTTGTAGAGGTCAACCCAGTATTGGAAAGCAGCTTTGCCTTTGGGCGTGTTGAAGGCGGCTTTTCCGTCCGGCTTGACCAGTTCTACCCCCATCTGGACCAAGGATTCCAGCAACTCAGCGGAATCTTCCGGCACCACCGTGGTAAACATGGCATATTTACCGGTTCGTTCCTTAATTTGTTTGGCAGCGGTGGCCAGTTCGGCAAAGGTGGCTGGCGGTCGGCTGACACCGGCCTGCTTGAGTAAATCCTGGTTGTAGATGGTGACGCGAGTAGTCAGATACCAGGGAATGCCAAAGCTTTGGTTCTCCAGTGTGCTGGCTTTCCAGATATTAGGCAAATACTGCCGCCGCACCTCGGCAGGAATGCGGTCATCTAACATCAACCAGGCATTCCGTTCCGCCAGTTGGGAGGCGAAATTAGGGTTCAGGTTAACCACGTCGGGGGCTGTTTTGGCCGAAACAGCGGTCAAGATTTTCCGCTCCATGTCCGCCCAGGGGACATCGACCCAGCGGACCTTAAGGCTGGGATTTTCCTGCTCAAAGCGAGCAATCAATTGGTTGAAGTAGGAGTCAAATTGAGGGGACAGTTGCATTGTCCAGAACTCAATTTCCTGTTTGCCACTGGCCTGCTGACTACTTCCGCCCGTCGGTGCTGGGGCGCCACAACTGACCAGCCAACTCAAAACCAGACCCACCACTGCAAATAGGCCAAATCGCCGCCAACCTCGCATCCCCTTCATCTCCGGATCACTTTGCTCAGCCCAACTTGCTCAGTCTACCTGATGACCTGGGTGCTTCAACAAATCTTTCCGCCTGCCCCACCCCTATCGGAGATCGCCCATTGAGGGGCTATCAAACCTCTATCAAATAAAGGGATCTGCGTGTCAGAACCATTCCCTGGTTCAACGTTCCGGCTCTCCACTGAAGGCTCTGCATCTCGTCGGTCGATCAGCACCAGCGTGGATCACGGTCTGCTTCTGCAGATCCCCTTCACCATTTCCGAACCAAATCTTGAGCAAGTCGTACAATATATCTCGTAACGTGACTGGCGTTCAGATTAGGGTGTAATATTTTCAACTGTTTGCCCAGCTTCGACCTGAATGACCCACGAAAACTACTTGAACCATCCCAGTTTTGGACTACTTTTCAGGGTCTGTCTGTTGGATCTAGAGCGTGAATTATTTACGACTCTCTATGCCCAACGGTTGTTCTTTGTGGTGGCCAATAGTGAGGAAGGACTGGAATTTGAGCCGATCACCCGGACGGATGCGCGTATTTTGGTGGAGAATCGGCTCCGTTCCCTACGTCGTTTGGGGAAATACCAGGATTTTGAAGGTCTACAGACAATCTATAAACAAACGTTTCAATAACCGTCCGATCTCTGAGTTGATGTTCCAATGACGCCCCCTTTTGCGGTTGATACGCTGGCAGAGCGGATTGCTCACATTCGGCAATCCCTGCCTGCTTCAGTACGCCTGATTGTAGTAACCAAGCAGGTATCGGTTGACTACATGCGGGCGGCCTATGCAGCCGGTATTCGAGACTTTGGTGAAAGCCGCATTCAGGAAGCGGAGGCCAAGCAAGTCCAACTGGCCGATCTGGCCGATCTAACTTGGCACTTAATTGGCCATTTGCAGACTAACAAGGCCCAGAAAGCGCTGCAGTTCTTCCAGTGGATTCATTCCGTAGACAGCCTGAAACTAGCCGAACGACTGAATCAGCTAGCCGCCACCCTATCGACAAAACCCCAAATTTGTCTACAGGTCAAGTTACTACCCGATCCAAATAAGTATGGCTGGTCTGCATCAGACCTGTTCACCGATCTGCCCAATCTGGACCAATGCCAGTCTTTAGATATTCGGGGATTAATGGCGATCGCCCCCCAGGGACTATCGGAAGCGGAACTATTAGCCTTTTTCCAGCAAGTCCGGGAACTAGCTGGAAAAATCCAACAGCACCCCTGGCAGCGAATTCGGATGGATCAACTATCGATGGGAATGTCTGGTGACTACAAATTAGCCGTTCAAGCCGGTGCAACCATGATTCGCTTGGGACGGATCTTATTTGGCGATCGCCAGCCCTGATCGCACCATAACCGCCTTCACTTTTTTTGCAAAGTCTTACCAACCGATCTCAACCAGAACCGTGGAAATCTTAAAATAAAGTTAAATATTGCTCCTACGTGTTTGATATCAATTTCTAATCTGTCGAAACATTCTTGCTGATAACCGTTTCAAAACTCCAGATCAATATGCGGACTAATCGTCCAAGCCCCCTCTCTATAAGCCTTTCCACCGATTTAAAATGAAAACTTCGGATGTCCAGATCCGCCTTCTGATCTCAAATACTTGATCCCCGATCCAAATCCGGCAAAAAAAATTTTGAATTGCGTGATCATTTCCTAAAACTGGATGTATACTAATCTCTCAATTCAGCGAATTAGAGCCGGGGTGCCCAGCAGTCCACTATTTGCAGTTAAGCCATCGACTTTAAACGGCTTCTGTTTATAACTGTCCGGAAACCCCTCTGGTTTATCTGAAAAGGTAGGCAACCAAAAATCTCCATAAATTATGTGCTGAGGTTATTGTTTTGCGATATCATCTCTTCGGATCAACACCAGACCAGTAGCTCAAGGGAAGGGGTTCACTCTCTTTTCAGGAGTCCATTTTCAGCGGCACAGACTAGATTTCAGCGGGTTCATCCATCTAGTCAATAAGTACAATTAACCCTGATTGTGATGGAGCGTTAACTGTGAATAGCATCTTTGGTAAATTGCGGGACTTCGTCGGCTTTAATGAGCCGATGGATTATGAGTACGAGTACGACGAAATGGATGGGAATGACTACCAGCAGCTTTATCAGCAGGAGAATGCCCAGCCGCTGCCGGAAGATGACGCCCGCAATCGTCGTCGTTTCCGGGATCGGGCCATTGGCACTGCAGATATAGGTGCGGCCCCGATCAACAATGTGATTGGTATGCCTGGTGCTGCAAATGGCATTTCCGAGGTAGTTGTGATGGAACCACGATCCTTTGAAGAGATGCCTCAGGCAATTCAAGCGCTGCGGGAGCGGAAGTCAGTTGTTTTAAACCTGACCTTGATGGATCCGGATCAGGCCCAGCGAGCTGTGGACTTTGTGGCTGGTGGCACCTATGCCATTGATGGTCATCAAGAACGGATTGGGGAGAGTATTTTCCTGTTCACTCCCAGTTGTGTGCAGGTCAGCAGCCAATCCAACGTTGTGCATGAAGTTCCGCAACCCCAACCGGCTCGTGTGCCCCGTCCTGCCGCCCCAACACCGGCATGGGGAACGGAACCGATTCGGATGGCTCAATAGTCAATTACAACTGGTCAGTGGTCAGGTTATCAACTAATTGGGTCTAGCTCGCTGGTGGGATTATCAGTGTTGTAGCAAACCATCCTTTAAGCTGGTAACTGGGACAAGTTGACTAATTGAAGAACAAGTTGTAATGGCCATTAAATTTGCAATGATTGGTGGCGGGGTAATGGGTGAAGCACTCTTATCCCGCCTTCTTGATCGCAATCTTTATCTCTCCTCAGATGTTCTGGTCTCGGAACCCCAACCGGAGCGGCAAGCTTTTCTGGCCCAGCGCTACGGAGTCCAGGTTACAGACGATAACCGTCAGACCTTCCAGGCCACAGACGTCATCCTGCTAGCAATTAAGCCCCAGGTCTTACCTCAGGTTGCGGCCCAACTGGCTGGCCTCTCCTCACCCTTGACCCAGCCGCCCATTCTAGCCTCAATCCTGGCTGGCACTTCTCTTCATCAACTGGAGACAGCCTTTCCGGGTCTGCCCATTGTTCGGGCTATGCCCAATACACCAGCCACAGTGGGAGCGGGCATCACGGCGATCGCTGGCGGGCAACGCACCCAACCGCACCATCTTGAGCTGGCCCAGCGCATTTTTCAGGCTGTTGGCGAGGTGCTGACCGTTCCTGAAGCCCAGATGGATGCTGTAACAGGATTATCCGGATCGGGCCCCGGCTTTGTGGCCATTATGATAGAAGCACTGACCGATGGCGGCGTGGCCGCTGGATTACCCCGGCCAGTAGCTGCCCGATTGGCCTTGCAGACCGTCCGGGGAACGGCCCAACTGCTACAAGAGACGGGCCTCCACCCAGCCGAACTCAAAGATCGGGTCACCAGCCCCGGCGGCACCACCATTGCCGGTATTGCCCAACTAGAACAGGCCGGTTTTCGGTCCGCTGTCATAGCCGCTGTGCAGACCGCCTATCAGCGATCGCAGCAATTGGGACAAGCCTGAGCCCATGCCGCCCACCCCCCCACGCCCACAGAGGAACTGTATGGATATTTCCCGTCTAGCGGTTCAATTACTCGTCGCCATTGCCTGTGCGGTCGTTGCCAATATTTTGATTCCCCGACAAATTCCCGGTAGGGTCTTTGGGTTGGTCGCGACCGGCCTGGTTGGGGTCTGGTTAGGAGAAGTTGGCTATCACTTTCTGCAATCACGCTACGGCATGGCCTTCCCCCTACTGGACTGGAATATTCAGGGAGTGCCGCTGCTGCCTTCCATACTGGGGTCTGCGGTGGTTATCTATATCACCACTACGATCCTGCGGTGGACTCGATACAACCGTTGAAGCAGTTGCCCAATCTCCTCATCAACTCCACAGCCACCGCACTCATCGCACTGGAAGATTGCGATATAATTATTTACATTATTTCATCAATCTTCATCCTTAAAAGGGAGTTAGAGAGGCCGTGACCGGATTCATTCGTGGATTATTTGGCTCTAGTCAGCCGAGCGAGAAAACTGAGAAATCTCAAGCTGGTTCAGTTCCATCCTCAGATTCAGGGGCTTTTTTCCTGGATAGTGATTCGGCCAAGAGTCTGGGTGACTTAGACTACATGCGGGCCAGCAAAACCGTTAAGCGCACGTTTCCCAAAACCGCTAGCGACCCAGAAGAAAAGGCCGTGACGGTTGAAATTTCCGCTATGACCAAGCGGGTAAACGGCACCGTCCAGACTTCTGCTTCGTCAGCTGAAATAGCCAGTCAGCCAATATCAAAGCCCCAATCCGACGTCGCTGCTGAACGGCGCCAAGCAGACAGCAGCATGGATCTGTTCCGCAACATGGCCCGCGAGATTCGCAAGTAAGCGGTTGCCCTACTGGGACGAGTGGATGGTTGATCCAAGGGGGATACTGACATCAGGGTCCCCCTTTTCGTTTAGGTCGTGAAGGGAAGCGCGATCGCTAGCCACAGCAGAAAACACCATCGCGTCAGTTGTAAAGCCTGCCGAATTCGGTCCGGTGTAATGGCATGGAGCGGATCTCCCAGCAACGGCTTTGGTTTCGCCACTCCCTGATACCAGTTCAAGCCACCAACCTGCACCCCTAGCACTGCCGCATAGGCACACTCACTCCACCCCGAATTGGGACTGGGATCGAGCGGGGCATCCCGCCAACACAACCGCCACACGTTCACCGGTTTGCCGGAAAGCAGAGACAGGGTCAAAACCAGTAACCGGCAGGGAACCCAGGTCAGGAAATCATCCAACCTGGCACTGAACCAACCAAAATCCGTATACGGCGCTTCCCGATAGCCAATCATCGAATCCAGGGTGCTAGTGGCTTTATACGCCAGCGCCAAGGGCAAAGGACCGACACCGGTCAGCAGGCTGCCCACAGTGGCATAAAACAGCGGCGCTAGAACTCCATCGGTGGCATTTTCCGTCACCGTTTCCAGGACGGCTCTAAGAATTTCCGCCTCCGGTAGGGTTGCCGTATCTCGCCCCACATAGCGGCTGAGGTGGCTGCGAGCTTGCTGTAAATCGCCCTCTTGTAGGGGAGTCAGGACATCTACTGCCGCATCCCGCAAACTTCTCCCAGCAAAACAACTGGCCAGCAGCAGGGACTCCACCCCCCAACCGATCGCCCAATGCAGGTGGTAGGCACCCCCTACAAGCAGCCAACCCAGCCCAGCACACCCGATCGGCAAGCCAAGGCCCAGCCCGATGCCGGCCAGGCGCAATGCCACCGGATGCTGCAGCCAACGCAGCACCAGGTTCCTGTAGCGGGCGATCGCCCAGCCCATTCCCTGCACCGGATGCCACCAGTTCCACGGGTCACCGATCAGGTAATCGAGCAGGGCCGCAGTCAATAAAACAACGCTAGAAGAGACAGCGATCAAACCGACAATTCGCTCACATAACGCAGAGAAAAATCAGTCCCAGGGGATAGGGGGTCTAACCCCTGATATCGATACTTTCCCTGGAGGGCAAACTGGCAGAGGTGCATCTACTACTACTACCAGGAAAAGACCGTGACAAAACTTGTTCCCCTGCAATTGGATGATGGCTCAATTCTTTATGTTGAAGCCCAGGACGAACCAGCCGAGATTACCACAACCCCAACGGTCCCGCCAACGGGAACCGAGGAACAACGGCGGGGTGGGCAGAAAGGGATGGGCAATTTGAAAACCGCCATTCCGACCAATATCAATCAATCAATGCAAATGGTGCAGAATACAATTCGCACCTATACGGTTTATTCCCTGAATGCGTTTAAAAATCTGGGCGCCGTCAATGTGGATGAAGTGACGCTGGAATTTGGCGTTAACCTCAGTGCAGATGCTGGTATTCCCTACATCGCCAGCGGTAAAGCCCAGAGTAATCTGAAAATTACGGTGAAATGTTCCTATAACCAGAGGTCTGTGGCTAGCAATGGCCAACCAACTCCAAGCATGGATCTGATGGACAACTAACATAGTCTCTGAGGCCGACGTTGGAGTGGACGGGCACAAGCTCCCCCATGATTGACTGACAAAAGATCTGATGCAGGTTGGCGTTGAGCAACGCAAGACCCAACACCAGTCATGCTTCCGATGGGTTACGCGAATGCTCTAGCGGAGTCTTAGGCTTTTTAGCAGTTGGCTTTCAGGGCAACAAGCTGCTAG
>CAZBTL010000067.1:0-17517 GCA_964494755.1 uncultured bacterium | reverse complement strand
GAAGGAGACGGAAAACTTCAAGTGCGAGACGCTCTGGTTGAGTTGTTATACGTGCTGATTTCTTCCAGATGCTCGATTCGCTGAGGCTCTATTCCCGAACCAAAGGTGAATAAAGCTACTTTTTATTGGGCGTGATGCTAATCTTGATCGGTGTGGGGGTGGGGAACGGTCGTCAGGGCAAGCCGATCGCACACGTCCCGACGGATGATGCTTCTGGAATCAGCCGTTTATCCGTTCTATAGCAATCCTATTTGATTTGTGAATGCCTGGATGGTGAAAGGGCTTTGTGAGAAGGATTGCCACAGGAAATCTTTCACAATTCTGATCGGGTCGCTATATGGCGACGGGTGATCTGCTAAAGCTGTTGCTACACACTGGGGGAAAAATGGAAACGGTTGATTGGATGAGTGTTGCGGCAGCTGGGTTGGCGATCGCCATCTTTGCTGGGGGACTGTTGATGATGTTTACCAACATCTGGACTACCCGCGATCGCTAGGCCATTAACAGAATAGTCACGATCAGGCGGACTTGCGTTGGGCTGGAGAAACACCCAGAGGTTCAATCTTAGGAGTCTGGCTCAAAAAGGGGTGGATCAGATCCTGGGTCATTGCGATGCTGCAAACCAGATTGATTCTGTTTTCCTCCAGTAATCCCACAATCTGTTGGGGCTGATCCCGTTTTACGACTGGCAGTTGCCGCAGGCCTCTGGCTGCCATGCGGGTCATCGCCTCAGCCAATGTTTCGTCCTCGTAAGCAGACAGGACATCGCGAGTGCAGATGTCTATTAATCGTTGGTTCAGCATGGGGGTGACCGATGTGTCTGCTTCCGCATGAACTGGCTTAGACTTCTGCCAGCGACCGATGACCCGGTTAATGTCTTGTAACGTTACGATGCCCATTAGCTTTCCTGCTTCGTCCGTCACCAAGGCACTGCGAACTCCCTGACTGGTCATGGAACTGCCTGCCTGCAGGATGGGCAAAGAACCGGGAAGTTGCAGGACATCGTGATGCATCGCCTGGGCAACGATCAGATGCTGCAATAGGTCTGGAGGTTGTTCTGAACCGGCATTCAGGCTGAGACCAGTCGATTCGGAGGTCGAAACCGTATGAGCGACAGGCTGCAAACTATCCATTAGCCAGACACTCAGGCCGACGGCTGCCATCAGCGGCAGGATAATCCGGTAATCGCGGGTCATCTCAAAGAGTAAAAGGATCGAGGTCAGGGGAGCTCTGGCGCTGGCAGCCAGTACTGCTGCCATTCCAACCATGGCATAGGCTGGTGGCGCAGCGATGCTCTCAGCTAGCCAGGGCAACGAAACTGGTAGAAGTTTGCCATAGGCTGCGCCCAGTGCGGCCCCTAAAAACATGGCTGGGGCAAACAGACCGCCAACCAGGCCGCTGCCCAGACTAATTGCGGTTGTGCCTAATTTCACTAGTAGTAGGGTAATCAGCAGTGGCAGGGAGAATTCCACATCTCGCAAGATGGCCTCAATGATTTCATAACCGATGCCCAAAATCTGAGGAAATTGCAAAGCCAGCAGCCCAACCAGTAAGCCCCCCAGTGCTGGTTGCAAACCCGATGGTAGACGGCCCAGCCAAGCCAATCGGGGCAGTTTTCCCTGGAATCCCTGTCTGGTTAGTTGAATCGCCTGGGTGTATGCCACAGAAACCAGACTGGCAAAGAGTCCTAATCCCAGATAGAGGGGAAGTTCCAGAGGACTGCGAACCTCGTAGCTGGGCAGGGTAAAAGCGGGTTGTCCCCCCAAGCCAATCTGGGAAATCAAGGCTGCTACCACTGCTGCCAAGAGCACCACACTAACGGCTGAGGTGGCAAAGGTTGTTCCCAGAACGACCTCAAGGGCAAAAAAGACCCCAGCAATGGGGGCGTTAAAGCCAGCAGCCAGACCCGCTGCAGCCCCTGCGCCCAGCAGCAAGCGTTGCCGTTCCTGGGACATTTGTAATCCTTGTCCCAACAGCACGCCAACATTTGCCCCAATTTCCACACTGGGACCTTCCGGGCCAAGGGAGGCGCCCGTACCCAGCGAAACGGCTGCCGCGATCGCCTTGGCGCTGGCCTGCAGGGGAACAACGCGATATCCCTGGGTGGCCGAAATCAAAGCAGAAATACTGGGGCCAAAATCTTGCCCGAACCACCGCATCAGTCCGACCACCAGGCCGCCAATGGCTGGAATACAAGCCAGGGTCCAGGGTCCCAAGGGACTGATTACTCCCATGAAGTGTTCCAGCATGAGGCTGCGAATCGCTTCAATCAAGACATGAAAACCAACAACCGCCAGGCCCGTGCCTCCCCCAATCACAATGGCCAGAATCAGTACGACCGTTTCAGGCGCAGGCTGTAAACGGTTCAGGAGACTGGGTAACCAGGGAGTCAGTGGCGGAGGTGTGGTCGGTTTAGGAGGAGGAGGAACGGACGGAGCGGGAACGGCCATTAAAACTTACATCATCATTCGCCCTACTTGTATTGTGCTGGATGAATTACCTGCTGGACAATAGAACTGATTTGGCTTAGCCCATTTCTAATAATTCATGATGCTTGATCAAAGCGGGTTGCCACTCCAGTCCGATCTCTGGTCCCATTTGACTGAAATTGCTCGTCCTCGGGATCCCTACCTGGCTCCGGAGGGCCACTGGTATGTGCAGCAGTATATTCGGCAGCAGTTAACGCAATGGGGCCAGGTAGAAACGCATGAATTTGTGATTCAAGCTCGGACCCATACCAATTTGATTCTGAATCTGCCGGCTCAAGTGGGTCGGGAAACCCAGCCACCTATTTTGATCGCGGCCCATTACGATGCTGTGCCGGGAACACCGGGAGCTGATGATAATGCAACGGGGGTGGCGGTTTTGCTGGAACTGGCGCGAGCCTTTGCGGCTGAACCGGCCCGTTATCCGGTGCGTCTGGTGGCCGTGGATCTGGAAGAGTACGGGATGTTAGGCAGTGATCGCTATGCGGCTGATCTCTATGCCCAAAAGCAATCGTTGCGATTGATGTTGTCCCTGGAGATGCTGGGCTATTGTGACCAGATGCCTGGTTCCCAACGGTATCCTGCTGGGCTGCAACGGTTCTATCCGGATCGGGGCAATTTTATTGGCCTGATTGGTAATATCCCAACCCTGCCAGACCTGATTCATCTTAGTCGGTGGATGCGGACGGCAGGTGTCCCGGCCGAGTGGTTGCCCGCCGGAATGAAAGGGCAACTGGTGCAGGCCACCCGCTTGAGTGATCATGCGCCCTTCTGGGACCGGGGTTATCGGGCTATTATGGTGACTGACACGGCCTTTTTGCGTAATCCCCATTACCACCAGCCCAGCGATCGCCTAGAGACGCTTGATCTGGCGTTTCTGACTGGGGTGTGTCGTGGGTTGATCCAAGGACTGCAATTCCTCTAAATGGGATAACCGTTCATTCAGCTTTTGAAGTAATGTAACTGTCAAGATATGCTGAATACCTGTAAGAGGCAATTGCTTGTCAATTGATTGCGTCTGGATACCAATCGTTGCTGAATCGAGCCAAGTGCCGGGAGAGTATGGTATTCCAGAAGCAGAGTTGGGATTGACGCTGATGTTGGCTCACTCGCCGGATAAACCCTTAACCAGCCTGGAACTTGCGAATCCTCATATTCTGCTGAGAACGCTACAAGCTCTGCGGCAGACTGTTTATGAGGAAGGACAGGAACGTTTCGCCCAGTGGCGATCGCAGATTCAACGCCCTCAGTTTTTGCAAAGCGCTCTCAATCTTGCCTATTACCTGGCTTTGCGGCGACAGGATCTGCGACCGTTACAATCGGCCCTGATGCCCTGGGGTCTTTCCTCTCTGGGGCGGATTGAATCACGGGTAATGCCTAATCTGGATGCCGTGATTGCCACCCTGGAAGCAATTTGCCATGCGGACCTGATTCACACCATTGAACGACCGCCGATTGAGGCCTTTTTTGAGGGCGATCGCCTGCTCCAGCAGCGGACTGAAGAACTGTTTGGTCCGACGTTGCCGCATCGTCGCGTCCGTATCATGGTGACCTTGCCGACGGATGCGGCGACGGACGCTGCTTTTGTCAAGGATCTGATTCAACGCGGTGCCGACTGTGTCCGGATTAACTGTGCCCATGACACTCCCGATCACTGGCGGGCGATGATCCACCAGGTGCGCCAGGCGGAACGGCAAACAGGTCGTCGCTGTCGCATCTTGATGGATTTAGGCGGACCCAAACCTCGAACCGGCCCGGTTTTGTCCTCTGGGGATTCAAAGCGAGTGCAGGTAGGAGATTATATTTTATTGGCACGAAATCCAGACCAATGGTGTGCTGCTAATGAGATGGGGGGGAAGCCAGCTCAGGCGCTCTGGGAAGGAGCAGCAATTTTCCAGACCTCTTGCTCCATTCCAACCATTCTGGATCAATTGCAGACCGGAGCCAGCGTTTGGATCGATGATGGCAAAATTGGGGCTCGGGTTGTTGGGCCAGAGGCCGGGCTGGTCATGGAGGACTGGCCAGATGGCTGCTGGCTTAGGGTGTTTCAAGTGCCGCCCAAGGGAGCCAGGCTGCGTCCCGACAAGGGGCTGAACTTTCCGGATTCGGTTTTGCCGCTGAGTCCGCTGACCACAAAAGACCTGCGGGATCTGGACTTCGTGGCCGTTCATGCGGACATTGTGGGCTATTCCTTTGTCCAGACGGCGGCCGATATTCAATTGCTACAACAGGAGTTGGAAAATCGGTTGCCTGTGGGCAGTCCTATTCCGGCGATCGTGGCCAAGATCGAGACGCCAATGGCCATTCGCAATTTGCCTGATTTGATCGTGCAGGCGGCTGGCAAACAGCCCTTTGGGGTCATGATTGCTCGAGGTGACCTGGCGGTGGAAATCGGGTATCAGCGACTGGCTGAAATGCAGGAAGAAATTCTCTGGTTGAGTGAAGCGGCCCATGTTCCCGTTATCTGGGCCACCCAGGTGCTGGAAGGGCTGGTTAAAAATGGCACCCCTTCTCGTGGCGAAATTACTGACGCTGCTATGTCGGAACGGGCAGAGTGTGTCATGTTGAATAAAGGGCCGTTTGTTACAGGGGCCGTAACGATTTTGGATGATGTTCTAACTCGCATGCAGGCCCATCAGCTGAAAAAAACACCTCAGTTACGGGCGCTCCACTCCTGGTAAGCTCCACTCCTGGTAAATGGTTTTCCTGGCGGCTTCGCAATGCGGCAACTGTCTTACTGGGTGGATTCTTCCAGGGTTTCCTTCAGAACGGTGCGGGCCGCCAGATGGTTGCGGCTGGAGGTCAGAATTTCGGCCTCCCGTTCCAGGCGCGCCGAGGTGTCCTGTATTTCCAGCAGGGCTTGCTGTTCTTCTGGCACGCCATACAAATTGCTGGCAACCCAGTAGGACAGTTCAACCGGCAGATCGGGAATGTTGTCTGGCAATTCAATTTCCTGACCGGTCAGCTTGGCTGATAGGCGAACGACGTCCTGCAATAACTGAGAAACATCGTGGGCCAGCGGTCTCAGGTCTTCTTGGGGAGGATTGTCTTCAATCCACTCCACCAGGCCAACCCGGTAGGGTTTTTCGCGAACATACTCTAATACGCGGAAGCGTTGTTGTCCCAGAGTCAGGATCTTCATCCGGTCGTCCGGCAAGCGCTGAAACTGGACAATTTCGGCACAACAACCAACGGTTACGGGCTGCCCCCGTATCTGATCCCACATCAGCACGCCAAATCGGCGATCGCTCTCCAGGATGGTATTCATCATGATCCGGTAGCGAAATTCAAAGATATGTAGCGGCAGGGGACGGCCAGGAAAAAGGACCACTTCGGGTAAAGGGAAAAGAGGCAGTTCCCGTACTGCGATCGATGAAGTCGATGTCATTGGTAGCCAAGTTAAGGACGTGCTTCCCTTCCTACTGTAGCCCATCTAGCCAAGAGATCGGGACTCGTTTATCAGTCCAATCTTCTCGGCTCACCCCCATCGGTTTGCAAAAACCAGACTGAACGAACTGAATCAGTGATTCGTTGATTCGTTTCACTCAGTGCAAAAATCCCCCACCGGATGGCAGGGGATTTCAGTTAGCTGACTAAAGTGTTAGCTCGATTAGCCGAACTTGGCAGCTGTAGAGGCTATTAGGAAGGCCGCATAGGTGACGATGTAGCCCACAGTGAAGTGAGTCAATCCCACCAGACGAGCCTGCACAATAGACAGAGCAACGGGCTTGTCCTTCCAGCGAATCAGGTTTGCCAGCGGAGTCCGCTCATGAGCCCAGACCAGGGTTTCGATCAGCTCTTGCCAGTACCCTCTCCAGGAAATCAGGAACATGAATCCAACTGCCCAGCAGAGGTGAGCAGCCAAGAACATCCAGGCCCAAACGGCCAGGTTGTTCACTCCGTAGGGGTTGTAACCGTTGATCAGTGGACCGGAGTACAGCCACAGATAATCACGCAACCAACCCATCAGGTAAGTGGAGCTCTCGTTGAACTGAGCTACGTTCTCCGTCCAGATCGACAGGTGCTTCCAGTGCCAGTAGAAGGTAACCCAACCGATTGTGTTCAGCATCCAGAACATGGCCAGGTAGAAGGCGTCCCACGCAGAGATGTCGCAGGTGCCGCCCCGACCGGGACCGTCGCAAGGGAAGCTATAGCCGAAGTCTTTTTTGTCCGGCATCAGCTTGGAACCACGGGCATCCAGAGCGCCCTTAACCAGGATCAGGGTAGTAACGTGCAGACCCAGCGCGATCGCGTGGTGCACCAGGAAATCACCCGGTCCGATGGTCAGGAACAGAGAATTGCTACCCGCGTTGATGGCATCTAGCCAACCAGGCAACCAGACATTACCGTGATTGGGGAACGCGGTGTAGGCAACACTATCCGGATTCGACAGCAGAGTGTCAAAGCCATAGAGCAGCTTGCCGTGAGCCGCCTGAATCCACTGAGCAAAAACCGGCTCAATCAGGATCTGCTTTTCAGGGGTGCCAAAGGCAACCACTGTGTCGTTGTGAACATACAGCCCCAGGGTATGGAAGCCCAGGAAGAGGGAAACCCAGCTCAGGTGAGAAATCAGGGCTTCTTTATGCTCCAGCATCCGGGCCAGCACATTGTTCTTATTTGCGTCGGGGTCATAGTCCCGCACAAAGAAGATAGCGCCGTGGGCAAAAGCCCCAACCATCAGGAAACCAGCGATGTACTGGTGATGGGTGTAAAGCGCTGCCTGCGTGGTGTAGTCCTTGGCAATGAAGGCGTAGGACGGCAGGGAGTACATGTGCTGCGCCACCAGGGAGGTCACCACACCCAGGCAAGCCAGGTGCCAACCCAACTGGAAGTGCAGCGAGTTGTTGTAGGTGTCATAGATGCCCTTATGGCCTTCTCCCAGCATGCCGCCAAACGGCGTACCTTTGGGGGGATTGTGGGCTTCTTGAATCTCTTTGATGCTGTGACCGATACCGAAGTTGGTCCGATACATGTGACCCGCAACGATAAACAGAACCGCGATCGCGAGATGGTGGTGGGCAATATCTGTTAGCCAAAGAGCTTCCGTCTGAGGATGGAAACCACCCAGGAAGGTCAGGATAGCAGTCCCAGCCCCCTGGGCCGTACCAAACACATGCTGAGCCGTATCAGGATTCTCAGCATAAACTCCCCAGTTACCTGTGAAGAATGGCGCCAGACCAGCCGGGTGGGGCATGACAGACAGGAAGTTATCCCAACCAACATGCTGACCACGGGCTTCAGGAATTGCCACGTGAACCAGGTGACCAGTCCAAGCCAGAGAGCTGACACCGAACAGACCAGCCAGGTGGTGGTTCAGGCGGGATTCAGCATTCTTAAACCAGGCCAAGCTGGGGCGAAACTTGGGTTGCAGGTGCAACCAACCCGCAAACAGGAACAGGGCAGACAGGAGCAGCAGGAAGATGGAACCTGTGTACAGGTCGCCAACCGTGCGCATGCCGATGGTGTACCACCAGTGATAGACACCGGAATAAGAGATGTCTACCGGATAGGAGGCGCCAGCCTGAGTGAAAGCCTCAACCGCGGGTTGACCGAATTGGGGGTCCCAAATCGCGTGGGCGATGGGACGGACATTCAGTGGATCTTTAATCCACTGTTCAAAGTTGCCTTGCCACGCTACGTGGAACAGGTGACCAGAGGCCCAGAGAAAGATGATAGCGATATGACCAAAGTGAGAGGCAAAAATCTTTTGGTAAAGATTGTCCTCGGTCATGCCATCGTGACTTTCGAAGTCGTGGGCTGTGGCAATCCCGTACCAAATCCGGCGAGTTGTCGGATCCTGTGCGAGGTCTTGGCTAAATGATGGAAATTTAGTCGCCATAACTTTCTTCGTTCTCCTCGCGCTCTAGCCAAGTGCAAGTGTACGAGCCAGGAAGAATGCCCAGGTGGTCACAATTCCTCCCAGAAGGTAGTGAGCGACCCCAACAGCCCGACCCTGAACAATGCTCAGTGCGCGGGGTTGAATTGCTGGGGCAACTTTCAGCTTATTATGCGCCCACACAATCGACTCGATCAACTCCTGCCAGTAGCCGCGGCCGCTGAACAGGAACATCAGACTGAATGCCCAAACGAAGTGAGCACCCAGGAACAACAAGCCGTAAGCGGACAAAGCTGAACCGTAGGAGTTAATCACCTGAGATGCCTGAGCCCACAGGAAGTCACGCAGCCAACCATTGATAGTGATTGCGCTTTGGGCGAAATTGCCGCCCGCAATGTGTGCCACAGAGCCATCTGGATTGACGGTTCCCCAAACATCCGACTGCATCTTCCAACTGAAGTGGAAAATGACCACCGAAATGCAGTTGTACATCCAGAACAGACCCAGGAAAACATGGTCCCAACCAGAAACCTGGCAGGTGCCACCCCGTCCGGGACCGTCACAGGGGAAGCGGAAGCCTAGATTTGCCTTGTCTGGAATCAGACGAGAGCTGCGAGCAAACAACACACCCTTCAGCAGGATCAGCACAGTGACGTGGATCGTGAAGGCATGAATGTGGTGTACCAGGAAGTCTGCGGTACCCAGAGCGATCGGCATCATGGCAACTTTGCCGCCAACCGCCACCAGATCGCCGCCAAAGGCAACACTGACAGAGCTAAGTGCATTCGGAGCTGTATTGCCAGGAGCCAGGGTGTGCAGATGCTGCACCCATTGGGCAAAAACAGGCTGCAATTGAATGCCAGTATCGGAGAACATATCCTGGGGCCGACCAAAGGCACGCATCGTATCGTTGTGAATATACAGACCGAAGCTATGGAAGCCCAGGAAGATACAAACCCAGTTCAGATGGGAAATAACCGCGTCACGGTGACGGATTATCCGATCGAGAACGTTGTTATAGTTCACTGCCGGATCATAGTCCCGCACCATAAAGATGGCGGCGTGAGCAGCGGCACCGACAATCAGGAAACCACCGATCCACATGTGATGGGTAAACAATGAAAGCTGGGTTGCATAATCCGTCGCCAGGTACGGATAGGGCGGCATGGCATACATGTGTTGAGCCACGATGATGCTCAAGGAGCCCATGCCAGCCAGGTTCCAGGCCAGCTCAATGTGCCAGGAAGTCGTAAAGGTCTCGTAGATCCCTTTGTGGCCATCGCCAGTGAAGGGGCCTTTGTGAGCTTCATAGATTTCCTTCATGCTGTGACCGATGCCCCAGTTCGTGCGGTACATGTGACCAGCAACAATGAACAGGACTGCGATCGCCAGATGGTGATGGGCTTGGTCAGACAGCCATAGACTGCCGGTAACTGGGTTCAGCCCACCCTTAAAAGTCAAGAAGTCAGAGTACTCAGCCCAGTTCAGAGTGAAGAAGGGAGTGAGTCCTTTGGCAAAGCTGGGATAGAGATCTGCCATCAGCTTAGAGTTCAGGATGAACTCGTGGGGCAGAGGGATGTCCTTAGGAGCAACTCCGGAGTCCAGCAGTTTATTAATTGGCAGCGATACGTGGATTTGGTGACCAGCCCAACCTAAGGAACCACAGCCGAGCAATCCGGCCAAGTGGTGGTTCAGCATGGACTCTGCGTTCTGGAACCACTCCAACTTAGGAGCTGCCTTGTGATAGTGGAACCAGCCAGCAAACAGCATGAGAGCTGCCATCACCAATGCACCAATTGCGGTGACATAAAGCTGATAGCTATTTGTAAAGCCAGCAGCCCTCCACAGATAGAAAAATCCAGAGGTAATCTGGATCCCGTGGAAACCGCCACCAACATCAGCATTCAAAATCTCTTGACCAACAATCGGCCAAACGACCTGAGCACTGGGTTTAATGCCAGTGGGGTTTGTCAGCCAAGCTTCATAATTTGAAAACTTAGCGCCGTGGAAATACATACCACTGAGCCAGATGAAAATCACAGCCAAGTGGCCGAAGTGGGCGCTGAAGATCTTTCGGGATACGTCTTCTAAGTCGCTAGTATGGCTATCGAAATCGTGAGCGTCCGCGTGAAGATTCCAAATCCAGGTGGTGGTTTTGGGCCCTCTCGCCAGAGTGCGGTCGAAATGGCCCGGTTTAGCCCACTTCTCAAATGAAGTGGCAACCGGATCCTTATCGACAACAACCTTCACTTTAGCTTCACGCTCCCGTGGGGTAGTTGTCATTGAGACTCTCCTCTCTCTAGACAAGGAACGAGGACTGTCCATTACAGACGCAGGTAGAACTCTGAAACTGCTGCCTTGCCCTGGTGGGCTACCGCTAGTGAGCTTTGGAAATCTAAGGAATAAGTCCTGAATTCACCAGACGAAAAAACAACCAGAGTCAAAGAATCAAACCGTCATGGAGTTGTCAGAACGATAAGAATGTTCAGCTAACTCAATGAACGTCTGCAAGGATTCTCATCGTGACATTATAGGACTTGACCCTACCCCACCTGGAGGCAGTTAACAATAATTCAAAAACCGCCAAGACCGTATGCCGTCTGGGTTGCGAATCAGGCCAAAAGATTTAAAGTCAAGAGGTGTAGTTATTAAGTTTACAAAGCTAAATAATACGAAATTGTAATGATTGTCGCTGTAATTGACCTGGATCATCAGGTATTTATGTTTTTCTATTGCGTTGATAGAAAAGATCCTGGTATTCCAAATAACTTTTGTTAATTTTGAATTTTTTGTCTCGTTTTGGTGTTTCTGGGTGGCCTGTGGTGGAAGGGTTGGCTGTCTGAGGATCCAGTTTGTTCGAGGATCTGGTTTAACGGTGAGATCTTTCGGGGTTGGTTGTCCTGAAACAGGTTCCTGAGAGGGTGTCGTCCAGGTTCGATTGCTGCTATTTCTCAACGCATTTGCAGCAGATCCAAGAATCAACCGATGCATTCGTCCTTTTATCGGCGCCTGGTTGAACAAGGTGCGGCGGAAGCCCTGCTGGAAAAGCATTACAGGTATTACCACATACCTCATGCCAGTGAGAAACGCTATATATCCATACATCTATAATTTTATAAAATTATAAAGAAATGGATAGAGGTGGTTGTGCTGCCTACTGCATTGTCGGTTTATTAAGGTGAGTTTGCGAGAGGCAGTGTCTTTGCTTTTCCGGTGGAGTTGCTATCCCTCCTTCCTGGTTAAAAAGCTATGCGTCTGCCGTAGGATTGCTATAGTTCCCTATGGACAGTTTGGGCCACACATTAAGCAGGAGTTGGTCTGGTGCTCGGAAAGATTTGCTGGCGGGCCTTTGGTCGGTATTTCCCCTGGAGGGCAATCCAAGCGGTAAGTGCGATAATTCTGGTCATTTGCTTCACCCTTTATCCTTTAAATGGTTCTTTTGCTGCACCGGTTAAGGGGCGAGCAGACTCATCTAAAGCCCTGGTTAAGTCAGGTGGAAAGCTGGCTGAAGCCGCTCCGCCAGAAGTTGTCCAGGAATTGCGTAAGGCTCTTGATGAGTATCAGCCCCAGGTTTCGATCCTGTCGCCAAAGCCCAACGAAGTCTTATCGGATAACACGGTTGCGGTTCGGTTTCAAGTGAAGGATTTGCCAATCTTTAAAGATCCCCGTTGGGAACTGGGCCCCCATCTCCATGTGTTTCTAGACAACGAGCCCTATCGGCCGGTTTATGACCTGAATCAGCCGCTCGTTTTTGATAACCTGGCGCCCGGCACTCATGCACTGCGTGTTTTTGCGTCTCGCCCCTGGTACGAAAGCTTTAAAAATGAGGGAGCCTACGCCCAACTGACGTTTCATGTCTTTACCAAGACTGGGGAAAATAGCCCTGATGTCAACCTGCCGCTGTTGACCTATAGCCGTCCCCAGGGAGCCTATGGGGCTGAGCCGATCCTGCTAGATTTTTACTTGACGAATGCACCGCTGCATTTAGTGGCTCAGGAAACCAACCAGGATGATATCGCTGATTGGCGTATCCGGGTAACGATCAACGGCAATAGTTTTGTCCTGGATCGTTGGCAACCAGTTTATCTAAAAGGTTTTCAGCCCGGTAAAAATTGGGTTCAGCTTGAATTTCTAGATGAAAAGGGCAACCCACTCAACAATGTTTTTAACAATACGGTGCGGGTGATTACCTACGAACCGGGTGGTAAGGATGGACTTTCCCGGTTGATGCGAGGGGATCTGACACTGACAGAGGCCCGTGGAATTGTTGATCCCACTTACCAGCCACCTGTGCCCGAGCCGCAGCCGACCAAATTGCCAGAGGTTAGTCCCAGTCCTGCTGTTTCTCCCCAAGTGTCTCCTACACCTGCTCCCGTTATTGTGCGGGAGAAACCAGCGCCTGTTGTTGTCCCTGCTCCTATTCCAGTTCCCAGCGTTCCTGTTCAACCTGTGATTCCAGTGGTGCCTCCGGTTGTCAAGGAAGTGCCAACCCCTGCGCCAACCGTACTGCCAAGGGTGGAGAAGCAGAGGGAATCTACGAAGAAAGGTCCAGCAGGCTGGTTACAGAAGTTCCGCAAACCTCAACAACCGGCTGAGTCCCGCCCTGCCTCCCTTGAATCGCCTCCGCCTGCCAGCCCTGAACCGGCACCTATCGCTCAACCGGAGCCTGATCGCACTAAAGCGCCAACTGCTGTGCCAACGGTGATTCCAGAGGCCAAGCCTGTGACTGTTCCGACCACTGCTCCGATCGCTAAACCGGAATCGCCCTTGAGTAAAGCGATGGACCGATTCCGGCGATCGGCTGAAACGCCTACCCAGCCTCAGGCTGCTCCCCCAGCTAAGACGCCTCAGGTAGAAGCAGCGAAGCAAGCAGTACCTAAAGCCGCTGCACCTAAAGTCGAGCCCGCCAAGGTAGAAGTAGAGGTGGTCCAAGAAAAAGCAGCACCCAAGGTGATCCAACCTAAGCCAGTGGCTCCTGTCTTAGAAAAGTCGCAGTTACCTAAGCCTAGTCCCTCTCCGGCAACGGTTCTGACGCCGAGTCAGCCGGCTCCTGCACCAGTAGCAGTTCCCAGTGCGGCTCCAGCGGCCCAACCTGCTTCACCCTTTAGCCAGGCACTAGAGCGGTTCCGGCGCTCTTTGCCCCAACTGCCCAAACCGGCGGAGTCGGCAGCTAAGGACACAAAGCAGGTCCCAGCCGAGCCAGTGTTCAGGCAGCAGCCAGCGCCCAAACCGGCGGAGCGTCAGCCGGTGGCACCGGCAATTCCCGTGGCCAAGCCATCTACTGCTCCGGTGCCGCAGCCTTCGCCTCCAGCCTCCAGTCGGCCAGGGGCGGAACCGTTCCGGGCTCCCACGCCTAGGGCTGTGGAAACTCAACCGATCCAAACCCGGCCACAACCTCGATCAGGTGTGCAACCCACGCCGACAGTCACCCCTAAGCCGACGGTCACGCCGACGCCGACGGTCACTCCCAAACCAGGGGTGATGACGCCGGGGCCAGTCAATCCAGAAGAAAGCCAAACGGAACCGGATCCGCCGGTTTCAGAACCGATCCGATCCAATCCCTTTAGCAAAGCGTTTAAGCAGTTCCGGCAAGCCTTACCGACACCCCCAGCCCAATCTGCTGGATCGTCTGCGGTGACACCTGTGCCGGTCAAACCAGCGCCAACGGCCCAACCTAAACCCGAACCTACCATTCCGGCATCGGTTAAACCCGAGGTTCGACAGATTCCTGAGGAGACGCCGGAGTTGACCCAGCCGTCGGCCCCATCTCTCTATCGGCGGGTTAATCAACCCCGTTCATCGGTGGATCCGGTGCCATCGACTGGGGCTGAGTGAGGGATAGACCGTCTTGAGCCTGGACATCGCTAGAAACTGGGACAGAGTAAATCTGTCCAAATTCTGTCCAAATTCTGGCAGAATTGTGGCACGATACAGTACCCTTGTACTTGGCTGGTGGTGAAAACTTGCCAGTCTAAAGTTGTTCGTCGCTGGGAAGCAGTGCCATGATTTGGTCTACGAATGCCTGGTGATCGACGACGGGTTTGGAGATGTAGCCATCTGCACCGCTTTCCTGGAGATAGCGTTCGCGATCGCCCTGCATGGCATGGGCGGTAACCAGAATGATGGGTAAGTTGGCCGTGTTGGGATCACCCTTCAACATCTGGGTGATTTTGATGCCGTCCACTGCTTTACCCTGGTAGATGCTGCGGGAAAGGGAGACGTCCATCAGAATGATATCGGCCTCCTGCTGGTGGGCGATTTGCATCACTTCTTCTACATTTTCGGTATGCTTGACCGACAGTCCACCCCGTTTGGTCAGTATTTTGGAAAAAACCCGTGCATTGATCGGATCATCTTCCACAATCAAAACGGTTTTCATAGCGCGTTCCTATTTATGACGACCAGGCATGTCAACCATTCAAAACCAGGGGCTGACGAACACCATCAGGCTGGAGGTTGTCTCCATGCTAATCAGCGACAGACTTAGAATACACAATTCTTCTGTGAAATCCACATTGGCACACGGGTGCGAGGAAGGGGGATCATGGCTAAACAACTGAACATGCTCTCGGCGGGTCAGGTGATTACGACTGCCCTGCATACGGAGATGCAACAGTCCTATCTGGAATACGCCATGAGTGTGATTGTCGGGCGGGCCTTGCCCGACGTGCGGGACGGTTTAAAGCCTGTGCATCGTCGCATCCTCTACGCCATGCATGAGTTGGGCCTGACTCCTGATCGGCCGTACCGTAAGTGTGCCAGGGTGGTGGGGGATGTGCTGGGTAAGTATCATCCCCACGGTGATCAGGCCGTTTACGATGCCTTGGTGCGGATGGTACAGAGCTTTTCCAGTCGTTATCCCCTGCTGGACGGCCATGGCAACTTTGGTTCTGTAGACGATGATCCGCCCGCTGCCATGCGATATACCGAGACCCGCCTGGCAACGGTGGGGAACGAGTCCTTGCTGGGCGAAATTGGGGAAGCCACGGTTGATTTCATCGGTAACTTCGATAACTCCCAGCAGGAGCCGACGGTGTTGCCGGCCCAACTGCCCATGCTGCTGCTGAATGGCAGTTCCGGGATTGCAGTTGGCATGGCGACCAATATTCCGCCCCACAATCTGGGGGAAGTCGTAGACGGGCTGATTGCTCTGATCGACACGCCGAATCTGTCTGATGAGC
This sequence comes from uncultured bacterium, assembly GCA_964494755.1. Taxonomy (GTDB): domain Bacteria; phylum Cyanobacteriota; class Cyanobacteriia; order Leptolyngbyales; family Leptolyngbyaceae; genus CAZBTL01. Next base: position 2,014 of record CAZBTL010000067.1, on the reverse strand, counting down.
GACTGCTGGAGCTGATCCCCGGCCCTGATTTCCCCACAGGCGGCGAAATTGTCGATACCGATGGGATTCGCGAAGCCTATCTCACGGGCAAGGGCAGCATTCCCGTGCGGGGGATTACCCACATTGAGGAAATTCAGGCGGGTCGAGGCCGTCATCGCCGACCAGCCATTGTGATCACCGAGTTGCCCTATCAGGTGAATAAAGCAGCCTGGATTGAGAAGGTGGCCGAGTTGGTTGCCCAGGGCCGACTTGAGGGCATTGCTGATATTCGGGATGAAAGCGATCGCGATGGCATCCGGGTGGTGATCGAATTGCGGCGGGAGACCCATCCCCAGAAGATCCTCAGCTTCCTTTATCGCCAGACCGCCCTGCAGAATAACTTTGGTGTCATCATGCTGGCGCTGGACAATGGCCAACCCCGGCAAATGCCGCTGCGAGAACTGCTGCAACGCTTCCTGAACTTCCGGGAGGAAACCCTGACCCGGCGGTATCGCCACGAGTTGAACCAGGCGGAAGGACGGGCCCATGTGGTAGAGGGTTTGATTACGGCATTAAACCATCTGGACGAAATTATCAATATCCTGCGTCAGGCTCCGGATGGCAGTACGGCCAAAGCCAATTTCAAGGAGCGTTTCGGCTTTAGCGATCGCCAGGCTGATGCCATTCTCGCTATGCCTCTGCGGCGGTTGACTGGCATGGAGCGGCAAAACCTGCAAACCGAATTTGATGAGCTGAACACTCGCATGCAGGAACTGCACCGCTTGCTGGATGATCGGCGGGAACTGCTGAAGTCTTTGAAAAAAGATCTGCGGGCGCTGAAGAAAAAATTTGGCGATGCCCGCCGCACCCGCATCGCCGCCAGTCATCCAGAGTTGCCGAGTGGTGAGGCTGCCAAGGGAACGGCTGAAGCGGAGATGACGCCTGATATGTTTGCCACTTTGCCCCTGGAAATTGAGGAAGAAGTCGAAGACACGGTGCTGGAACTGACCCAACGGGGCTATGTCCGCCGGATTTCGCCCAAAACTTTTCAACGCCAAACCCGCCAGCGGGCTGGCAATGGCCTGGGAAATGGAACCATTCTTCCCTTGGAAGATATGGATGACTTTGTGGTGAAGACCCTGGTCACCCAGACGGATCGGGATTTGGTGGTGCTGATGCGTAGTGGCAAAGCCTACTCAGTACGGGTTGGTGATATCTCCCTGGCCAGCGGCCGATCACGGGGGGTGCCCCTGGTGACCCTGTTGCCAGCAGCGGCCCAGGCTGATCCGGGGGGTGTGGTGGGATATTTCCTGATGCCTGCGGAACCGGGAGATACCCATCTGTTGATGTTGACCCAGCAGGGCCGGATCAAGCGCCTGCCGATCGCCGAATTGACCGATTTGACTGGGCGGGGGCTGACGGTGCTGAAATTTAAGGAAGATGACCAGTTGCTCCATGTCTGTCAGGTGACACCGGGTCAAGAGTTGGTGTTGGCAACCAGTGGGGGGCGGCTGTTGCGGCTGGCGATTACCGATGACACCCTGCCCATCCAGAGTCGAATTTCTCAAGGCCAGCGGGCGATGCGTCTGCGGAAACAGGATACGCTGGTTGGCTGTGTCACGCTTTCGGACCAGGCGGATCTGTTGCTGGTGACGGAAGAAGGGTATGCCAAACGGTTGCCAGTTAAGGCTTTGCGTCTGTCGATTCCAGGAGAATTAGGCACCCAGGCCCTGCACTTTGCCAGCCGGACGGATGCTTTGGCTGGCATGGTGGTGGCGTTGCCAGACTCAGAAGTGGCGGTGATCACATCGGCCAATCGGATGACTCGCTTACCCTCGGAGTCGGTTCCCGTGCAGGAAAAGGATAGTCGGGGCGATCGCGCCTTCCGGCTCAACTCCGACGAAAAGGTGATAGCTACTATCCCGCTGCCAGGCTTGTCAACTTCGAACAGTGGGTCTGATGAAGCGGACCTGTTGATGAACTAGTGCAGCGTCAACTCTAGAAATTAGGGTTTGTAGTCAGCGCTTCAGCGCTA
>CAZBTL010000066.1:0-17589 GCA_964494755.1 uncultured bacterium | reverse complement strand
ATACTGGTAGCTGACGGCTGATAGCCGATCGGGGATAGCCAATAGCTGTATGGCAAGTAGCTGGTGGGAAATTCAAATTCTCTGTGAGCGATCGCTGGAAGATGACCTTTTCTGGCGATTAGAACAGTTTGGCTGTCGGGGAACCTGCAGCCAGGTGAAGGAGCATGCCTGCTTGCTGACGGCTTATTTGCCCCAGGAGCAGGTGCCATTGCTGGATCTGGCTGCATTGGCGCTATTGGTGCGGCAGGATGCGCTGTGTCTGGAACTGCCTCCACCGGCGATCCAGTGGCAACTCATCGATGAGGAAGACTGGGCCAGTACCTGGAAGGAGCACTGGCAGCCGCAGGAAGTGGGCGATCGCTTTTTAATCTATCCCGCTTGGCTAACAGTCCCAGACTCCTGTGATCGCCTGCTGTTGCGCCTGGAGCCTGGTGTTGCCTTTGGCACGGGCGAACACCAGACCACCCAACTCTGTCTGGAGGCGTTGGAAATGCGGCTGGGCGACCTCTCTGTTTATCCAGAAGGCGGGCCCATAATTGCTGATATTGGCTGTGGGTCTGGCATCCTTTCGGTGGGAGCCCTGCTGCTAGGCGCCCGTAAGGTCTATGCGGTGGATACCGATCCGCTGGCCGTCAAAGCCACCCTGGAAAACCGGGCATTAAATGCTTTGCCTGAGGAAAAACTGATCACTGGGTTGGGGAGCGTGGACCAGCTAGCCCAAATGATAGAGGCTCCAGTCGATGGCATTGTCTGCAATATTCTGGCCGAAACTATTATTGATTTGATCCCCAACCTGACTGCGATTGTTCAGCCCACCACCTGGGGGATTCTCAGCGGCATTTTGCTGGATCAGGCAAAAGCAGTGGCCGATGTGTTGGAAGCCCATCAATGGATCGTGGCTGCGCTCTGGAAACGTCAGGACTGGTGTTGCATGAATATCCGACGTTCTTGACCTCCCCTTGCCTTAACCTTGGGAAATCCTGGATATTGCGATTGGTCAAACTTTCAGCCCGCGCCCGGGGAGCGCTATCATCTTTGCCATTCCGTTGACTGGCTCGGTTGACCCCAAAATACGGAACTTTGGGCCGTGACCCGTTAGATTAGGAAATAGCAATTTTATTGATTCCTGACCCAGCGGACATGAACCTGGCATTGCAAACTCGGCCATCCTACGTCTCAGAAAAATTAGCGGCGCTGCGATCGCTGTTAACCGAACACCGCCTCGATGCCTATTTGGTGCCTTCAGCAGATGAGCACCTGAACGAATACCTGCCGGAGTTGAAGCAGCGCCGCCAGTGGATCAGCGGCTTTACGGGGTCAGCCGGAGATTTGCTGGTTGCTCGGTCAACGGCCTGGTTGTTTGTCGATTCTCGTTATTACGAACAGGCTGACCTGGAAGTGGCGGCTGACCTGATCCAGGTGGTGAAGCTGGGTCTGGAAGGGCAGAAAACCCTGGAGGAAATGCTGGAGGAAGTGGGCCGCTCAGCTAACCAGACTGGGACATCCTACCGATTGGGCTTTGATCCATTTACGCTGGTCCGATCGCAGTTTCAGACACTGGAGAAACGGCTGGCCCCTTTTGGGGTGATGCTGGTGCCGATCAGCGGCAATTTGGTGGATCAGGTGCGTTTTTCCCCATTGACCAAACCGGCCCCCTGGACTGCAACCGAGCCGCTTCCCAGCTATGCGGATTCCACGGTTTTTGCCTTACCAGAAGACTGGACTGGCGAATCGGTAGGTCAGAAACTGCAGCGCTTGCGGCAAGAGTTGCAGAAAACGAATGCCGATCTGTTGCCGATAACCAAGCTGGATCAGATTGCCTGGCTCTACAATCTGCGCGGTTGGGATATTCCCTATAACCCGGTGTTCATTGCCTATGCGATTGTGACGTCCCAGCAGGCATTTTTATTCACCAACCTGTCACGCCTTTCTGCTGACAGTCAGCAAGGCCTCAATTCCCTGGTGATGCTGCGTCCCTATGAGGAGTATGAGCCAACGTTGCGATCTCTGCTGACCGACCATCCCAGTTGGCGCGTGTTACTGGCCCCTAACCATACCACCATGGGCACTTACACCTTGCTAACCCAGGTGGTTGATACCGCCCAGATTCAGGAGAGCAGTCACCCCATTGAGCGCATGAAAGCCCGCAAGAATGCGGTAGAAGTGGCCCAGATGCAGCAAGCAAACCTGAAAGCCAGTCGGGCTAAGACGCGGACGCTGAAGTGGGTGGCGGACCAACTGATCGCTGGAACCCAACTCACCGAAGCTGACGTGGCCGCCGCAATCGAACGGTTTTATGCTGAGGAGGTGGACTTCCAGGGGCTCAGTTTCAACACGATCGCCGCTACTGGAGCCAACAGTTCCATTGTTCACTATGGCATTCCCGATCCGGAGATGGTGTTGCGATCGGGAGATTTGTTGCTGTTGGACTCCGGCGCCCAATACGCCGGGGGCACCACCGATGACACTCGCACCATTGCCATTGGCACACCCACGGCAAAGCAAATTGAGCGCTATACAGCCGTCCTAAAAGCCCACATTAACTGCGCCATGCAGCGGTTTCCAAAGGGGGCTACTGGCGCCCAACTGGATGGCATTACCCGGTCAACCCTGTGGCAGGATGGTCTGGACTATGGGCACGGCACAGGGCATGGTGTGGGTGCCTTTCTGAATGTGCATGAGGGGCCCAATGGCATCAGCAAACGAGTCAACCAGGTGTTGGAGCCGGGCATGGTCACCAGTGTGGAACCGGGTTACTACGAGCCGGGTTGGGGTGGTATTCGGATTGAGAATCTCTATGTGGTCCGCGACCAGTCATCGACACAGACGGCATCAGCGACAGGTGAAAATGATGGGTCGCAGACTCCCTGGTATGGCTTTGAATCCCTTACCTATATTCCTTTTGATCCACAGTTAATCGACTGGAAGTGCCTGAATGACCGCCAACGGGACTGGCTGTCCGCCTATAACTGGGCAATCGTCGAGAAACTGGCCCCTACCCTCACGCCTGAAGAAGTGACCTGGCTGAAGCAGGTGTGTTCAGTTGGTGATGCTGAATAGCAGTATGAATTGGAACGCAGCTTCAATTCATACAACTTTTGATTCATACCCAGAATCAGCAACGTCGTTCGGTTTAGGTCTACTGGCAGAAAGGAGCCCCGATCGAGATTGCAATGATTCCGTTATGCTAGGTGTCGCAACTGCCTGGTGGGAAATTGGTTGGCCTCTACGGTGGGAGATGGATGGTTCTTGCTGAGGCCAAAGCGTTCTCGGTTAACAACAGCGGCTCCTAAAGTGCGATACAGATGGCGTGAAAGGAAACAGGTTATTTTGTTTGCGACAGGTTATTTTGTTTGCGACAGGGTTCCACGAGACGTTGCTTGCTTCCTGCAGAGAATAGTCGTTGGCAGCTAGACGCTGTTGCACTGGAAACACCATGAGGTATGAATAGCTCACTGAAACGGATTCTGACCGGGGTCATTTTCTTTGTGATTACGCTGGTTGCAGCGGTGATTGGCTACATGTTGGCCGGTTGGAGTCTGCTGGATGCCATCTATATGGTGGTGATCACAGTTTTTGGGGTGGGCTATGGGGAAGTCAAACCCATCACCACTCCCCTCTTACGAATCTTCACCATGTTGGTGATCATCGCCGGAACTTCCTCTGCCGTTTATGCAGTCAGCGGTTTCTTACAACTGATTACGGAAGGCGAGATCAAAAAAGCTATTGGAGCCAGACGCATGATCCGGGAAATTGAGACTTTGAAACAGCATGTGATTATTTGCGGCTATGGCCGTATGGGACAAATTCTGGCTCGCAGACTGGCAGAAGCCCAACAGCCTTTTGTGATTATTGACAACGATAGCGATCGCGCGGCTAAAGCAGAGGCACTGGGCTATCTGGTCCAGTTTGGCAGTGCGACGGATGAAGCAATATTAGAATTGGCCGGAATTACCCGAGCCAAAACTCTGGCCACTGTTCTACCGGATGATGCGGCCAATGTCTTTATTACCCTGACGGCCCGCAGCCTCCATCCCGATTTGATCATCCTGGCTAGGGGCGAATATCCTTCCACCGAAAGAAAATTAAAGCAGGCTGGTGCCGATCAGGTGGTGTCCCCGGCGGCGATCGGAGCCCTACGCATGGCTCACCTGATTACCCATCCGGCTGCCCTGAACTTTTTGGAACAGGGTGATGGCCTACCAAATCTGAATGAACTATTGGCTCGCATTGACGTCCAAATTGATGAACTGGCCATTCCGCCGCGATCGGATCTGGTGGGGGCCAGCATTGGCACGGTTGAGGTGCGCGGCCAGGGTGCCTTTATCATTGTGGCCCTGCGCCGCCTGGATGGCACCACCATTATTCACCCCGGCCGCGAACTGTTTTTGCACGAAGGGGATACCCTGGTTGTCATGGGTCACCGGGGCGATATTCCCCAATTTGCCCGCCTGCATGCCTTAAAACGCCAGATGCGCTATCGGGGTGCGACGTTTTAACATCGACACTAAGTGATCGGCACTAATAAAGTGAAGGTGATAACCAGGCACATTGATCATGCTGGCGTAGGCTTGGCAAGTTGGGGCATTGGTAGCCAAGCCGCTTCAGATCTCCGGCAACTGGTACTGGGCCACAATCCGCTGGGCATATTCCGGCACATGGGCCGCCAACTTTTCGGGATAGTTGCGCTTCACATACAGGTAGTTGCGGGTGAAGTGGGAATCGATGGAAAAGCGGGCATACTCCAGTCCCTTAGGGCCAATCTTATCAATTACCACCCCCATCAGGCGGGCGGCCCACATGGGCAAGGTGACTCCTTTGTCATAGGCGGGAATGCTTTGTTGTACGGCCTGACGGCGATCGCCCTGGGACATGACCGGCTGCGTTTCCAGTTGATCCTGCACCAAGTCCAGCATTTCCTGACCTACCTGATTCCGCACCACAATCCATTGCCAGCGGAAGGGGGCGCCCATATAGCCTACCACCAAGTCCGCCAGGGAATTGACGTAATCGAAACAGGTCATGCAGGAGGGCGCAAAGACATCTTTCAACTGATTGGTCTTTAGGCCAAAGAAGGGAACTAATTCCTCCGACCCATCCTCATGCTTGAAGTGAACCCGAAAATCCTGCATAAACTCGTAGTGCACCACCGTTTCTGGTGAACGGCTCGTGGTTTCCAAAAATTTCTGCAGGCCAGCCCGGCTGACATTGTCCACACAGGGAGTGCCCAAAACATAGAGCTTTTCCAGCCCCAATTGTTTTTCCACCGTCCGCAGGGCCTGAATCTGGCAACCCACCCCGATCACCAGCAGCCGTTTCAGGCCAGACTGTTCAATCTGCTCCAACACCGACAGGTTGGGCGACAAGGTCGGTTTATTCACCCGGGCCGCCAGAATTTCTTCAGCGGTGCGGGCAATCACCGGCTGGGGCTGGAACCGATCCGCCTCCGTGTTTTGCACACAGACCACCCCTTCCACTAGACCCCGGTGCAGCATCGCGATCGCGATGCTGCTGACAATTCCGGTCCACTGCGCGCCGGGAATCGGTTCCCGCTTGCGGGCGGCCATCATGTCCTGATGCACCCCAAAATACCAGTCATCCGGGTTGTCCAGATTGCGGCTGCGACCGTGAGCCTGTTCCTCTAAGTCGGCAATGTGCTGGGTAATGAAGGCACAGGCTTCCTTCACGTAATGGATGTAATAGGTATCGCAGAGACCGCACTCACTGCACAGTTCCTTGGCAGGGCGGCGGCTGGTTGGCTTCAGGGCTCTGGCTTTTTTGTGCTGGGCAAAATCTGGCGCTAAGGTCATGCGTCCACCCGGAACGAGGTAAAGCAAAATTTCCTTTCCCAACAATACCGTAAGCCTGTCAACCGAGGGAATGGCCTTTTGCCTAGGGTTTTCTCCGCTGCCAGACGAGCCATCCTGCCAGCCCCCCCAGGGTGATCGCCAGCCCCAGGCCAATCACTGGCACCGTGGGAAACCCAGACGCAGGTGGGGCCGGCTGAGCGACTGGGGAAACAGCACTGGCCGATGGTGTGGGTTTGGGGTTGCCGCCAACCACCGTAACTTCATAGGACAGGGTAAACGGCTTGAACGCATCGGCACTTTTGGGCTGACCACTCAGTTCCAGGGCATATCGGCCAGCCTTGGGAAAGGTGAGGTTGGCGCCAGGAATGCCCTGATATTGTTCCGCATTGACCGCTGTGAGTGCTGGTTGCAACAACGGTTTTGCCCCTGGCTGTCGGGGCTCGGCATAGACCGCTAGTTGGCATTGACACTGGCTTAAGGGCACAATCTGTCCCCCAGCACGGGTGAGGGCGAACCAGGCCAGTGATGCTTCGCCAGCCTTGGGATTGTGGTTGGGTTCAATGTGAAAGGTGGCCGCAATGTCTCCTGCCATTTCGATGTTGTGGGCTAAGCGAACAGGCCGGGTTGAGAAGGTGGGAATGGTGGTTGGCAAGAGGGAAAACAGCATGGGGAAAGGGAGTCAGAATAAAGAAGTTTAGCTATTATCGGTCAGTGGTCAGCGGTCAGTGGTCAGCAAGCGGTCAGATACAGGGTGTTGGGTTTCGGGTGTCGGATGTTCAGGGTTAGTCATACCTGACACCTCGCACCTGGCACCTTCACTTCCCCATTCCCTATTCCCCACCTCCCACTCCCTATCTCCTACTCCCTCACTTTCGACGAACTGACTGCCGGATAATACTTCTCCAGGGAAAAAAGCGCCCAGACCCAGCGCGATCGCACCAACAGGACACTCACCACCATTCCAACTAACAGGATGGCATGGAATTTTTGGGCCGCTGTCCACTCCAGATTGCCCAGGTAGTTGGAGCCGATCAGGATGGTATGGAGGGCAGCCAGGATCAGGGCTGGCACCGCTAAAAGATGGATCAGTCGCCAGCGCTGGCCCAGTTGTTGCATCATCCAGTCCGAACTGGTCAGGGCCGCTGGGGTCAAGCAGACCAGCGCCAGGGTGCCCAGCCAGAGGGCCAGTTGGTGGGATGGCAACATAAACCCCAACGCTTGAAATTGCCAGTTCAATGTGTGATCGACCATGTGCAGGGTATGGGCCAGGGCCAGGATGAAGGCGCCCACCCCTAGGGCCCGTCGATACTGTAACGGACCAGGCCAGAGGCGGCTGAGGGGACGGGCCAGTAAGGCTAGCGTTAGACAGACCAGGGAGGCATAGCCGGTAATATCGACCATGGCGTCGGTGCGTAGCAGGGTCAGAATACCGATTGCCAGTGTGACCCAGCCGCCGACCCGAAACAGTTGGCTGCGCCGATCTGCACTCAGCCGGGAACTGGAAAAGCCAATTCCCACCATGGCGGGAACAGTGCCCAGGCCAAAGGCCAGCATGGTTGCCAGGCCAACCCATAAATTGCCGCTTTCGGCTGCCTTTAGCTGGGCCACGTACAGAAATCCGCAGGGAATCAGTCCCCAGGCCATGCCGAGTAGCAATGGCGTCCACCAGGTCTCCTGAAACGACAAACGGACCATGGTGGAGGTCAAACGGTTATGGATCCCTCCCTGGAGGAGGGGATGCAGTAAGGGGATGCGTGGTAAAACCCCTGGCGCAACCTGGGTCAGGCCAATCCAGATCAGCAACCATCCCGTTGCGATCGCCAATCCCTGGCGCAGCCAACTGTCAATTCCAGCCAACTGGCCACTGGCGACCATCACTGAGCCAACGGCCCCAATACCAGCCCCTACCAGGGCGTAGCTGCTAATGCGACCCAGATTCAACAGGCTATGAAAGATCAACTGCTGTTGCCATTTGGTCGGGGCTGACTGACCGGGAGTCAGGGAAAAAGCCACTGTCAGCGGCCCACACATGCCGACACAGTGGCCAAAGCTGCCCAGAAATCCCAGGGCCAGAATCAGGAAAAGGTCCAACATGAACTTTGGCGGCAGCACACTCGGGCGCAGATCCACACCAGTCAAAACTACAGATCAACTATAGGCGATTCACTTAACTCCGATCAGTCTGAGTGCGTTAACTGTGTCGCGTGGTAGCCGCAACCTGAGGGCAGATAACAACTATGCATGGCTATCAGCCAAGGGCGTTGGCCTGTTGCAACAGTTCCCGACAGTCATACAGCGACAACTGCCCCCTTACCCCTAAGCTAGTTGAAACCATGAAGCTGGTTGACGTTGGAACAGGCGCTTCTGGCCTTGAATCAACTGAGTGAAGTGGTGTGTGACTATCTGGAGCCCAAAATTGCAGCCAACTATTGGCAGATGACTTGCCCTGGTCATCAATGTTTAGCAGCTTCGCATTCAACCCATGAGTTGAATCAGATGGTTCGCCATTCGCCGGCCAGATCCGGCTTCTCCCATGCGGCGGTGGCCGTTTTCAGCAATTTGTTGCAGCCAGTCTGGCCGATTTAACAGGGATTGCACCACCTGGGACACCTGATCCGGTTGCTGCACCAGGATTACGGAGCAGCCTAGTAAGCGAGTTTGGGCTTCTGCAAAGGCTGGTGTGAATTGGGGCCCTTTGCCGGTAATGGTAATGGCTGGTTTGCCCAAACCGACAAACTGTTCGGTGGCGGTTCCGGCCATGGCGATCGCCAGATCAGCCCGCTGCAGAAATTCGGCAAATCGATCCACTGCCAGGGTCAGGGTTGCCCGGTTGTTGCCGGTTCCCACAGCATAGGTTTGGTCGGCCAGGGGTTGCCAGCGAAAGTCCAGCAGCAACTGTTGCAACAGTTGTAGATCCAATCCTGGGGCGATCGCTGCCAGATAGTTCATCGGACGTTCCAGGTGCGCAATCAACCCATTCACGGCTTGCAAAATTATCTCCCAGTTGGCGTAGGCTTCCGGTGGCCGAGAACCAGGCAGGAGGGCAATGCTCAGAGCCGGTAGGGTAACAGAAGCATCCACAGAAAAGGACGACTGGGCCAATAGGGAAAGAGGTTTAGGGCTATTCTCCCATTCCAGGCCGTCCATCATGGGATTTCCCATGTCGAAGGCTGGCACACCCCGTTGTTGTAGCATTTGACTGGTTAGACTATCTCTGGGGAAAACAGCCTTGCACCGAGGACGACTCATCAACCAGCGTTCCCACGGGTAGTAGATGCAGCCGGTCCACCGGGCCACCACATCCCGCTTCCAGGTATCGCCAGGTAACCAACCCGCCTCGTCCCGCAGGTAATATTCGGATTTGGCTGTGCCAATGAAGGCATAGGGTAGGCCGCTGGACCAGGCGAACAGGAGTGGCACAATGTCTCCCACTGCCAGAATGAGAGACCGGCGATCAGAACTTTGGCTGCCAGGGGAAACAAAAGGGATGCTGCCCTCCTGCCTCCAGGTTTGAATGGCCCGCCACTGGGCTTGGATTAGTTGCAGCAAGCCTCCCTGAATGTCGCGGGCCAGTTGCCGACTATCCATGTAGATGAACCCACCAGAAGGCAAGGTTTTAACCGCTCCAATGATGGGAATGCCGGACTGGATGTAGGCATGTCCCTCACCAACCAGGGGCAGAGCAGCAACTTCAGTGGCCTCCGGCTGCTGCCGTAGGGCGGTTAATACCCGAACTGCGATCACATCCTCACCGTGACCATTACTCAGGCACAAGATTCGTTTGGAGTTGCCAGGTAGGGGTTGAGATGGCTGCAAAAGGTCCTACTCCCGGTGGTCAAAAATCCTTGCTGAACTACACTATCAGGTTTCTGAACCTTGCAGTGATCCGCACAGGTGCGACCGGTTTAACTTTGGAGTTGAGCTGCAGCGGTTACTTCGAGGTTAAAACCGTTTCGCTGTGTGGCTTGATCCTGGTCAGGTCAGACGGATGAACCTGACAGGTGAATGGCTGCTGGTTATCAGGGTTAGGCGGCCTTGTTCAGACGCTGGGTACTGTCCAAAAGGCTGCGGGCCAATTGTTCAAACCGCTGGGCCAACTTTTCATCCCGCAACTGGCCATCTGGCCCAAAGGCTTGCCAGGCTTGGCCAATGGCAATTTGCTCCGGAATCACCCAAGCATGAACCCAACGCAGGATGACCCGCAAATCATTCAGGGTGTTGCTGTTGGACTGGCCACCCAGCACACTCCGCCGGACCGGAGCTTAACCGGTATTGCGCATGCCAGCAGCAATGCCATTGATCGTGAGCAACGCCCCCCGTAATAGTTCGCCTTTGCTATAGCGCGATCGCACCACGCCAGTTTCGGTCTGAGTTTTGTGCTGGCGTAATCGTTTCAGCAGGGACACCTGCAGAAAACCCAGCGGCACGATCGTGCCATTACGGAGTTGGACTGACCGTTGCAGATCTGGATCGCCGTCCAAGAGGCGTTGGTGTCCGGTGATGCGCAAAATTAGATCGCGCGTCAGATAAAACTCCTGGGAGATCTGCTCAAATAGCCGTTCAAATCGCTCTCGATCGTCCGGATGGGACAGCTCATGGACGTAGTGACCAGCAATCTGTAGATCGACTTTGGACAACGTCATTTCGACCTTCGAGATCACCATGCGGAAGAAGGGCCACTTGAAGTAAAAATAGCGCAACAGCTTCAAATGCTTTTCCGGGTTCTCGGTCAGGAAGTCCCGGATGGCTGTTCCAACACCATACCAGGATGGCAGCAGGAAGCGGGTCTGGGTCCAGCTAAACACCCAGGGAATGGCCCGCAAGCTGCCCAGGTCCTTCTTGCCGCCTCGACGGGCCGGACGGGAGCTGATCTGCAACTGGCTGATTTCCTCAATCGGCGTCACCTGCATGAAGAAATCAATAAAGTCTGGCTGTTCGTAAATGAGCGATCGATAATGGATGCGAGCGCGACCGGCCAACTCTTCCATAATTTCGTGCCAGGGGGGAATGTCATCGAAGCCGGTTCGCAGCAGACTGGTTTGAATCACAGCAGTGGTGACAGTTTCCAGATTATACAGAGCCAGTTCCGGCAGAGAGTACTTGGACGCTAGCACTTCCCCCTGCTCCGTAATTTTGATGCGGCCATCGACGCTGCGCCCTGGTTGGGCCAGGATTGCTTCGTAGGCGGGTCCCCCACCGCGACCCACGGACCCACCCCGGCCGTGGAAAATCCGTAGATTGATCTGATAATGTTCAGCAATTCGTTGCAGCGCCTGTTGGGCTTTGTGGATTTCCCAGTTACTGCTCAGGAAACCAGAGTCTTTATTACTGTCGGAGTAGCCCAACATCACCTCCTGCAGGGCTCGTCTGCCTTCAGTGTCGTCGTCGCTTCCTGTTGATAGGGCAGCAGAAGCTGCATAGCCGCCAGAAATAAGGGCGCGATACAACGGCAACTCAAACAATTGGGTCATAATGCCAGGGGCTTTCTGTAAATCCTCCACCGTTTCAAATAGGGGAACCACTTGCAGAGAGCCAATGCCGGTAGCCGGGTCATAGAGTCCGGCTTCTTTGGCCAGCAGCAGAACCTCTAGCAGATCACTGACATCGTGACTCATGCTGATGATGTAGGTCTGACAGATTTCTGGGCCAAATTCCTGTTGCAGTTTGCGAACGATGCGAAACGTTTCAATGGTTTCGCGAGTTTTGTCGGAAAAGGGGAGTTCTGCGGGGATGAGAGGGCGACGGGTTTGCAATTCAGTGGTCAACCACTGGATCCGATCTGCCTCTGACATCTGGTTATAGGGCTGGGGCAAGATCTGCAGATACTCGGCTACTTCGTTGAGGGTTTCCGAGTGTCGCCCGCTTTCCTGGCGGATGTCCAGGTTGGCCAGGTGGAAGCCAAAAATTTCAACCTGACAAATCAGATTATCCAGATCGCGACAACTGAGGCCGGTTGCGGCCAGATTTTGCTGGATCAGGCGCAACTCAGCCAGAAACTCTTGACTGGAACTGTAGCCAACTCCCTGCGTGCATTCCGGAATGTCTTGGCCAATATAGGCGCCCTGATACAGTTGGGCGTTGCGATCGCGGGTATTTTCCAGCCGCTTTTGCAGATAAGCCAATTTCAGCCGATAGGGTTCCTGCCGATAGCGAATCGCTAACTGGTCATAGACCTCTGGCATCTGCACCTGATCCTGCTCCAGGGACTCCAGCAAATCGGGCAGAACGTCGCTCCAGTGCAGCGACAGGCTGAGCAGATCGGTCAACTTCCGGATTGAGCGGATATATTTTTCTAGCACCAGATTACGCTGATAGCAAGCTGTCTGCCAGGTAATCTGAGCTGTTACCGATGGGTTGCCGTCCCGATCAGAGCCAACCCAGGAGCCAAACTTACAGAAATTGTATTGGGGTGGTTTGAGCTTGGGAAAGGACGCCTTTAAGGCTTGCTTAAACCGCAGATAGAGTTGCGGAATGGCATCAAACAGAACTTCCTGGAAATAGTGGAGGGCATAGTCTACCTCGTCCAAGACCGTTGGCTTAAACTGGTGCAGTTCGTCCGTCCGCCACCACAGGCGAATTTCCTCGGTCAACTGTTCCCGAAGTTGCGCCGCTTCCCAGGATGTGGTGACATCCAATGCGGCAGCCCGTTCCTCTTCCTGATCTAGCCGACGCAGAATGTTAGCGATCCGCCGCTGCTTGTCTCGAATGGTGTGACGGACAATTTCAGTTGGATGGGCGGTAAAGACCAATCGCACATCCAGCTGATCGATCAACGCTTGAATGTGGCGGGGTGGCACATTTAACTGGCGTAATTGGGGAAACAACCAATAAAAAGTACTGGTTTCCTTGCGCGAAACTCCTTCTTGTAGGCTCTTTTCCAATAAGTCGGCTTCCAGGCTGCTCAGCGAAACAGCTCCATCCGGTTTGGAATAACTGAGGGTAGGGATGCCATTGCTGGGTCGGGCCGTAGCTGAATCGCGGGTAGCCCGGTAATGTTTCTGCTGGTCGCGTTGTTCGTAGTGCTGCTCGACGATATTGATCAGCTGAAAATACAACGCAAAGGCCCGCGCAGCCCGAATCGCTTCATTCAGATCTAGCTTCTCGACGACTTTCAAGACTTGCGACTCCCGATCTGACTCAGTAAAGGTTGTAGCCTGACCTTCTGGGGAGCACATATCCCGCAACTGAGTCAGCAGATCAACCAGGTTCTGACCGCATTCCTGACATAAAACCTCTGCCCAGAGATCCTCAATCAGCTTGAGGCGATGTCGCAGATAGAGGTCAGAGGTGGAGGTCGATGGGGTGGACTCTAGTGCTCTGGATTCAATTTCACTGAAACTCAGAGCATCATCAGACGAAGGTCGTGTCGCACTCATGGAGCCTGTTAAGCCAAAGATAATCAACCATTCTAGGGGGTAACTCGTCTTTTTTGGAGTAATGCAATAGACGAAATATCCCAGTTTCTGACTGAAATCTCTGACTGGGCAAGGGATTAAAGGACTGACGCAGCCAAGTTCAACTTTAAATTAAGCTGCGATCGCCCGTGCTGCCAGTGACAACTTACCTGCCAGTGACAACTTACCAGGTATGGGCTGGTGAAATGGGCCAGCGGCGGTTACAGTTCAGTTCGGCTCATGGGATGTATCGGCGGCCGAAGATTCAGCCGCAGGGGGGTCGGGAAAGGGCAGAATCGGTAAGCGATCGCCCCGAAAGAGTTCTTCACTGGAAACACCGACATCCTCTACGAGCTTGGCAAGCACTTTTCCAGCCACCAGACTGGCCAGAAAGGGAGGAATGGCCAGACTCACAATCAGAGCTGGTGGTAACGTGCTAACTAAGCTAGATAAGGGAGACTGGTCTGAAGATTGCATAACTTAAAAGAAGAGTGAGTACCCTGAATCTGAAGCATCAGTCTCCTCAATGATAAAGGGGAATTGAGGCTGGTTGATGGAGAGGCCGCTTGTAACTTGAAAATCGCTGAATGGTCGAGCTGTTAAGGAGCGTTGCAGCAGCAGAAGTTTCAGCAAAGTTTGTCTAGGGTGGCGGCAAAGCAGTTGGACTGGGATTTTTCCGTGCCGGTAGAGCCTGACGGCCACATGCTTCGCCTGTACGCGGGGCCCTTCTTCTTCAGAAATGTCTTCAGAAAGTTGGATGAAGTTTCCGGAGCAGGGCTGAAATGACTGTAAGCAGAAGGATGAGTTGATCCCGACCTGGGTTCAATTTTTTCCAGACAATCAATAAAGACGTTAAATTGAAGACACAATTGCAAAAAAAAGTGCCCGATTTCGCCAGGTTATGTTATCTCTATGGGGCAGTACAACGCTGACCATCAGGGATGTTGAGCCTTTGTTTGAGCCTCTAGAAACCTTCACGTTTTCATGTCGGACATTGATATTCACAACCAGTCCGTTCAGCCACGGATGCAGCCTCTGGAAGACCTGCCCCGATTATCGTTGAACCAATGGATCTACGGCATTCTGAATTTGCCCCAGGTCCAGATTCGCAGCCGACTTCGGGGCAATAATCTGCATGTTTTATGTGAATCTTCAGTGCCGCCGGATGCATCGCAGGTGGTTCCCTTGTTGATCAAGGCTTTTTCCAGTACCCCCTTAGAGCGCTTCTTGCCAGATACTTCAGCTCAGGTCTATCGGGTAATGGTTTATGGTCGCAGGTTGGGTCAGACGACTCCGGAGTGGACGGAGTCCTTTCCCCTGCATCGATTGCCAGACCAGACAGCCGGCTCGACTCCAAATCACCTGGAAGGGGCGTCTGCTATTGCCGCTTCGGATCCCTCTGCTCCAACTGGTCAACCGGATGCGGCGCTTCGGATCTCGGTGTTGGCTCTGGCTCGTCAGGGCAGACCGGATGCGATCGCCCGCTATTTGAGCCGTAGCTTGAGTCACTTAGGAATTGCGGTTCGGGCCAGGGTAGAGGATTTGCAACCGCCGCAGGGCAGTTCTGTTGCAGACGGCCATTCTTCTGATACCTGGTTGCAGACGCAACTGGGAACCGTCCTGGCAAAGCGATTGCTGGTTGCCTGTGAATCGGCCTATGTGCCGGATCCGCTGATGGCGGCCGAGCCGATCGCGCAAAGACTACGCCAATTGGAACTGCGCGGCTTCCGGGATGCCATTGTTTTTGCCCAGGTAACAGGTGAAACTCGACCGGAATGGATGTTACGGGTGGATCTGACCCCAACCGATGAAATCTTGAAGGAATGGGCCCGGTGGGGGGATGTGCAGGCCATTACCCGACTGCTGAATCGGGTGCTGAAGCCACAGGGAGTGCAAACGTCTGCCATTCTCAAGGATTCCACCCTGCATCTTTCCTGTCTGGGGTTGTCCACCGCTGCACCGGATAAGCTGACCTGTCTGGCGGCGATCGCTCCCATCCTAGAAACGATTAAACCGCAGGGCATCCAGGCGGCAACCATCTATGGCATTGAAAACCAGCCAGTTCTGGACGTTGCCTCAACCTATGCCTCGGGTCAGTCCCCTGAAAATGGGGTAGGTGCTGCCAATGGTGGCATTCCGATACCGCTCTGGGTGTACTGGTTGGATCTGCCCACTACCGCCGAGCCAAAGCGTCTGGCGCCTACGATGGCGCTGGCGCAACAGGGAGATCTGGCCGCCATTTCCTTCTTGCTCTCGCGCTTGCTCAATCCCAATCTGGATAAGTTGTTGGCGACTGGCGGCATCCGGGTTCAGGTCCGGCAAAAAGGGGACTTAATCCACATCATGACCGATGCCCCTAATTGCCCTCGGCAGGAGCAGGTGGGTCCTGCGGTTGTTCGCTTTTTGAAACCTTTGCAAATTTCGGGTGTAACTGGGGTGCGGGTCTATGGTCGACGGGCCGGTCAGAAACAGCCCCTCTGGAGCTTTGGCTCAGACTTTACCGCGCGGCAACGGCTGGTGCCGGAAGCCACGCCCGAATTTGCGGCTTCGGACGCCTATGTGAGTGATCTACTGTCCCCGCCTGGGGCGCTGGTGCTGCGGTCAGAAGTGACGGCTGAAAGTTGGCGATCGCACCTGGACCGTTACCTGGAGCGATTCCTGAACAAAGTACAGCACCTGCTGATTCGGACCCAGTTATTCATTCCCAGTCATGCCCTGGACTTGCCAGCAGAATTCGCTTCTAGCAGTGATGCAACCACCCATGATTCTCCCCAGACCAGGGGAATTGCCCTGGTTTGGGGGGTGGTGGGTCTGCTGATTGTGATTCAGTCGGATTGGATTCTGAGCCAGTGGAGCCAGCCGAATTTGCCCAAAGCCCCGACTTCGGCGATCGCCCAACCAACCCCAACCGTTTCTCCATCTGTGTCGGCGGCCCAACCCCAACCGGTGGAGACTCACCTGCCGCAGCTCTCGCTGCAGAAGCAGAAGTTGGATGATCCCTCGGTGTTCAGTTCTTCCGGCTTCACTCAGCCTGGCAGTAGCCTCATTTCGGAAACTCCAGCCATAGCAGAGGGCGCTGCAACCTCCCCAGAAAATCCACCCGCCCCCCCAGCGGCTTCTCTGCCAGCGTCTCCCCTACAGCCAAAGGCCCCATTGCCAAATCTCACGGGGCCAGATGCCTTTCCTTCCTTTAACAGTCGCCAACTGGATCTACAACTCGCTGTTTATCGGGACTATCTAGAGGTGTACGGCCCACCGGATGTGCTGGTTGTGGGCAGTTCCCGCGCTTTGCGGGGGATTGACCCGACAGCGTTGGCATCCAGCCTGGCAGAACTGGGTCATCCTGGTATTCGGGTCTTCAATTTGGGGGTCAATGGTGCAACAGCCCAGGTCGTAGCCCTGTTGGTTGAGCAAATTCTGCCTCAGGATAAGTTGCCCAAACTGATTCTCTGGGCCGATGGCGCCCGCGCCTTTAACAGTGGTCGGCAAGATGTAACCTTTAATGGCATTGTGGCCTCTAAGGGCTATCAGGCTCTGCAGTCGGGACGACAGCCAATCCCTGGAACTGCTGCATTAACAGGACCACTGACCCAGCCAGTCGATGGGGCGAAAGCGGCAGAAGTAACGGATATTTCTCCCGCAACGCCCGGTAACGGTTATCAGGTCTTGAACCAGAGGATGAATCGCTGGTTTGGTTCCTTCTTCCTCTCCTACGGACAGCGCGATCGGGTCAAGTCGCTGCTGCGGGACAAGCTGGTCAGTTTTCTACCGGAGGACAAATCCGCAGCCTCCAGTACCTCTCAGAATGCAGCGGGTAATGCGCTGGACTTGGTTACACCTGACGGTAAAAGCCTGGTGGATATCAATGGCTTTCTCCCCCTTTCAGTCCAATTTAACCCGGTCACTTATTATCAAAAATATGCGCGGGTTTCTGGAGCCTATGACTCCGACTTCGAGTCCTTCAATTTAGACGGCGCCCAAACCCAAGCGCTGGTTGCTTTGGTCCAGGCCACCCAAGCCCGCAACATCTCCCTGGTGTTTGTCAATCTGCCCCTGACGCGGGAATACCTGGATCCAGTTCGACAGAGCTACGAAGATGCGTTTCAGCAACACTTACTGGGGCTAGCCCCCCAACTGGGCTTGATTTATCGCAATCTCAATGGCGTGCCCGAACTGAATCGAACGGACTACTTTTCCGATCCGAGTCATTTGAATCGCTACGGTGCATACGAGGTAACCCGTCGGTTGGCTCAAGATGCCATGATTCCCTGGAGCCAATTGTCCCAACCCTCCCGGTAGATCTAGCCAGATAGCAGCAGCATAGCAACTGCCATCAGTCGTCAGATCACCTACGTAATTACCCGGATCTTCTGACGCGGCATCAC
>CAZBTL010000065.1:15811-17692 GCA_964494755.1 uncultured bacterium | reverse complement strand
CTAGGGATGGGTTGGCGGCTCACTCCCTGTCGTCGGAAACAGGCCGTTGCTGCCAGCAACCGTTAACGGCTTAGGCGGTTAGCGGTTTTGCAGTTCAGCCAGTAACTTGGGCAAATCTTCTTTCAGAAAGACTACCAGTTTGCCCATGTAGGGATACCCATCGGCTCGATTAACAATTTCCACCCAATAGGCGTAGCGATCGCCCTCTCGCACGTCTCCCTGCAGGGCTTTGCCAATTTTGGTGTTTGGTCGGTTGTTGGCGTTGGGATAGGCATAGACCCGACGGCCCTGGACGTAATCTTGATAAAGGGCGGCCCCGTAAATAGCTCGCAGAGACTCTTCTAGCCGGAAACGGTTTACCCCATTGACCATGTCGAAGAAGGTAATTTCTTCGGTGCGGACAATTCCTCCCATCGGCACGGGCGTTAACAGGCCAACCCGAAAGGCTGATGCTTGGAAGGTAAACCGACGGGCCGGTGTGTCGCTTTGTCGCACCAGCAGGGAGCCATCCGCCTGCGGATTCAAAGTGGGATTAGCCAGAATCCAGGCTTTTGTTTCTTCCTGGCTCTGACCCGGTAGGGCGCGGGCTGGCCCAACCATCAGTGCGGGCAATAATCCGATGACAACTGCAACAGCCAATTGAATCCGATGCATGACGATTCTCCCAACAGCAACACGGGGTCGCTAGCCATTATGCCCCCGCCGGATCGATTTGCGTCAGTCTTGCTGGGGCACTCTGTCATTCTGGTTTAGTAGCGGCGGCTTCCGCGCCAACCTGGTTCAGGAGCAACCGCAGCTTGTCCAGGGGCAACTGATAGAAATAGGCCCGCTGGAACTGTTCCTCTTGCACCGCCGCCAGGAACTGCTGGATGGCTTCCAGGGTGGGGGTGTCTGGATGGCTGAGCGGCTGCCCTGGCTCGATCTGGAATCCCGCGTCCCTGGAAGTGAGGGTGAATCCCAGTCCTTGCAAGGCTCGAAATCCCAGTTGCAAACAACGATCGCCCACTTCTAGCTTGGCCCGTAACTGTTGGCGAGTGGCGATCTGGCCCGTGCGACTGAGATATTTGGCAATGCCGACCAGTTGGGACCAGAGTGTCTGTGGTGGGGGCTGCTCCGGACGGGAATAGGCGATCGCCAGGGGCCGAGCCTGCTGCTGCGCCCGCTGCCACCAGAGGCGGAACTCGGCCCAACTGGAAGGACACTGACGCAACACCAGTGGCTCTGCAGACGGGGATGGGCTGTCGGTTGGAAACTGTCCGCGCCAGTCCAACAATTCCGGTAACGATGGTTCTGGCGCTGGCACAGATTGGTTGGCGGCAGAACGCACTGCAATCAGCCGGACTTCATAGCGACGGCGGTAAGCATTCCAGTCCAATTCAACCACTACGTCGCAGGGTTGGGGGGGCAACTCGGATGGATAGTGGCCCCACCAGATGCCGGGAAAACCAGTGCGGACGGTTGCATCCCACAAAGCAAAATCGGTTTTGATATACTGCACGACCTGCCCTTTCCGGTCTCTGATTTTCTGTTGTTTCACCTCAGTAAACCAACCGTTTCGGATCAGCAGGCGAGGCGCCGGGTTGCCCATGCCACAGGGCTCCAGCAACTTAAGGGTCTGAAACAGGTCTTTGCCCAACTCAGCCACGGTTACTTCCAGGTCGATGTCAAGAACGACAGGAGAGGAGAGGTCCAGTTGCTGTAGCGATCGCTGGTTAATTGCTTCGGTAAACAGGGACAGGTTTTCTACCGGTAAACTCAAGCCTGCCGCCAGGGGATGGCCGCCAAACCGATGCAGCAGGTGTTGCTGATCCTGGACGAGCTGATAGAGGTCGAGGTTGTGAGCGGAACGGGCTGAACCGCGAGCCAAGGGGAGTGGGGAGT
>CAZBTL010000065.1:0-15711 GCA_964494755.1 uncultured bacterium | reverse complement strand
GGGGAGTGGGGAGTAGGGGGAAGGGGCTGCAGGGAATGGGGAAGAAAGGGATTGCCCTTGCAGAGGGGATGAGGGCCAGTCTGCCTCGCTTTCGATACTCAGCAGGATGGTGGGACGGCCATATTCCTGGGCAATCTGTCCCGCTACCAGGCCCAATACGCCAGGATGCCACTGTTCGTCGGCCAAGACAATGACGCCCGTAGTGGAAAGGTCCAGGTGGGCGAGGCGATCGCGGACCTGTTTGGTCAGGTCTTTCTGGAGGGCTTTGCGGCGGGCATTGGCTAACTCGGTGGCCTCGGCCAGGTGGCTGCAGAGATGGCTGTCCTGACTGGTCAATAACTCCACGCAGAAGTGGGCATCGCCCTGAATGCGGCTGACAGCGTTGATCCGGGGACCCAGGCCAAAGGATATGTCTGTCGGGCGATCGCCGGTTCGCTTGCAGAGCTCCAGCAATTTTGTTAAACCGGGACGGGTTGCAGTGGCTGGGTTGGCTTGTCGCTGTAACTGCTCAATGCCCCGCTGGGCTAGATAGCGACAGTCGCCCTTCAGTTCCACCAGGTCAGCAATCAGCCCGATCGCCACCAGGTCCAGCAGGTGCTCCAAGGGTTGCTGAGGAACGGCGGGCAGCCGTTCGTACAAGGCTTCGACCAGTTTGTAGGCGACGGCCACACCTGACAGGGTGGCTAGGGGGTGGTCGGCGGACAGATAGCGGGGATTGATGATAGCGGTAACGGGGGGCCGCTCTGCTGGCAGGGTGTGGTGATCGGTGATGATTACATCCAGTCCCAGACTGCGGGCATAGTCAATTTCAGCCTGGTTGGTGCTGCCCGTATCACAGGTGATGATTAACCGGCAGTTCTGTTGCTGCAATTGGTCAATGCCCGATTGAGACAACCCGTGGGACTCGGTAAGTCGGTTGGGGATGTAGTAAACCAGTGTCCGGTGGGGCTGAAAGAACTGCCCCAAGCCATCCCACAGAACAGCAGTGGCAGTTACTCCATCGGCATCAAAGTCACCCCAAATGGCCACCACTTCCCCAGTTTGCCGGGCTTGCTGGATGCGTTCTACCGCCCATTCCATTTCCGCTCCAAAGGCAAAGGGGCTGGT
Organism: uncultured bacterium; assembly: GCA_964494755.1. Classification (GTDB taxonomy): domain Bacteria; phylum Cyanobacteriota; class Cyanobacteriia; order Leptolyngbyales; family Leptolyngbyaceae; genus CAZBTL01. The sequence continues at coordinate 14,604 of CAZBTL010000065.1, read as the reverse complement.
TGGTTGATAGCAGGCCGGATCTAGAAAGCCCGCCAACAACTCTGGTTGCCGAATGCCCCGTTGCCACAATAACTGGGCCAGGTATTGCCAGGTGTCGTTCAGGGCATACTCCTGGACGGCCCGGACAAATTCTGCGGGTAGCGGTGACGGAGATGGGGTTTGCCACTGGCTGGGTAATTCAGGCATGACAACTGCTGGGGTTGAGCAAGGGAGAAATGGAATAGCTGGTGCGGGCAGGATGCCTTCGGCACGGGCAAAGGCTAGCCCAGCGGCAAAGCAGCCCAGTTGATACTCGGTGCGAGGTTGGGCCAGCCCTAGTTCCACGGCTAAGGGGAGAATTTTGACTGGATGTAATCAAATTTATTTGCTGCGCTTTCCTGACCTCTACCTACAATATTGCTGGGGAGGTTTATTGTTTGGTTCAGCGAAAAATCTTCTTCCATTCAACCGAAATCAACATTTGATGTTGGCTATGCCAATGTATTCCTTGATCAGTTTAGGCCTGTTACCTTGGCGTTGGGATTTGACCTTAATTCCAGTAGGATGGCTATATTAATGTCTCCGGTTGTTTAAGGAACTGCCGTTTAAACGTCGAATCCAATTCGTTTATTCGGGCTTCGTGCAAAGTAGACCCTGGTAGTGAGTAGCAAGACATGAAGGAAACCACCGTCGGCAATCATAAACGTCTGCTGCTAATTGATGATGACCCCAACCTCATTTTGTTGGTTAAAGATTACCTGGAATTTAGAGGATATGAGGTTGTCACGGCAGAAAATGGCCGGGAAGCCCTGGAAATTCTGGAGCAGGACATTCCGGACATGATTATCTGTGATGTCATGATGCCCGAGATGGATGGCTATTCCCTGGTTAAGCATGTGCGGGAAGATCCGCGCACCAGTTGGGTTCCCGTGTTGTTTTTGTCAGCTAAGGGACAGAGTCAGGATCGGGTGAAAGGGCTGAATACTGGGGCCGATGTGTACATGGTCAAGCCCTTTGAACCGGAGGAATTGGTGGCTCAGGTCGAGTCATCCCTGAAACAGGCTGCCCGTATTTCGGAACGACCGGGTGGCAAGGTAGCTGAAAGTGGTCCCAAGATTCAGGTGCCCTTCGATGTGGAATTGACGCCGACGGAATTGAAGGTGGTCCAATTTGTGGCCCGTGGCATGGCCAATCGGGAAATTGCTGACGAGTTGAATGTCAGTCAACGCACAATTGAGAGCCACGTTAGCAATATGTTAGGCAAGACCGGTCTGCATAACCGGACAGAATTGGCCCGCTGGGCGATCGAAAACAATATGGCCTGACACCTGCTTGGGAATCAGGGCCTTACGGTGCATCCGTTGTCGTCTCGGCGGACTCGTTCCACTGACGGTAGGGGTGGCGGGCCAGGTTGGCGTTGAAATAGCGCGGGTCATGGGAGACTTCAGTTCCCACCCACTCCGGTAACTGGATCGATTGGTTGGCCTCGGTTAACTCAACTTCTGCCAGGATGAGTCCCTGATTCTCTCCAGCAAATTCGTCAATTTCCCAGATTAGGCCATTGTGCTCCAGGGTATAGCGGGTTTTTTCAATCAGCGGACCGACACAGAGGGTCTCCAGCATTTCCCTGGCATCACTGACGGGGATGGCGTACTCAAACTCTGATCGGGTCACTCCTTGCGTGGGGCCCTTGATCGTCAAAAAGCCGCGATCGCCCGCGATCCGCACCCGGACTGTTCTTCCCGGCTCCTGGGTGAGATACCCCTGACGGTAGAGGCTCCCTTTAGCTTGGGAGCGCCAGCTATCGCCTGTAACTAAAAATTTCCGTTCAATTTCAACCGGCATTGGTCAGCCTCTGAGATTAGCGGCCGTGCTGGGCCAGAAAAGTTTCCACTTCGGCGGCGGTTGGTTGGGCGGCGATCGCGCCGGGGCGGGTGGTGGTCAGCGCTCCCACCGCACTGGCATACTGAACCGCCCGGTGGGCAATGTCTGGATCGGCCAGCCGTTTAATTCCGTACTGACACAACTGATGTAAGAACCCAGCCACAAAGCTATCTCCGGCACCAGTGGTATCTTGGACCGGAACTGCAAAGGCGGGCGCCTGCCCTTCCGTTTCCCCCAGGAAGTAGGTGCAGCCCTTTTCCCCTGCCGTGACAATAATTCCCTCCAGGCTGCCCAGTTGATGGGCGATGACGGCTGGATCCTTAGTCTGAAACAGCCAGTCTGCTTCCTCTTCAGACAGTTTTAGGAAATCGGCATGGGCGATTAACTCCCGGATTTGGCTGGGGGCAATGGCCGGATCCGGCCAGAATACTGGTCGCCAGTTCACATCCACCAGAATTTTGGTGTAGTAGTCATCGGCCAGGTCCAGGGCTCGGGCAATGGCTTTGCGGCTATTGGGGTAGGCCAGTTCCAGCGTCCCCAATACCAGATATTCAGCCTGTTCAAAGAGGGAAACCGGCAGGTGATCGGCCTGCAACTGGGTATCCGCAAAAACGGTGGTAGGTTGGCCGCCAAAGCCCACAAAGGTGCGATCGCCAGTGGCGGAACGGACCACATAGACTGCTCGCGTAGGGGCGGATGAATGGTGCTGCACGCCTAGGGTTTCTACCCCGGCTGTGTGAAGGATAGAAACCAGGGACTCCCCCCATTGATCCTGTCCAACACACCCAATAAATCCGGCTGCAACGCCCAATTTTGCCAGTCCACAAGCCACATTGGCTGGTGCGCCACCCGGATAGGGGGTCCAGGACTGCACCTGTTCATAGGTCACCCCAACTTGGTCTGCTAAAAAGTCATACAAAATTTCACCCAAACAGAGAACTTGTGGATGAGTCACATTTCTTTCCCTTTGATTGATCTTTCTGTTAGGAAAGCCGTTGCTGGATTCGCCCTTTCTCCTTCTTTCTGAAGGCAGCATTGGCATCTCAACTTCCACGGCATAAGTGTTTATCCTGGTGCAGTTGCAAGACGCTGCAGTTATCCTCCCCTGTCTGATTATCCGTCCCTACTGGCTGCATAGAGAATCTAAATTCCCGTGCTGGTGATGTAGTTTTGCAACATTATCCAGGCAGGTATAGCGATCCGATCAGGATTGTGCAAGGTTGCCGCAGGAAATCCTTCTCACAAAGCCCTTTCACCATCCAGTCGTTCACCAGTCATTTAGGATTGCGATATGACAGATCCAATGATGTATGACAGGTTTTACCTGCCTTGTTGCCAGTCAATCCGCAATTCCCCCCAGGCTGGATGATATAGCCAGCCAAAAAATCCAGATTTTCACCGTAGGGTGCAGGCAAGGATGGGGGTTAAATGAAGACAGTTCCCTTACTGGGGTTCCTGCCATGTCCTTTGAACTTACAACTGATGACCTGTTCCGCTTAGAGAAACTGCGTTTGGAGCGTTTGTGCCAGTTCTTTGCTGAACCGCTGAACCAGGCCTTGATGCACCTGGACGACAAGCGGACATTAACTATTCACTGTCCGCACTCGTGGATTGTTGACCAATTACTCAATGACATTGACCAGTTCCGTTGGTCTTCCTGGGTGATTGTGGGTGTGCGGGAAATATCGATTTGCTATGCCCAGGAGGAAATCTTTCGCATTACGACCCATCAGCCGCATCGGCGATCGCCGCAAGTCCGTACTTGAGTCCCGACATTGCTGATTGCAGGGATGACAAAAAGGATGCTGGATGCTTGACTTCGTTTCAATTCATCCTGCTTTGCAGCACCGCCTGAGTCCCCCTGTGCTGAGCCAAACCAGTTTGGCTGATAGAGCGTCTGCCGGTGTCGCTCACCTGGATTTAACCGGGTGAACGACGGGCAAAGACAGGGTAAAACTGGTCCAGCCATCCAGACTGCTGGCCTGAATGCAACCATTGAGCTGAGCCACTAGCCGCTTTACCAAAGCCAATCCTAAGCCAGTGCCGCCTTGCTTCCAGGGATCGGCGTTGGGAATGCGATAAAACTTATCAAAAACCCGTTCCAGTTCTGCTGGAGGAATTTCTGCCTGGTTCCGGACTGAAAATACGACCTGGGGGCTGCTGCCATTCTTCCACGCTGCATCGAAGCTGGCAGATAGCTCGATCGCTGCAGCGGGCGGTGTATATTTGCAGGCATTGTTTAGCAACTCGGCCAGGATTCGTTCTAATGCTGTCTGGTCTGTGACAATTGTTGGCAGATCGGGGGCCATAGAAACCTGCAGTTGCTGCTGGCGGTTGCTGGTGCGGGTCTGGAACGGCTCGATCAGGTGCGACAGGAAATCTGACAAGGTCAACTCTTCCAGAGCGACCGGATAGGAAGATGCCTCTAACCGTTGTAAATCTAGCAGGTCATTGATCAGTTCAATTTCTCGATAACACTCCGCTTGCAGAATATTCAGGTATTGGCTCTGCCGGTCGGGGTTGGTGACGGTTCTCAGCATGTGAATGGCCATCTTCATGTTGGACATGGGGGTGCGCAATTCATGGGAGACCGTGCTGAGAAAATCATCCTTCAACTGGTTCAGTTCCTCCAGAGCCGCGACTTGGGCCTGGGCTTTTTGATACAGGCGAGCCTGCCGAATGGCGATGGCGCATTGGTTGGCCACCTGCTGCACCAGACGAATTTCCTGCAAATTAAAGGCAGCCTGGCGGGGTTTGAACAAGCACAGGTGGCCTAATACATCCTGATCGTCAACGATGGGACAGGCCAGCAGGGAGCAGGCTGTTTGCATTGACGGTTGCAGGGGATTGTTTCCCAACCGACAAACCTGCACCGTTTGGGACTGCAACAGTTGTTCGAAGACTTCTGAAAAGTCTTCAATTTGAACGATGGTGTCTTTGGCGGGTTGCAACTGTTCCGATTCGGTTGACTCATATCGGATAATGGCCTGTTGCTGGCCAAGGTCATAGAGGGCGGCATGACAGCCCCAAACCTCTAGACCGACAGCCAGTTCCTGGACGGCTGTTTGCAGAATGGTTTCTTCTTCCAGGCTGTCGCGCACTGAGTCGGTAATACGCTTCAGGGTGCCTTCGAATTGGAGGGCCTGTTGTAACTGGGCGGTTCGGTCCTGAACCTGGCGTTCCAGGTCTGCGTTGAGTTGCTGCACCTGTTGATAGAGTTCCGATTGCTGAATGGCGATCGCGACTTGGGTGGCGAGTTGCTCCAGCAAGCCGACTTCAAATTCTTCCCAATGACGGGTGGTGGAGCATTGGTGAGCCCCCAGAATGCCCCATAGCCGGTTGGAGTGGAGGATCGGCACCACCAATAAGGACTGCACCTGCCACTGGTCCAGGACAAAGGAACAACCGATGGCTGGGTCGATGGCCGACCGATCATCCATGACCTGATTTCTTCCGTTGCGATAATATTGTTGCTGGCTGTCCCGAAACCAATCCGCATCCAGGGAATATCCCAACAGGGCGGGGAAGCCATTATCTACGGACTCAGCGGTTACCAGGCCGACGCCGTTGGGTTGAATCCGGAAAATCACCACCCGATCGGCCCGTAGTAACTGCCGAACTTCGGATACGGTGGTGTTGAGGATTTCTTCCAGTTCCAGAGACTGCCGGATCCGCTGGGAAATGGCTCCCATCAGTTGTTCGCGCTCAGCTTGTTGCCATTGGGCTTCCTCGGCCCGTTTGCGATCGGTGATGTCCATGGACACCCCAAGCATCTGGATCGGTTTGCCCATCTCATTGATAAAGGCATGGCTGCGCTCGGCAATCCAGCGAACGCTGCCATCGGGCCGGATAATCCGAAACTCCTTGCTGACATCCCGCTGTTGCTGGATCGCCTTATCAGTTTCCTGCACCACATAAGCTCTGTCATCCGGGTGGACACACCGCAGAAAGTCATCAAAGGTGCCACCAAAGGTGCCTGGTTGCAGACCAAACAGGGCTTCGCAACTTTCTGACCAGCGCACCTGATCTGTATACAGATTGCGGTTCCAGATGCCCATTTCGGTTGCTTCCAAGGTCAACCGTAAGCGCTCTTCACTTTCCCGCAGGGCGGCTTCTGCTGCTTTGCGCTCGGTGATGTCTTTGGTAAAGCAATGGAAGCCAATTAACCGATCATGCCAGTCGTGGGCGGCCACCATAACCAACTGCATATAAAAGGCAGATGCATCCTTCCGGACTCCCCGCACTTCAATTTCAACCTTGCCAGCCTGTAGCATCTCCTGGTGGGCTGCCTCAACGATTTCCAGGTCATCGGGATGAAAGATGATGCTCCAGGGCAGGCCAATCATTTCTTCCTGTTGATAGCCCAGGGAAATGGCAAAGGCCCGGTTTAGGGCGACAAAATGGTTTTGCAGGTCTAGACGGGCAATTCCCTCCACCGCGTTGCCTAAAGCGGTGCTCATTTCCAGCAGTTCTGCCTGGGCTTGCTGCCGTTCTGTGACATCCAGGAAGAAGATAGACAGGCCTTGCGCCGAAGGAAAAACCCGGACTTCAAACCAGATATTCAGCGGGGAGTAAAATTCCTCAAAGGTCACAGCGACTTGTTGGTCCATCGCCCGGTGCAGTTCCTGGTCGAACAGGCTACCCTTCAGACCGGGAAATTCGGCCCAGATGGTGCGGCCCAGTAAGCCCTCCGACGATCGCTGAAATAGCTGGGCCGCCCGCTGATTGAGATAGGTAAACTGCCACTCGTCATTGAGGGAGATAAAGGCGTCGGTTACACTTTCCAGAATGTTGGCAATTTGGTGGTTGGCTGCTCGCAGCGCCTCTTCCGCTTGCTTGCGTTCGGTAATGTCGTGACAGTTGACCACGACCCCCTGAATCGCTGGGTCATCCAGCAGGCTGGTGGCAACCGCTTCGAACAAGCACCAGGATCCATCACAATGCTGTACCCGATATTCCACCATTGGCTGGCTGACACCGGGATGGGCGATCGCAGCATGGAGCACTTGCAGAATGACCGACACATCTTCAGGATGGACAAACTCTGCGGCACTGCGACCAACCACATCCTCCGGGGAATATCCCAACAATCGCCTGGCTGAAGGGCTGCTGTAGCGGAAGATGCCCTGCTGATCCAGGATGACAATAATGTCAGTGGCATTTTCGATCAGGGAGCGAAATCGTTGTTCACTCTCCTGAAGCGCCTTTTCCGCCAACTTGCGATCGGTAATCTCCTGCAAAAGTTGTTGATTAGTGGTCAGTAAATCCGTCGTGCGTTCAACGATCATTCGTTCCAGCACTTGCTGATACTCGTTCCGATAGGTGGCCAGATCCGGCCGGGGAATGTAGCGTCGCGTCACTTGGTGAACGAGACTGGTCAGTTCCGTTTGTTGCCGCTCCGATTCAATGGCAGTCAGGATCTGCTGCATTCGCTCAAAAGCTGCATCATCCTGACAACAGGCTCGCAAACCTTCGAGATGTTCAGGTTTCATACGCTAAGGTCTAACCAGGGGCATTGGCGAAGAAAATGCTTGTTTAGTAGAAGGATGTATCCATAAACTGACCTGTGCACCAAACGGCTGATTCATGATTTTGTTAAGGATTGCACCCGTCAAAGAACCTGGCTGCAATCGGCTCTGTCGCAACTCATGACCAGGCAGAGTGCGGGAAGACCGTTTCCCTACCTGGACCGATTCACCCAACCCCTGACTCCTGTGATGCCAATGCCGCATTAGTGGTTACGCTAATCCTGTTTAATTATCCCCCCAAAGTTTGATCGAGGGGCAAGATCGCGGATTCTCTTTGAAATTATTTTTGCGTCGGTGGGTGGTAATGGAAGAGCACAATATGGTTGATTGTTGCGATCGCCAGACAATTAGCTACTTCTGTTGCTGGATCTGGTGGGGATTTGCATTGGACTAGTGTTCTGTCAAACCCTAATTTTAAGGTGAACCCATTGGCTCGTAGTCGGCGCTTTAGCGCTGAAGCGCTGACTACAAACCCTAATTTCTAGAGTTGACGCTGCACTAGGAGTTTTCAATCTGGCTCAGACGCCGCAAATTTAAAACGTCACTCAGTTTGCGAATTTGGCTAAAAGTGTGTTCTAACTGGTCGTGGTCGCGGATATCGATGCCCAGATCAATAACCGCAGTCTGGTCAGGGAACGTTTTGACCTGGGCGTGACGGACGTTAATGTTGTTGTCGGTCAGACGGGACAGGATATCCTTCAAAACACCGACCCGATCAATGACGTCGATTTGAATGTCAACTGGGTAGGTCTGGGGCCGTCCCCGGTCTTGCTCGGTGGGGTTCCAACTGACGGGCACCAGGCGATCACCGGGAATCTGTTCGGCATTAGGACAGCCCTGTCGGTGAATGGAAATGCCCCGACTGCCACGGGTGACAACACCAATGATGGCCTCACCCGGAACGGGCGTACAACAGCCAGCCATGTGATAGAGCAACCCTTCCACACCGACAATCGGCGATCGACTGTCAATCGGTGGGGCAAAGGCTTTGGGCGAGGAAGTGGGCAGAACCGGCGTTTGGGGATCGGGTGAAATTGGTTGTTGGGCCTTGACTGCATCCCGAATTCGGTTCAATGCATGGTTCAGCGTGATTTCTCCATAGCCGATCGCCGCCAGCAGGTCCTCTACGCTGTGATAGTTGCAACGCTCGGCGGCAGTCTGCATGGGACTGGAGCGCAGCAGCGCCTCAAAGCCATTTTTGCCCAACTCCCGTTCCAGCATTTCTCGCCCCCGGGCAACATTCTCATCCCGGTTAGAGCGCTTATACCATTGCCGGATGCGGTTGCGGGCTCCTGGGGTGACGACAAAATTGAGCCAGTCCAGACTAGGGCGACCATTTTTCTGGGTCAGAATTTCAACGATGTCGCCATTTTTCAGGGGAGTGTCCAGGGTCACCATGCGGCCATTCACCCGTGCACCAGAACAGTGGTGTCCGACCTCGGTGTGAATCCGATAGGCAAAATCGACGGGAGTAGCGCCCCGAGTCAACGGCACCACATCCCCATTGGGCGTAAACACATAGACATCCCCGTCAAACAGGTCGTCCTTGACGCTTTCCAGATATTCCTGGGCGTCCTTGAGATCCGTTTGCCAGTCCAGTAACTGACGTAACCAGGTGAACTTTTCGTCCTTGGCAGACAACTGACTACTGCTGCTGCCGGTCTCTTTATACTTCCAGTGGGCAGCAATCCCGTATTCCGCCACATGATGCATTTCCAGGGTGCGGATCTGAACCTCTAGCGGTTTGCCGGTGGGACCAATGACGACGGTATGTAGGGACTGATAGCGATTGGGTTTGGGTAAGCCGATGTAGTCTTTAAAGCGTCCTGGAATGGGGCGGAACATGTCATGTACCACGGCCAAGGCGCGATAGCATTCGTCGTTGGTCTCAACAATGATCCGGACGGCTGCGATATCGTAAATTTCGTCGTAACCTTTTTGCTGCCGGGTCATTTTCTGATAAATGCCGTACAGGTGTTTAGGCCGCCCACTGATGTCAATGGCATGGATGCCGAGCTGACCTAACCGCTGCTTCAGGCTTTCAATCAACTGGGCCAATCCGGCTTCGCGATCGCCCCGTTTTTCCGCAACCAGGTCCTGAATGTTACGATATTCTTCAGGCTCCAGATATTTGAAGGCCAGATCTTCCAGTTCCCACTTAAAGCGCCCGATCCCCAACCGATTAGCCAGGGGGGCAAAAATTTCCCGGGTTTCCAGGGCAATCTTGCGACGTCTGGCTTCCGATAGATGCTCCAGGGTCCGCATGTTATGCAGGCGATCGGCCAGCTTCACCACAATCACCCGAATGTCCTGGGCCATGGACATAAACATGCGGCGAAAATTTTCAGCCTGCCGTTCGGTTTTACTGGAAAAGTTAAATTTGGAAAGCTTGGTTACCCCTTCGACGAGTGTCTCGACCTCTTTACCAAATCGCTGTTCAATCTCTTCCAGGGTGACATTGGTGTCTTCCACCACATCATGAAGCAATCCTGCCGCAACTAAGGCACTGCCGCCACCCAGATCTTTCAGCAAACCAGCCACGGCAATGGGATGGATGATGTAGGGTTCGCCCGATTGTCGGGTTTGTTTTTCATGGAGGGTGTAGGCAAATTCAAAGGCTCGACAGATCAGATCGGCGTCAGCAGGAGACATGTCAGCCTCTGCCGTTTCCGACGCAGATCGCCGGAGTCTCATGCAGTCTTGAAGCCATTCAGGAATCACAATTTGAACCGTAGGAACAGGAGCCGTTAGATTCATGCTGTGCAGCGGGGAAGACGAAAGGCCCAGATTCAGATAATGGCTGATTCTACTGTATGAATGGGCAATGCCACTCAAAAGAAATTTAAAATTGAATTATTAAAGTCCCACCGGGCTTACAAGCCTGGTGGTTCAGGTAAAACATCCTGAGCTCAAGCCAGAAAAAACAGAGAAATAAAAATGATCCAATTAGGCCAGGGTCAAACACACACCCATCGGAAAGAAGTTGGGAGGGAAAAGGACATTATTCCTATAATTCCTTTCTATCTCCCTTTGAGCTATAGAAACTTAATTTATCCTATATTACAAGAAACTTTACGTTTGTTTCCATCCTGCCGCTAGAAGTGCTAGTTTTCATTGGCGAATGCTGGATGACCGTTGTTTGGAAAATGTCAGGATCCAACCATGGCCTTACCGACTGATTACCAGGATGCCTATCAAGCATTTGCAAACCAGTTAGAGTGCTTGATGGCACTGGTCACCCTGGCTGAGTGCGATCGCTGCCAACTGAAAATCGCTGCCGATCAGTTGCAACAGTTGTTTCAGTCCCAAATACTAACCCTGTCTTCGGCTGGAGCGCACTTACCCCAATCCCTCCAGTCGCTTCAGGTCGAAATTGATAAACAATTGCGCCTGCTCAACATGGACCTGCTGTTTTGGCAGTCTGCCCATCGGCCCGAAACCAGACAACAACGGCAAACTCAGATGCAAAACCGACTGACCCTGTTGGGACAATATTGCGCCGCTGTTCTGGTCGCATGAATCAGAACAGCCTAAAGCTTTTCCCAAGAAGCAGGGGGAGAGTGACATCTGCCACCGATAATATAGAAAGTTACGTTTGAACTTAATACCTGTTGTATTCGTGTTTTTGCGCTACTTCGATGAAGCACACTTTGTCAGTTTTGGTTGAGGATGAAGCGGGTGTTCTGTCCCGGATTGCTGGTTTATTTGCCCGTCGCGGTTTCAATATTGAAAGTTTGGCTGTGGGACCCGCCGAACAAGTTGGCATTTCTCGAATTACGATGGTGGTGCCGGGAGATGACAGCAGCATTGAACAGTTGACGAAGCAACTCTACAAGCTAATCAATGTTCTAAAGGTGCAGGACATTACAGAAGTTCCCTGTGTGGAGCGGGAGCTGATGTTGATGAAGGTCAATGCCACTGCATCTACTCGTTCAGAGGTGATTGAGTTGGCTCAGATCTTTCGAGCCCGTGTGGTGGATGTCTCCGAGGATTCCCTGACGCTAGAAGTGGTGGGTGATCCTGGCAAGATGGTGGCAATTGTCCAGGTTCTCAATAAGTTTGGTATTCGGGAAATTGCTCGGACTGGAAAAATTGCCTTGGTTCGAGAGTCTGGGGTCAACACTGAATATCTGAAATCTCTGGAAGCCAAAGTGTGATGGGTTGGATGGTGGGTTGGCCCTGGAGTTGGTCAGGTTGTGAAAATTTTGCTGGTGGAAGATGATGAGGTGCTTTCAGAGACTCTGAAAAGCGTCTTAACCAGGCACCATTACCAAGTTGAGGCAACTGGCGATGGTGAAAGCGGCTGGCAACTGGCTGAAACGTTTGAGTACGACCTGATCTTGTTGGACTTGATGCTGCCGAAGCTGGATGGAATTAGCTTTTGTCAAAGGTTGCGGGCCCGGTCCGCCGTCAATTCCACCCTGCCGAATGCGCGCACACCCATTTTGCTGTTAACAGCCCACGATGCTAGCACCAAACGAGTTGCGGGGTTGGATGCGGGTGCGGATGACTATGTCGTTAAGCCGTTCGACCTCAATGAACTGCTGGCTCGTATCCGGGCTTTGCTCCGTCGACGGGATAGTACGGCCTCTCCTCTGATTCGCTGGGGCTGTTTGCAACTGGACCCCAGTACCTGTGAGGTCCGGTGGGCTGATCGTCCTGTGCATCTGACGGCTAAGGAGTATGAGTTGCTGGAAATTCTGCTGCGCAATCCCCATCGCATCTTTAGTCAGAGTGTTCTGATTGAGCGTCTTTGGAGTTCGGCAGAGATTCCCACGGAAAACACCGTCCGGGCTCATATTAAGGCGCTCAGACAGAAACTGAAAAAGGTTGGTGCGGCTGATCCAATTGAAACCGTCTATGGTCTGGGATATCGCTTGCGGCAGCAGGTAGAATCGCCGATGGGATCTGACCCAGATGGGCCAGCACAGCTATCGCCATCCCCATCCCAGCCGTCTTCCGACCCTTTACAGCTAACATCGGATGGTCGGTTGCGATCGCAACTGGCAGCAATTTGGAGCCGCCATCGAGGGACTATTCTGGATCGGGTCAGGGAAATTGAGGCTGCGATCGCCGCTTTGCAGGCTAATCAGTTGACTCCAGAACAACGTCAGACCGCCCACCAACACGCCCATACGCTGATCGGCACCCTGGGTAGTTTGGGCTTTGAGGCAGCTCCGCCCCTGGCTCGGCAACTTGAGCAACGGTTCAAAGGATCTGCTTCGTTGCCAGCATCAGACGCGGAGGGACTGACCCAACTGGTGCAACGATTACGTCAGCTATTGGAGCCAGAGGCCGTTTCCGCTGCCGCTGCACCAATCGCCCTGACAGCGAACCACTGGTCTACCCGGCCGACGGCCCACCCATCCACCCGCCTGTTGATTGTGGATGATGATGAGGTCTTGATTCAGGCAATCCGAACCACCGCCCTTGCTGCAGGCATGGAGGTTTCGTGGGTAACTAGCCTGACGGATGCCCGCCAACAAGTGGCCTGTGAGCCGCCGGATGTGGTGTTACTTGACCTGACCTTTCCAGATCCAACCGACTCGGGCTACCATCTACTGGCCGAACTATCCAGCCGCCAGCCCCCGGTTCCGGTTGTGGTTTTTACCTCCAGGGAGGGATTCGACGATCGGGTGCGGGTTGCCCGCCTAGGGGGCAAAGTTTTCTTACAAAAGCCTGTGGCTCCTCCCCAGGTGATGGATGCGATTCGCCGAACGTTGCAACAGTCCCAGCAGCCAGAGGCCAGGTTATTAATCGTGGATGATGACCGCCAGGTCTTGGAACTGCTCCACACCCTATTGCGTCCCTGGGGATTCTACCTGACCTTGTTGAGTGATCCCTGTCAGTTCTGGCCTATGCTGGAGCAAGTTAGACCCGATCTGCTGATTTTGGATATCGAATTTTCTCTGTGTGGTGGGTCAGGCTCCGGCCAGACCCGGTTGGTCAGGGAAATCGCCACGGAAAACAGCGTTTGGACAGAGTTGAACGGCATCGACCTGTGTCAGGTGGTTCGTAACGACCCCGATTGGGCCAACCTGCCAATTCTGTTTCTTTCGGCCCATCAGGATGCGGACACCGTGCATCGGGTATTCATGGCTGGAGCCGATGATTACATTACCAAGCCGATTATTGGTCCCGAACTGGTTGCCCGTATTCTGAATCGTCTGGAACGCAACCAAATGACCCGCTCCTTGCAGTAAACATAGCAACTATTAGCTCCATCGCTAAATGGCGTATGACCAAACGGATTCTGGTAATCGACGATGAAGTGGCGATTCGAGAAATCATTCAGTTTTCTCTGGAGGAACTGGCTGGCTGGCAGGTGCTTCTGGCTGCATCTGGCAAGGAAGGGCTGAGCAGAGCTGCAATAGAACAACCCGATGTCATTCTGCTAGATGTGGTTATGCCCGAAATGGATGGGCAAATGACTCTAGAACAACTCCAGCGCAATCCAGCCAGTCAACACATTCCTACAATTCTGCTGACAGCTAATTTGCAGGGCCATGACACCTGGAAAATTGCTCCCAACAGTGTTATTGGTACAATTTCAAAACCCTTCACCGCCACTGATTTGGTGGCTCAGATTCGCACGCTTCTGAATTGGTAAGCAGTTGCCAGTCGTTATCCGGCTCCTTTTTGGCGTAGCAAGCGCCACTGGCAGCCTCTCTCAGGTTGGAGGTCCGTCCAACCTGACCGAAAGATGCCTGGCCAACAGCGCCAGCGCTTGACTAGAGGTTCGTTTCTCAGTGGTTTAATCGCCACCAATACTAATGCCACTGCCAAAGATCTGAGCACCGGAAAGATTTATTCCGGTCAGGTTGGCTCCGGCTGTTTGGGCATTGATCATGATGGCATTGGACAGGTTGACCTGGGTTAAATTCGCCCCATCCAGCACCGCATTGGTGACAAAGGCTCCGGTCAGGTCCGCACCCAGAAGGTTTGCTCCGGTCAGGTCTGCGCCTTCCAGATTGCTCTTGACCAACTTAGCGCCCTGTAGATCGGCTCCACGCAGATCGGCGCCAATCAAATGGGCCCCTGTCAAGTCCGCTCCAGCCAGATCGCAGCCCGGACATTCACGAGTTTCCAGGAGTTGTCGGACCTGATCGGGATTGTGGGCATTGACTGGGAACGGCAGCGCGATCGCCGTTACCAGGGCTAATACCGGGAGAATGAACAGTTTCATAATGCTTGCCTCCTGGGGCACGCAGTG
>CAZBTL010000064.1:3736-17848 GCA_964494755.1 uncultured bacterium | reverse complement strand
GATTCAGGGAGCCTTGCGACGGCAGTTAGCAGTTCCCTTGCGAACCCGCTGAGCAATCAGATGCCCGACTCTGGCCAGTAATTCCTCGCAACTGTAGGTTCCTTTCTGGAGGATTTGGCTGACCCGGCCCTGGAGTTGCTGCTGTTCCTCCATCGTCATTTCCTTTGCGGTCATCACAATGATGGGAATGGTGCGCCATTCTGGGCGCTCTTGCAAGTGAACAATTAAGCTAAAGCCGTCCATTTCCGGCATCATTAAATCCAGCAGGATCAGGTCAGGCACTTGATTCGACAGGATGTCGAGGGCAACCCGGCCATTTTCTGCCAGGCTGACGAGCCATTGATCACTGGACAACAAGTGTTGCATCATTTCCCGAGTCGGGCGATCGTCCTCAACCACCAGGATGGAACAGGGAGGGGTGGAACACTGAAACTTTTGCAAGACCAGGAGCAGGCGATCGCGATCCACCGGTTTGGTTAGATAATCATCCGCACCCAGCGCATAGCCGCGAGATTTGTCATCGATCATGGTTAACATGATCACGGGAATATCGGCCAGTTCTGGATGCTCCTTTAGATGCACCAGAACGGACCAGCCATCTAATCCAGGCAGCATCACATCCAGAATAATGATGTCCGGAAGAAGGGCTTGGGCTTTTTCTAGCCCTTCGGTACCGCTGGTTGCTAAATGCAGTTGGTATCCTTCTTTAGTCAATAACCGTTGCATCAAATCCTGCACCGTTGGGTCATCGTCAATCACCAACACCTTTGTGTTACCAGACCCTTCAGCCATGGCGCTGGAACTGTCAACCATTGGGACGGGTGAAATATCCTGACTGTTGGCATCAGAGACGGTCTGCGGTAGCCGCATGGTGAACGTTGTTCCCTGGTCTGGTTGGCTGACCACGCTGATTTCTCCTCCCATCATCTGGCAGAAGCGTCGGGTAATGGTCAATCCCAGGCCCGTTCCGCCATATTTGCGCGTAGTCGAGGGATCTGCCTGGGTAAAAGGCTGGAACAACTTGGCCATTTGGGCTCCCGTCATACCAATTCCCGTGTCGGAAACCCGAAAGACCACCCATTCAGCCACCGTTGATGCGGGAAAGCCACCGGCAATCTCCGGCAGTTGAGCGACGGGTTCTCTGGCAACGGCCAACTGAATGTGGCCGTTTTGGGTAAACTTGGCAGCGTTGCTGAGCAGGTTCAGCAGATTTTGCCTGACTCTGGTCGGGTCTGTATACATTAAGCCGATATCCGCCGGACATTGAACCGTCAACTGATTATTGCCTTTTTCAATCAGGGGTTGAATGGTGTAAACAATGTTCTGAATCAGACTGGCAATCTCGAAGGATTCCAGTACCAAGTCCATGCGACCAGCCTCGATTTTAGACAGGTCCAGGATGTCGTTGATCAGACCCAGAAGATGTTTGCCCGCACCATGAATTTTCTCCAGGTCGGTCCCCAGGTTGTCATATCCCAGATCTTTGACATCTTCCTGCAGCATCTCGCTGTAGCCAATGATGGCATTCAGGGGGGTGCGCAATTCATGGCTCATGTTGGCCAAAAACTGGCTTTTGGTCAGGTTGGCCTGTTCGGCTGCCTCTTTCGCTTGTTGTAGATCTTTGGTTACCTGCTGATGCTGATTTTCATATTGCTCGATTGCATCCAACATGTGATTGATCCGATTGGCCAGATCGGACAGTTCGTCCTGGCCAATGGCCGAAACTCGCTGGGAGAGGTCTCCATCAGTGCCAATGCAACTGACCTCCGAACTAAGTTGGGAAATCCGGAACAAAACGAGGCGTTGCAGCAAGAGAAAGGTACCAAACCCAAACACCAAACCAACTGCCAGAATCGACCAGGTGAGCAATCGAATGGCGGCCTTGCTTTGCTGATAAATGGTGCGGGGGGTTTCGGTGGTCAGAACCAGGGCTGGACGATTGTAAATGTCATGGATGAGCCCATAACCTGCTATCACCTGTTCGTTTAGCGGTTGCACCAGGATGAGGGGAGTATCTGGTGATGGGTCTAAGGGTTGAACTGGATGGGGTAGGGTTACCTGATCGATGGTTTTGAGGTGGAAGGACAGCCGCACCTGTTTTTCCAGTTGTTCCTTTTCCTGCCCTTCAATAAACCGGCCGACAATTAAGGTGCCTCGACTGGGTCCCTTGCCTTCACTGGTCAGAATGGGACGGGCAACAATCATCATGGGCCCTTCGGGTAAGGGCAGGAGTCCCATTAGAACCCTCCCCGATGCGGGATGCTGGAGTAAGGGGTCAGTCGGAAGCAGACGTGTTTTAATGGCTGGGGGGATTGCAGTTCTCTGTTGTTGTTTCAGGTCAAAGCCGGTGCCGAAGATGACGCGGCCCGATGGTTGGATAAACAGGATCAGGTTAATCCGGAGACCAGCCAGTTGGGCATCAATCAAGTTAGACCGAACAAATTGAGGGTTGCCATTCTGGACGAATTGATAGGCATCATTCCAGGCGGCCCAGTCATTAAACCGTTCATTAAATTGATCGACCCGCTGCTCCAAACCACTTAAGAGTCCCCTCATTAACCGGCGGGTATCTTGTTCTTCTAGCTGAATGGCGCTGTCTCGCAGCAGGGATGAGCAAATTCCATATAGAACTGCATTTAGTCCTAACAATGTCAGGCCGATGATGGCCAGTGTGCGCTTGCGTAGGGTCATGGTTACCCATTCCGGCAACAGGCGAGCCGGTTCTCCCTGATATCACTGACTAGGATACAGGCTGGTTGACGGCTTAGACTTCACCCGATAGGTTCAGGAATTGCCAAATTTTCGTCAACAGGCGAGAAAATTCGATCGGTTTGGTGTCGTAGTCGTCACATCCGGCGGCCAGACACTTCTCGAGATCGCCAGACATGGCATGGGCTGTCAGAGCAATAATGGGGATCGCCTGGGTATCTGGCCTGGCTTTTAATTGCCGGGTTGCCTCCCAGCCGTCGAGCACTGGCAGGCTCATATCCATCAAGATCAGGTCCGGTTTTTCCAGACAGGCAATGGTCACTCCCTGTGCTCCATCGGTGGCGATCAAAATTTGAAAGCCTTTGCGCTCCAATCGTCGGGATAACATCTCCCGATTAACTTCGTTGTCCTCCACGAGTAGAATTTTGGGCATTGCCTACCTTAGTGGATCGAGCGGGATAGCATCTGCCAAACCTTTTCAGAGGTTCGATTGGGTGATGAAAACCTGAACCATATTTTATCTCAGCATCCCTATGCGTCGGCTGCAGGGGCTTGGCCTGCGGGAACGCCAATTAAGTGGGGGTGGCCACCTTAGTGGGGGACTCAATAGGCAGGATAGCCTGATCAGCATCGCAGGGTTGCAGGGGCAACCGGACGGTGAAGCAGGAGCCCTGGCCAGGTGTGCTACTGACTTCGATGTCCCCTCCCATCATCTGGCAGAAGCGTCGGCTGATGGCTAAACCCAGGCCAGTGCCGCCATATTTGCGGGTGGTAGAAGCATCGGCTTGGGAAAAAGGCCGAAACAGTTTCGACATCTGTAGTTCTGTGATGCCAATGCCAGTGTCCGCTACCCGAAAACAAATCCAACTGACAGCAGCAGGCAGGTCGGGGGATGGCGGCTGATCCTTGGCCACGGTTACGGTTTCTTTCTCTACTGACAACGAAATGGTGCCGTTTTCGGTAAATTTGGCAGCGTTGCTGAGCAGGTTGAACAGAATCTGGCGCAGTTTGGTTGGATCGGCATACAGGTTGCCAGGGTTTTCCAGGACTGAGACATGGAAGGAATTGTTTTTCTTTTCGATCAGCGGTTGGGCAATAGACTGGACATCCGCAATCAAGCTGGTCAGGCTGAAGGACTCCAGGTACAGGTTCATACGACCTGCCTCAATCTTAGAAATATCCAGGATGTCGTTGATCAGATCCAGTAAATGTCGGCCTGCGGCGTAGATTTTCTGCAGATCTGGAATGATGTCTAAGCAGCCCAAATCGGCTGCATCTTCCTGGAGCATGTCGCTGTAGCCAATGATGGCATTCAAAGGAGTGCGCAGTTCATGGCTCATGTTGGCCAAAAACTGGCTTTTGGCCTGGTTGGCTGCTTCAGCTTCTTCTTTGGCCTGGAACAGTGCTTCAGCCGCCTGTTTGCGATCGCTGATATCCTTGACCGTCCCTTCGTAGTAGAGGAGTTGGCCCTGGGTGTCGGTCACCGATCGCACATTTTCGGAAATCCAGATAATCGTGCCATCCCGGCAGTAGACCTGGGACTCAAAGTCTGTGATGACTCCATGGGTATCCATAAGGTGGACAAATTCTGCCCGCCGTTGGGGATTGACATAGAGCAATCGGTCCAAATTACCAGACAGCACTGCAATTAATTCTTCGGGTGAGTCATATCGGTAAATTCGGGCCAAAGCTGGATTGGCACTCAGATATCTGCCATCCAGCGTGGTTTGAAAAATGCCATCGGCGGCATTTTCAAAAATGCTGCGATATCGTTCTTCTGCGGCTTTCAGGGCCGCTTCTGCGTGCTTCTGCTGGGTAATGTCAGTCGTAACGCCGGTCAGCATGAGGGGGTTGCCTGACGCATCCCGCACCACGTTGCCTCGACTATTGATCCAGTGAATGCTGCCATCCTCCCAGACAATGCGGTATTCCACATCGTATTCCGCCCCTTCATAGAGCGAGCGAAATTGGGCCTGCTCCACCAGGGGGCGATCGTCGGGATAAATCTGTTGCACAAAATCTTCGTAGTGGAGCCTCTCAGGGGGTGAGGAATGGCCAAAAATCGCCGCTACTTCCAGGGACCACTTTCCTTCGTTGGTGATCACGTTCCAGTCCCAGGCCCCCATTCGGGCAGCCTTCAAAGCGGTGCTGAGGAGTGCCTCCTGCTCTTGTAAGGTCGCTTCTGCCTGTTGGCGTTCCAGCTCTGCCGCAGCCCGACTGGCAAAAATCTGCAACATGGATTCGATCAACTGCTGATCGGCAATCTCACCCTCGGTCATGACAGCCAGAACACCCAATGGTTCACGGTTTGAGTCATACAAAGGGGTGCCAATGTAGCTGTTGACCTTAAGACTCCTGAGGGATGTTTTTTGGGGTAACCACTCTTTGACACAGTTCAGAGAACATTTGTCCCCCTGACCTTGAAGACTGGAGCAGGGATTGTGAATCAGTTCGTATTCGAAATTGTCTATAATTTGATGCTGAAAACAGACAGCTACGGTCTGAATTCGGTCTGGATGATCACCGATCAGTTTACCGACAAAGGCATAATCCACATCCAGCATGTCTGTCAGGCGCAGAACCAAGGACTCGAAAAACGCCTCTCCGGTCAGTGCAGAAACTCCCTGGGCAATTCCTTGCAGTGATTCTTCTACCTGCTTGCGCCGAATAAACTGGCCCAGTTGGGTGCCCACTGTGGTCAACATCTGGATCAGTTGGGGTTCGGGGTGGGAGAGGCTTCGGTTGAAAAAGGTCAGCCCCCCCAGGACTTGGTTGCCACTCTGAATCGGTACTCCGATCGCGGAGCGGAATCCAATGGCTCTGGCTGTTTCCACTTGCAGCAGGCGGTTGTCCTGATTGATATCTGTAATCCAGCAGGGCTTGTCGGTACTCCAGATGTAGCCGATCAGGCCATCCCCTTTGCCAAACTGAAGGGTGCGACTTTCAGCCTCAAACTGATCGACGTCAACGGTGGGCTGATGCCAACTGGCGACAAGCTGCAGCAGGTTCGTCTTGGGATTGACAACCCAGAGTTCAGCATAGTCCCATTGCAAGGTTTGGCAAATAGCTTGTAAGACTCTTGGGGCAGCCCGATCGAGGGTTTGAGATTCGGCTAGGGCCAGGGTGGTTGCATATTGCACCGCCAGTCGCTGTTCGGCCAGATGGCGGCGGGCCAAGGTGCAGGCCAGGGCAATGAAGCTAGCCGAAACCGTTAACAGGACGAGTGTGCCAAATCCGATAACCTGTTGCTGCTGGGCGCTCAGATGTTGAATTCGTTGTTGCAGCAGTCGATCAAGCTCTGGTATGACGGTATCGTACAGTCTGAACTGATCCACGATCGCCCGGTCGGCGGTTAACAGAATTTGCTGTAAGTCGGGCAACTCTGATCGACTACCAACTTTGCGAATAGACTGGATGAACTGATTGTTATTGCTCAGCGCTGTTTGCAGGGACGGTTGAAGTTGGAGGGCGATCGCGGGGTTTTGTTTGAACGCCACCTGCATGCCCCGGTTCAACAACAGCATGGGTGTTTCAATTGCCTGGGCCTGGGAAATGAGCGCCACCCGGTCATCGACGGTAATGGCTGAGCGGCGGGCGATCTCAGTTGCTACTGTGCGAGTTTGACTACTGCTGGCAATGATAGTTGGCAGCTTGGTGGTCAGGGTATCAATTAGATAATAACTGTCGGGGTTGGGGTCTCTGACTAGGTTGGAGTTGTCTCCTACCTGAGCCATGATTGCCAGCAAGTTTTCAATCAGATTGATATGAAGTTGTAGGTTGGTCTCTGGGGACAAAGTCGATTGGTTATTGCGAAGCCGCCGCCATTCGGTTTGGAGGTGTTCCCATTCGGCTGAAACCCCTAACTGATGCCAGATGGAGTCATCCCGACGATCCATTTCTTGCAAGGCTGCTGTTATTTGGGCCTGCACCTGTTGAACCTGGCTGGGAAGTGTGGAACGTTGCTGCTGGGAAAGCTGGCTGAGGTACTGATGCTGAATCAACTGTTCCAACAGGTGTCGGAGACTATTGTTATATCGCAACCCTATCTGTTCTTGTTTCGATGCTTCCAGGTGAATGTTGAATTCTCCTATCAGACGGTTGACTACCATGCCAAAGGGCACAATGAATGTAAAAAATAGGCTAATTAATCGTTTTCTGGCAGTCAGTTGTTGCAACAGGGTATGGGGCATGGCACTGGCTGTGGGAAGAAAGCAGAGGTCAGACTAAACCCTTGCAAATGGCGCAATTACTCACCTGAGACCGACTGGTTGTCGGTTTTGCCATCTGCAATCTGCCAATGGGAGAATAGTATGGCTAGGGTGCCCAACTTCCACCGCAAACTCACGCAGAACGGGGATTGGCAGCCAAAATTGTTGAAATCTTAGGGCTAGGATGCAATTAACGGATCTATTTCCACTGTCAGAGTGGTGTTTACGAGGACGGCGGTTCATTTGGGGCCAGCGCACCTACCTGATGGGGGTGCTAAACGTAACGCCCGATAGCTTTAGTGATGGGGGGCTGTTTAATACCTTGAATGCAGCTCAAGAACAAGCGAACCATCTAATCCAGTCCGGGGTGGACATTTTAGATATTGGTGGCCAGTCAACCCGGCCCCAGGCAGAAACGATTTCGCTGCAGGAGGAACTGGCTCGGGTGTTGCCGGTGGTGCAGGCGATTCGTCAGAAGCACCCAGATGTGCCAATTTCGGTGGACACGACCCGTGCCGCAGTGGCGGCGGCGGCGATCGCGGCGGGGGCCGACCTGATTAACGATATTTCTGGGGCCACCTATGATCCGGCGATGCTGCCCCTGGTGGCTGAGAAGCAGGTGCCAATTATCCTGATGCATATTCGGGGGACGCCCCAGACGATGCAGCAATTGACTGACTATCAGGACTTATTGGCAGAAATTGCCGCCTTTCTCCAGGAACGGATCGCGGCGGCGGTTGCCTGTGGGGTGAGCCGTTCTCAGATTGGAATTGATCCTGGGATCGGCTTTGCCAAGACCTTCAACCAAAATTTGGAGATTCTGCGTCAGTTGTCGGTGTTGCGGCCCCTGAGCTGTCCGATGCTGGTGGGGCCTTCCCGCAAAAGTTTTATTGGTCATATTCTCGAGCAACCCGATCCAACTCAGCGGGTCTGGGGAACGGCGGCGGCCTGTTGTGCGGCGATCGCCGGTGGGGCGGATCTGGTGCGGGTCCATGATGTGGCGGCCATGCGGGATGTTTGCCGGGTGGCGGATGCTATCTGGCGAGGGGATAGAGCTGGAACGGAGCAGTGACGGATCAACCCTGTTAAGTTTTTTAGCGTCAAGGGTTCATTGCTAAGGTAGAGGAGTTTCCTAGAGGAATCCTTTCTATCGCGATCGCGTTTGCCATGACACCTCTGGTCTCGATCATCATTACCACCTACAACCGCGAACGATTTCTGACTCAGGCTATCGAAAGTGTTTTGCAGCAGTCCTATCGCCATCTGGAACTGGTGCTCTGGGATGATGGTTCGACGGATGGTTCGGTGGCCTTAGCCCAATCCTATGCGGAGCGGGATGATCGGGTGCGGGTTATTGGGGCGGCGCATCGGGGTCGGGTTCCGGCTCTGCAGGCGGCGATCGCTGAATCCCAGGGTGAGTATTTGGGGTGGCTGGACAGTGATGATTGGCTGGCGCCTACGGCCTTGGAGGAGACGGTGCGGCTGCTGGAAGCCCGTCCCAGCGTTGGTATGGTCTATACCGACTACTACGACACCGATGAGCTGGGACAGCAGGTGCAGTATGGCCAGCGGTGTCGCACGCCCTATTCCAAAGACCGATTGCTGGTTGATTTCATGACGTTCCAGTTTCGCCTGCTGCGGCGATCGGTGTACGAGCAAGTGGGCGGCGTTGATCTGTCGGTGCAGTATGTCGAGGATTACGACCTCAGTCTACGCCTGTCTGAGGTGACCCAGGTGCGTCATCTGAAGCGGCCACTTTATTTCTATCGGCACCACGGGGAAGCCCTGAATCAAATTTCGCGCCAGCAGCCGTTGCAATTGCTTTACTGGACGCAAGTCGTGGTGCAGCGGGCGTTACTGCGGCGGGATTTGGGCGATCGCTATGCGCTCCAGGTTGATCTGGTCAGTGGACAATTCACCCTCCATCGGCGGCCATTGCAACTGCCGGTTCTAGCACGGAGAATAGCGCCGCTACTGGCATCCATGCCGCTAGCAGGGGTGTTGGGCCTGCAACCAGTGCAGGCGCAGTCGATTGTGCCTGCGGCGGATGGCACTAATACGGTAGTCAATTCGGCGGGCGATCGGTTTGACATCACGGGCGGCACCTTTTCTAGCAATAGGGCCAACCTCTTCCACAGTTTTCAGCAATTTGGCCTGAGTCAGGGACAAATTGCTAATTTTCTGGCCAATCCCCAGATCCGCAATATTTTGGGACGGGTGGTCGGTGGCGATCCATCGGTGATTAATGGCCTGATTCAGGTGTCGGGAGGCAACGCTAATCTGTTCCTGATGAACCCAGCCGGGATTGTCTTCGGCCCCAATGCCAGTCTAAATGTGCCAGCGGCGTTTACCGCCACCACTGCCAATGGCATCCAGTTGGGCAATAATCAGTGGTTCAGCGCGGTGGGCAGCAATGACTATGCTAATCTGGTGGGCAATCCCAGTGGATTTGCCTTTACCCTGAGCCAATCAGGGGCGATCGTCAATGCGGGCAATCTGGCAGTGGGACAGGGTCAGTCGCTGACTTTATTGGGCGGTACGGTGGTAAATACGGGACAACTGTCCGCTCCTGGCGGCCAGGTCACGATCGCCGCTGTGCCAGGTCAAAAACTGGTGCGGGTCAGCCAACCAGGCAGCCTGCTCAGTCTGGAGTTTGCGCCTCCAACACCGGCGGATTTAGCGGCGTTACCCGCTGGAAATTTGACTCCGGCTTCCTTGCCAGCCTTGCTAACGGGTGGCAACCTGGGCAATGCTACCGGCATTACAGCTAACCCGGATGGCACATTTCAACTCTCTGGCTCAAATCTGGTGATTCCGGCTCAAGCAGGAACGACAGTGGTTTCTGGACAGGTGGATGTTTCCGGCCAGACGGGTGGCACGGTGAATCTGTTGGGTCGCCAGGTTGGTGTGGTCAATGGCACAATCAACGCCTCTGGACTGACAGGCGGTGGCCTGATCCGAGTTGGCGGCGACTACCAGGGACAGGGCTCGGTTCCCAATGCGGAGCAGACTGTTATCACCAACGGTTCGGTCCTTTCGGCTGACGCCCAGGGGAGTGGAAATGGGGGCCGGGTAATTGCCTGGGCCGACCAGAATACATTGTTTGCGGGAACGATCACGGCTCGGGGTGGGGCGGCGAGTGGCGATGGCGGCCTGGTAGAGGTTTCTGGTAAGCAAAAGCTGTCTTTTTTGGGAACGGTGGATACCAGTGCGGCTAATGGCAAGATGGGCACGTTGTTGCTGGATCCGGCGGACATTCTGATCACGGCGGATACAACCCCTGGCAGTTTCGTTGGAAATCCATCGGGGGTGACAGGCCAGGTGTTGTTTGGCGATGTCGGCCCCACCACAATTACCCAGGGGCAGTTACAAAGTTTGCCTGGGACGACCAATGTTGTGGTTCAAGCGACTAATGGTATAACCTTTCAACCGCTGGCGGGTGGAGAACTACAATTTCTGGCTGGTCCTGGCAGTATCCGATTTGAGGCTGGCAACTTTATCCTGATGCAAAACCTGACGGATACAATCGCGACGAATGGTCGGAATATTTCATTCCAGGCTGGCAGTCTGACCTTAGGCAATATCGATGCCACACCCCAATTTAGCTTCAGTTCCCAAAATGGCGGCGATATCACGCTGAAGGCATCCGGCAATATTGAAACGGGCAATTTAATCAGTACCGGGTTTGGCTATTTTGGTGGCGAGCCTATCCCTCGGGGAGGCACGATTACGGTCGAAAGCAGTAATGGCAGCATCACTGTTGGTGATATCAACACCCGAGCAAGTATTCCGTCAGAGTCATCGCTGACGATCGCTGGCGGCGATGTCAAGCTGACGACTGGCAGCAACGGCGGCAATATTGTGTTTAGGAGTATTGACACGCGAGCAAACACAGAATTCTTTTCCACTGCCGCGGCTGGGGGAAATGTCACCATTGATGCACACGGGATGGTGCGGGGCACTAATGTGATTCCGTTCTTGCCGGGGGTGACGATCGCGACGGGTGGTGTGGCGGGTGGCAGTGATGGTGTCATCCAGATCACCCATGATGGTGGGCCGGCTAATATTCCATTCAAGGTGGGAGATGGTGGCATCACGGCGGGCAGTGGCAACGGAACAGTGGGTAGCTTAAACGCTGAAGGCAGCGAGGTGATCAATTCCCAGAGCTTTCCCTTTTCCTCCAGTCCATTCAGTTCTCCTCTAGGTCGGATCCAAATTACCTTCCGCAACACCACGCCGACCCTGTCTGCCATTTCAACCCTGCCCAGTGTGCAATTGCAACCAGTCACAACCATTAAGTTTTCGACAGCAGACCTGCAATTGAAACCAGCAGATGCCAACGCAGACAACACGTTTATCCGGATCGCCGCGATCGCCCCTGGCGCCAGTTTGAAAATTAATGGGCAGTTGGCCGCCCCGGGCGATCTCTTGCCGCCCGCCGCCAATCTGGAATTTACGGCCCCCGCCAAATTTGTTGGCTTGTTGAAAGCAGCTTTTTCACTGCAGATTGATGACCAGATTTCCACCTCGCCGCCGGTAGACATTGCAGTAGAAGTGGTTCCGCCTAAAGCAAACAGTTGCGTGTTGCCTAGTAGCTGCAACAACACTCCACCCAACTATCAACCACCGCCGTTGCCCTATCAAGCTGCTTCCATCAATCTCCTGACGACTCCAGACCAGACCTTTAGCCAGGAATATGAGTCCTTTTTGGGGCTACCTCCCAGCCCACCCAAATCCATCGAAGAGCAACAACAAATTGCTCGGGATATTGAAAAGGAAACGGGAGCCAAACCGGCCTTTCTCTATTTCTCGTTTGTACCACCTGATTTACAGGCTCAACAGGCGTTACAAAATCAAATCTTGAATGCTTCCAGCACCGATCTGACCCGTGCTAAAGATCAACTGGAAATTATTGTGATTACGGGTCAGGGAGAGCCGATTCGTAAGCGCATTCCTGAGGCGACCCGAGCCAGGATGTTGGAAATTGCTCAGCGATTCCGGTTGGAGGTGGCAGATCCGCGCAAAACCCGCACCACCAGTTATCTTAAATGGGCCCAACAACTGTATCAGTGGATGATTGCCCCCATCCAGGAGGAGTTGCTGGCTCGGGGAATTACCAATCTGGTGTTCATTATGGATGAGGGGCTGCGATCGCTGCCGGTGGCGGCTCTGCACAATGGCCAGAGTTTTCTGGTCCAAACCTACAGTCTGGGAGTGATGCCCAGCTTGAGCCTAACCGATACCCGCTATCAGGACATCCGCAACGCTAAACTGCTGGGCATGGGCATTTCAGAAAGCACTCAGGGACAGCCACCCCTGCCATCGGTGCCGGTTGAGCTGTCCACACTGGTCAACAACATCTGGCCAGGACGATATCTACTCAACTCTGAGGCAACCCTCAACAACCTGGAAGGAGCACGCCAAACTCAGCCCTTTGGCGTGGTTCATCTGGCGACTCATGCCGACTTTTCTCCCGGAGTCATCAGCAATTCCTACATCCAGCTTTGGAATGACAAGTTGCGCCTAAACCAGGTGCCCCAGCTTGGCTGGAACAATCCCCAGGTTCAGTTGTTGGTGTTGAGCGCCTGTGTCACCGCACTGGGCAACCGAGAAGCGGAGTTGGGCTTCGGCGGTTTGGCGGTGCAGTCTGGTGTCAAAACAGCACTAGCCAGCCTTTGGTATGTCAGCGATGCCGCTACCACTGGACTGATGGCTCGTTTCTATCAAGATCTTCAGTCCGATAAGGTGAAGGCGGAAGCTTTACGACGGGCCCAAATCGCCATGATCAAAGGCGAAATTGTGCTTGAGGATGGCAAGCTGACTGGACCAGGGCTGCCACAACCGATTCAATTGCCTCCAGATGCAACAAGTGGGCGCGATCGCATCCTTTCCCATCCCTACTATTGGGCCGCTTTCACAATCATTGGCAGCCCCTGGTAGACCGACAACGTTTGTGAACAAAACCGTTCGCAACCAATAACGTGAGGGACTTGCAAACAAATAAGGTTCCAGCGTCATTCCCGCTTATGCGAGAATCCATCGCTGACTGGTTACATTATCTTATTTCAACGCAGATTCCTTAGCGAACCAAACCGAATGATTCGTCTTTAATTAAGGCATGCGCCAGGACAAATACCCTTGCCAAGTAGCGTCTCATTCAGGAATCTGAGAATCAACACAAGACTCAAAAGGAGTCTCATTTGAGATTTCTGACACAAGAAATGAGCTACCCCAAACTCGTCTCAAACTAGAACGTGAGAAAAATTGCGAGACTTGCTATGGGTCTCACATGGGACTGGCGATACAACCCTACCAGAAACCCCGCCTATAACCCAGTCAAAATTTAGTCCATTTTTAGTCCTCAAGCAGAATCGCATATCAATTGTCGCCTTGTAATCCGCTTATAGAAAGAGTTTTGCTAGAGGATCGCAACTTTGACTTCCTGCTGTAGCCGCAGAAGTGCAAACCGAAAAACCTAAAAGCTCCATCCTTCTCTCCCTACCTGAATCCAGCCAGGCAACCAGTCGTTTTCGTCTCATCCATCTTTTTGAGACTCGTATTAAGTCTAAAATTGAGTCTTATAATCCTAGGTTGAGACATACTTTGATCATCCCTGCAGTCAATCCATCTCGATTGGACTGTCAGGCCTGACTCCATGTCCATGAGTCGCCAAAAGATGTCGTTTTGTAAACAGAAGGGGAACGTCATCTGCCCAAACCAATGTCAGAAAAGACCATCAGTCAGTTGTTTTGGACAATGTTTCGGTTAGTAAAACAGGTCTCACCCCACCAAATCCCCGTAAGGGGACGGAAACAAAGTTATGAGGGCGCAGCAGGACCGTGCTCCAACTGCAAGCTGAAACACCACATCTCAGCTATTGGAGCATGACCGACAAAGTAGCACCCTTTGAGTTTTTTGTCTTAAAAGCCTCAATTGAGACTCACTGCTAGTCTCACGATGAGACATTCAAGTATCAAGCGATCGCTCTCTCATTCATCGGGCTGGGTCGCCAACCAATCCAGCAATTCTTCCAGTTGGGTAAAATCTAATAGCGCATCACCCAATGCCTCTAATTGGTCAGTTGAGAGACCGCGAATGCGTGCTTCTTCCTCATCCGCGATCGCCCCAATGCGGCGTTCCAACTGACGCAACACAAGCGCTGCTTCTCCTTCCTGCCGTCCTTCCTGCCGTCCTT
>CAZBTL010000064.1:0-3636 GCA_964494755.1 uncultured bacterium | reverse complement strand
TGCTGAAGTCCTTGCTGAAGTCCCTGTTCCAGAATGTCCTGATAAATAACGGAGTCTCTCATAACCTCTTCTCGCAAGATTTGTCGAATCACCGCCTTATCCAATACTAATCCCGCCAGGATGGAAGTTGCTGCTGCCACGTTACTTTTCTCGCATTGCTCTGGCAGGGCTTCAATCCGTTGAGCAATTTGCTGTAGCGTCTGGACTTTATCCTCAGTGCGGCTCAAAATCACCAAGGGCAATAATCCAGGATATGACCATAGGTCTTCCGGGGAGCATTCCCAAATTCGAATTACTTCAAACTCATGGCGCGTGCCAGGGATAGCAAAGACCGTTTGTTTCGCCAAGGCTGACCCAGTTGGTTTGAGGTAAATCACCACCTGACGCATCTGCTTGTCAGGGTAGCGACGGTAGACCCTTAACCGATAATCGGCCATGCGAAAAGGAATTTCTGCATCCGGCTGGGTCTGAAATTCCAGATGCAGAATCACCTGTTCCGAGGCCAACAGAATCAGGGCATCGGCCCGAATCGGCTCAACCAACAGTTCGGACGGACTGAGCTGGGTCAGTCCAATTGATTCTCCTAAAAGCCATTGGGCAAAATCCTGACTAAAGCTTTCTGCGAGGAACTTGCAAACATTATCAAACATGCCCAGATCCTATCAGGGCGAACTGCGTGTCTGTAACTTCTGAAAAGGCGACTTCATTAGAATCCACCACCCGATCGCTGCGAATGAACCGCGCCGGGACGATCAAATCCCCAGCGATCGCCAAGGAAATTACCTCACGGTCTAACTTGAGACTTACCACGAATCTCAGGTGAGTCCATCAATCTTAAGTGAGACAGATAGGTGAGACAGATATTCGCCATTGTTGTCTCGACCTGCTCGCATAGGGCGATCGCCACCAAAGTCATCTCACAGTCCAAAATGAGACTAAAAGCGAGTCTCACAAATAGTCCAAAAATCTCATTCAAGACAGGGTTAGGGTACTACCCCTAAGTCTCCTGGTTGACTATTTCAAAAAGGAGCTGACGCATACCCATCTCAATGTAAATCGTCTCACAATCCCAAACGAGACTAAAAGCAAGTCTCGCAAGGGACAGGTTGATCTTAATTTGAGACAAAAAGAGGTCAAGATTGTGAGTTGTTGGAAGTCGTCCAAGCTGTAACCGTCTGGATTAATTACCTGGGCTGAGTTTGAGTCAGTAGCTTCTTCCAGTTTTGAAGCAGGGTCTGAGCTTCGTCGTAAACCGATGTTTTTGGGGGGATTTTCTGGGCGATCGCAATTGCCCCGGTCAGATCATAATTAGCCTGGTTTTGGGCCAGATCCAGCAATTGTCGACTCCAGCCCTCAATCGCCCGATCGGCATCGCCCCGCAACGAGGTCGAACCGGCAACCTGATCCGCCGTCTGAATCGCATTCACCAGATCCAGCGCTGTGCCCGTACTGGCCATCCGAAACGCTGTTTGCAAGTCCCGCTGGGCCTGCGCTTGCGCCTCAGCAGACTGAATCTGATTGCGCCAGGAACGAACCTTCGACTGGGCCGTCTCATACAGCGATCGCCCAGACCGAATTTGCTCCGCCGTTGCAATCGCAGCAGACAAGTTGCCCGCATCAGCATACTGCTGGGCCTGCTCCAAAATGGGTCTATCCTGTGCTTCCTGAATGGTTGCCGTCCATCCTTGAATCTTGCGCTGGGCCTCTCGATACAAAGCACGGCCAGGGGCAATCTGATTCGCCTGGGCGATCGCCGCCTGCAATGAAGCCAGATCTCCCTGGCTGGCTGTCAATTCCGCCTCACTCAAAATCGGCCGATCGGCAGCCACTTCAATCTGATTCCGCCAGGCGCCAATCTGCTGTTGGGCCTCCTGCCAGCGGGGATTTGTCGAAGGAATCAGAGACGCCTGGGCGATCGCGGCTTGCAAGTCATTAATCGTGCCACCCTGAGCAATCATGCGAGACCGCTCAATCTGCGCCAGCCCTTGAATTTCTTGCTGCCAGCGTTCAATCAACTGCTGAGCTTTGCGATATAGCGGCCGACCCACATTAATTTGCTGTACTTGGGCGATCGCCTGCTCAAAATCCGACACCGTATTGTGCCAGGTCAGCGACTGGGCATTAGCCAGAACCGTAAAATCTTGCTTGTTTGCTTCTAACCTGGCTTTTTCAGGGATCTTGCCCACAATGCTCAACGCTTCCTGTAAATCCCGTCGCTCTAGAGCCTGCTGCGCCAGATCCAGCAACCTCTGACCATACTTAGGAATCAGCTTCTGGGCTGCTTCGTAGATGTAGCTATCCCGGCGGATTGAATCCACCAGCTTAATAGCTTCCAGCAAATTATCTACGCCGCCCGCATCCGCCAACCGTTCCGCTTTGTAATACTTCTCCCCATCCTCCCGAGCCGTATTAATCCGATTATTCAATTCCTCATACTTGGTGGTTCGCCAGTACTCATTCTCCAGATCCAGCAACCGCACCGCCGTATTAAACGCCTGCTTCCAATCCAGTTTTCGCATGGCCGCTTCCGCCTGGCGATAGATATCTTCCGCCTTCTGCCAGATCGACTGCCAGCGCTGAACCCGCTCATCCACCAGGCGATAGGCAGAGGTTTTGGCAGGAATTTGGCGCGCCGCCGAAATTGCTTCCTCCAACCGACCCTGGTTAAAAGACTCATCCGCCAGGCGCAACACGTCCTCCGCCCAAACCTCCACCAAGCGATCGGCCTCATCACGCAAGGGATGATCGGGCGGCAAAGAATCCACCAGAGCAATGGCCTCCAGCAAGTCTTTGATACTGCGCTTGCTGGCTGCAATCCGGCCACATTCAAACCGCAGCGAAGCAGGAGCCAGCGGCCAGAACACCGCCGGACAGTTGGGCAGACCCGGCAGGCGCAACAGAACCGCCAGCGCCAGCACCCCAGTTCCGCTGGTCAGCAAAATCATCACAACAGACCAGAGTTTCCAGTTTGCCAGCCACCGTTGCCACTGGGGACTTATCACTGACAACCTACCAACCTTCTGTTTGAGAACCTTCGGCAGGCGCTGCGTCACCCTTCGAACAGAGGGTGACGATGATGGCTGCTGCGACCCCACAGATCCGTCTCGGTTAGGTCGCTCCCTGCCAGGTTGTTGGGACTTCTGGGTTGGTAAGTAGGAGAGGGGAACTTGTCCATTGACAGCAGTTTGCCCTCTGGCGGTGACCTGCCGTTGGGACATCCCACTGGAAACCGGCTGGCTGTTCGCTGTGGAGCGAGACCAACCCGATGGAGAATATTCTGGCAAATCCGATTCTTTACTCATAACACCCTACTGCTAGAGCGCCCCAGGGAACTGGATAAACTAACTTCACGCCATCCTACTCCTCAACTCCAAAAAAGCCAAACATAAAGAGGTTAAATATATCAGAGCTTCCTGGATTGGCAAAGAAATATTCCTTCTCCTTGGGCCTTTTGGCAGCCTCATCGCTTTGAATATCTTGCCTGCCAGTTATGAAGATTCCGGGTAAGTCTCCATCTAACAGACTGAAAATGCAACATTATTTGCCAGAATAAGGTTCATGAGCTTAATGTCTCTCAATAATTCAGGACAGACAGTTCAGCACAGAAATAGAAGGACAGACCCACTCCTAAGACCA
>CAZBTL010000063.1:0-17876 GCA_964494755.1 uncultured bacterium | reverse complement strand
GCAGCAAAGCAGTAAATCGAAGCAGTAATTGGCTTGGTTGGGGAAGCAGGATCGGGCCAATGCCTGGGTTTTATGAGTGGGCTGCAAACTCCTGGAAGAGGCGCACCAGGATGACGTTAGAGAAGAGAAATCCTTCCGGATCGGTGAGGTGAAGCTGGCCGCTGGCGGGAAGGAGGGCAGGGAGTAGTTGACTGTCTCCCTGGCCATCTCGAACCATGATCCAGCCCTGATTGGCATAGGGACGTAGACAGTTCCAAATTCGCTGAACGGTTTCCCAGCCAAATTGGTGGATCAGGTCAGCCAGGTTGATCCCTTCGGCCAGGCGCAGGCCCAGCATCAGGCTGTCCAGTAAGCGATCGCGGCGATCGGTAATCAGGCAATTCGCGGGTGTTGGCCTTTGCCCCAACTGTTGCTGCTGCTGGACCCAGGCATAATATTCGCGGGTTTTACGGGGACGGGCCAGGCGTTCTCCCTGGAGGTAACTGGTGGCGCCCATGCCAAATCCATAAAAGGGGCGGTTTTCCCAGTAGACTCGGTTATGGCGGCACTGATAACCCGGTTGGGCGTAGTTGGAGATCTCGTAATGTTGGTATCCGGCTGCCCGTAACTGCTGGGAAGCCAGGCGATACATGGCCGCTGTGGTGTCGTCAGAGGGCAAGGGGGCCAGACCCGGTTGATAGCGACGGCTGAAGGCAGTTTGGGGCTCTACCGTCAGGTCATAACAGGAGAGGTGGGTGGGTTCCAGGGCGATCGCCCGTTCCAGGGAGGCCTGCCAGTCGGCCAGGGTCTGTTGGGGTAAGCCGGAAATCAGGTCCAGGCTGATATTGGTGAAACCGACCTGCCGCACCCAGTCTATTGCCTGGTAGACTTCCGCCACTGTGTGCGATCGACCGCAGAGACTGAGCAATTCCGGCTGAAAAGCCTGCACCCCCAGACTGACCCGATTAATTCCAGCGGCCCGATATCCCTGCAGTTGGGCCCGATCAAAGGTGCCCGGATCAATTTCCATAGAGATTTCGGCCTGACGAGTCAGGCCAAACTGGTGTTGCAGTTGGGCCAAAATTTGTTCCAGTTGTTCCACCGACAATAAAGACGGGGTGCCACCGCCGAAGAACACCGTCTCCAGGGGGGCTCCCAGCGGTTCAGTCAGTTCAATCTCGGTACACAGGACTTCTACATACTGGGAGATCGTGCCGGAATTGCTGCCGTTGAGTGGGCTGGCAGCGCCATTGGCTGGGCGCACTGGCGGGCGATCGCCCACCACCGTAATAGGAAAGTCGCAGTAGTAGCAGCGCCGCCGACAAAAGGGAATGTGAATGTAGGCCGATTGGGGTATCTCAGCAGTCAGATTAGACGTGACAGGCGCTCCGGCTACCGAAAGCATGACAAATGTGAAGAGTATAATGAGTGCATGCCAAATGGACTTTAAAGCCAGCTTAATTGCTAGGTTTGCACAGTCTGCTTGTCTTGATAATCCGACTGGCTCAGCATCCGGTTTGGCGACTTCCCCCCTGGGGAAGGTAATCCCCTCACCAACCTGAATCTATGATTGATGCACTCATTATTATCTCATTTATCCTGGCAGGGGCGGGGATCGGATTTCATGGGGTTGAAGCACTGCCAACCAGCGCCCTGCAGCAGGTGACCAATGAAGAGGGGCTACAGTGGGTTTCGGCTGGCTTTGGAGCCCTCATCGGTCTGGCGATCGGCTTAACGGTACAGGCGGCTTACCGGCGATTGGAGCGACAGGTCCGTTCCATGCCTGCGGATATTTTGCTGAGTCGGGCTGTGGGATTGGTGATTGGCTTGCTGGTGGCCAACCTCTTGCTAGCGCCGATCTTCTTGTTACCGATCCCATCTGAGTTTTCCTTCATCAAACCCCTCGGCGCCGTACTCAGTAGCGTTTTATTTGCCATTACCGGCGTAAACTTGGCGGATATTCATGGGCGGGCGTTGTTGCGTCTGATCAATCCCCATTCGGTGGAAACCTTACTGCTGGCGGAAGGCACCCTCAAGCCAGCTTCGACTAAGGTTCTGGACACCAGTTGCATTATCGATGGCCGCATTGAGCAGTTGTTGGACACCGGCTTTATCGAAGGGCAGATCATCGTGCCCCAGTTTGTGTTGCAGGAACTACAACAGGTGGCCGATGCTTCCAATGATCAGAAACGGGTGCGGGGCCGACGGGGACTGGACATCCTGAATCGGATCAAGGAAGCCTATCCCGATCGCATTTTGATTAACTCGACGGATTACGACGATGTGCAAACGGTGGATGCCAAGCTGATCCGGTTTGTGCAGGAGATCAATGGCACCCTGGTGACCAATGATTACAACCTGAACAAGGTGGCAACGGTGCAGAAAGTGCCGGTCTTGAACATCAATGATTTAACCCAGGCGGTGCGGCCGACCTATCTGCCGGGCGATAGCCTGGACATCAAGATCCTCAAGGGAGGCAAGGAGCCGGCCCAGGGTGTGGGCTATCTGGATGATGGCACGATGGTCGTGGTGGAAGATGGCCGCAGTTATGTTGGCGGAGAGATCCAAGTGGTGGTGACCAGTGCCCTGCAAACCTCTGCCGGTCGGATGATTTTTGCCAAGCCCAAAGCATCGGCGATCGCCTGAACGATCAGTTCATCACCGTCTTGGAGACGATCCGGGTCTTCTTGCGATCGGCTTCCGACAACTCTTCCCCCGACTGCAGCCGGGTAGCAGTGGTTTGCAGCACTGTGGCGGCTCCCTCATCGCCCATCTGCAGTGCTGTTTGAGCTGCTGTTTGCAGCATAGTGGCGGCTCCGACGCGATCGCCCTGTTGCAGTTTGCTTTCGGCAATCTGGGTCTGGCGATATTTGGCCAGGGCCAGAATGTGTTGTTGCACCTCCGGATTGGGGGTCGCGGTGTAGTCACTGACGACCTGGGCGATGACCGAGATCGCCTCAGAGAATAACCCTTCTTGCCCTGTTGCCGGGTCATCATAGCGGATTTGCACGCGAGCAATCGGCTGTTCCCCGCTGGCCTGATGACGGATATAAAGGTTGGCCAGTACCACGCGCGGCACCTCCACCATCAGGTCTCCCAGACGCACGCGAACCGCTCCTTCTTCCGCCTGGGTGGGCAGTTCAATGGTGTCGGGGGCGACCTGGGCCATGGGTTTGGTTTCGGCCAGACGCACCCCTGGCATCAACGTCAGGAGCAAATGGGCATTGGTCAGGCCGACTGACTGGGCCCGTCGGAAAAGCCGGGTGAATTCATCCACAGCCTGATCTGGCCGCTGGATATAGGCCATGGTGCCCCCACCCGCGTCGGCGATTTTTTCCAGTACATCTTGGTTCCAGGCATCGCCAAAACCCAGGGTATTCAGGGTCAGGTTATATTCCGCCGCCAGTTTGGCAAATTTGAGACAGCGGTCATTGTCGCCATGTTCATTCTCGCCATCGGTCAACAAAAATGCCTGGGAAACAGTCTCTTTCTTGGCCTTGGCCAGTTCCTCAATTCCTAACCGCAACCCTTCGTCAATGGCCGTGCCGCCGCCTGCTTTCAATTGGTTAATCTGTAATCGAATGCCAGCGGTGTTCTCAATGGGCTGATTGGGGATCAGGACTTTGGCTTTGTGGTCAAAGGCGACGATGGAGAGGCGATCGCCCGGTGACAGTTGCTCCACAATCCGTTGGGCCGCCTGCTTAACCATTTCTAATGGTCGCCCACCCATGGACCCACTCTGATCCAGGATCAGGCACAAATTGAGCGGCACGGTTCGTCCGTCTTCTTCGGGCACCGCCGCGATCGCAACCGAAAGCTGACGCTGGCTCACGGTTTGAGTGCCATCCAGATTGGCATCACTCAGGGTAGGTTGCAGACCAACTTTCATCAGTAGAAGCTCCTGGCATTAAACGAGTGACACAAGTATCCTCATCATCCACTACGGTCACTCCGTACTCTCTCAGTCCTAGAGGATAATAATTCCTCCGACGAGATTTGAGTCCTCCTGCTGATCAATCAGACTCTTATCTCTATGGCTGGGAGGAAACTGCACCCATCCTAACAGTCGCAACAGGGGCAACTATGTATAGTCGGGAGCGAAGTCGGCAGAGGGAAGAACCTGCGGTTGAACCGCCCAACTCGGATCCTTCTAGTTCCAGGGTAATGGTTCCCAGGCATTCTGGCGCGAGGACGGTCTCCTGGCGGGGAAACCCTCCACCTGCCGATCCGATCCCACCCTTCTTTGTCCCCCTGGCTCACGCTACTATGGATTAACAGCGCCCTTGTTTCTGGCAATCAATATACGACGCTATGCAATCACCGATTAAGGCTGCTCAGTCTACCTACTACTACGGCGATACCTCCTATCGTACGCCTCCGCCCGATCTGCCTTCTCTTTTGCTGAAGGAGCGGATTATCTACCTGGGCTTGCCCCTGGTTTCCTCGGATGATTTCAAGCGACAACTGGGCGTCGATGTAACCAAGCTGATCATTGCTCAGTTACTGTATCTGCAATTTGCTGATCCGGAGAAACCCATCTACTTTTATATCAACTCAACCGGAACTTCCTGGTATACGGGTGATGCAATTGGGCAAGAAACGGAAGCCTTTGCAATTTGCGACACCATCAACTACGTCAAGCCGCCGGTTCATACCATTTGTATTGGTCAGGCGATGGGAACTGCGGCCATGATTCTGTCCTCTGGCACCAAGGGATTCCGAGCCAGCTTACCCCATGCCACGATTGTGCTGAATCAATCCCGCATAGGGATGGGCCGCAGTCAGGCAACCGATATCCAGATCCGGGCCCAGGAAGTGCTGGCTAATAAAGCAGCGATGCTGGATATCCTGTCCAAAAATACGGGGCAGCCAGTGGAAAAAATTGCCAAAGATACGGACCGCATGTTCTACATGACGCCGCAGCAAGCCAAAGAGTATGGCCTGATTGATCGGGTCTTGGAAAGCACCAAAGATCTTCCCAAGCCTTTACCCGCTGGTGTACTGTAACGTTTTTCTCTTACGCCTATGCCTGTCGATGAAATTCTGCGTGTCCCTTACAACATTCCCGGTAGTCCTTACTGGCAATGGATCAATATCTATACGAGGCTGAACCAGGAACGGATTATTTTCCTGAATCAGCCGGTGACGACGGGTTTGGCTAATTCGCTGATCTCGGCCATGCTGTATCTGGACTCTCAAGACCAGTCCAAGCCCATCTATCTTTACATCAATTCCTATGGGGATCCGGTGGCGGTTGGTATGGCCAATGAGTCGGCTGGCTTGATGTCCATTACGGCAGGTCTGGCCATTTACGACACCATGCAGCATATCAAGTCAGAGATTGTCACCATTTGCCTGGGGCAGGCGATCGGTATGGCTGCGGTGCTGCTTTCCTCTGGCACCAAGGGTAAGCGAGCCAGCCTACCCCATGCCATGATTGCCTTGACCCATCCCCAGGTGGGAACCCAGGGTCAGGCCACGGATATCCAAATCAATGCGGATGAGGTGCTGTCCAAGCGGGCGATCATGCTGGAGATCCTGGCCCAAAATACGGGACAGTCAACTGAAAAGCTGATCAAAGATATGGATCGGGTTTTCTATATGACGCCCCAAGCAGCTCAGGACTATGGAATTATCGATCGCGTCCTGGAAAACAACCCATCCTCGGCTAAACCTTTAGTAACGGCTGTTCCTTAGCCTGGGCCGTTGGTGGTGCAGGTTTGTCATTGCTCATTTTTCACCCTGTCAGGAGTTTTCCCATGCCCATTGGTATTCCCAGCGTTCCCTACCGTCTTCCCGGTAGTCCCTATGAGCAGTGGATCAATATTTACGATCGCCTCTTCCGGGAGCGGATTATTTTTCTGTCTGAAGAAGTAGACGATGGCATTGCCAATGCGATCGTGGCCTATTTGCTCTATTTAGACTCCGACGATCAGACCAAACCGATTTACCTGTACATCAACTCCCCCGGGGGCTCGGTGACGGCTGGCATGGCCATTTACGACACCATGCAGCACATTAAGTCGGAAGTGATTACCATTTGTGTTGGTTTGGCAGCTTCAATGGGCGCCTTTCTCCTGGCCGCTGGAACCAAAGGCAAACGGCTTGCCCTGCCCCATGCCCGAATCATGATTCACCAGCCTTTGGGCGGCAGTCGGGGCCAGGCGACTGACATTGAGATTGAAGCCAAGGAGATTCTCCGCATTCGCGGCCTGTTAAACGAAATCCTGGCCGAGCGCACCGGCCAACCCCTCGAGAAAATTGAAAAAGACACCGATCGGGACTATTTCATGTCGGCGCAAGAGGCAAAAGAGTATGGCCTGATTGACACAGTCATCGAAACGGTTCATCAAGCATAAAACTTGGGGCCGGAAGGTTTCTAATATTCGCTACTGATGGCAGAATTCTAAGTGATTCTGCCATTGACGATTGCAATGAACATTGCAGCTTGCTACAGGGTGCTGGGATTACAGGCAGGGGCTTCATTTGACGCAATTAAGGCGTCCTATCGGCGGTTGGCCCGCATGTATCATCCAGATGTGAATCCGGGCAATCAGCAGGCCCAGGATAAATTTATTGAGGTGACGGCGGCCTACAAATTTCTACTGGCGACCAAAGCCCCTCCTCCACCTACCAAACTGGTGGAGAATAGTTCATCTACTACCGTTCGTCCAACGGCTACGAAGACTCAGTCGGAGCCAGTGTTTAGGGTGCAATCCAGCCAAACTGAGGTCAAGGTGGTTCGTAAAGACCCACCGATTCAGTTTAATCCTGACTTGTCCCCAATGGAACAGCAGATGAAGCAGGACTCCTATGCCCAACTCCAGACGCTGTTGAAGCAACATCGGTTTCCTCGGGCGATCGCCCTGGTGGAGGGTCTGGTTCGGCGTATTCCCCAGGATCCGGAAATTATCCAGTGGCAGGCTATCGTTTACCAACGTTGGGGCCGTCAGCTAATCCGCGATCGCCAATTAGATAAAGCCCGTCTCTACTTGAAAAAAGCGCTACGCACCGATCCCCACAACCGATCCCTGTGGGCGGAAGTGGAAAAAGACTTCCGTCAAATTGAGCATTTATTCTAATCCCAGCCCGCGCCTCTGACTCCTACCGACAACTGAACTGCCAGAGCGCGCCTAATTTTGCCTGGGGGATGCTTTTTGTTTTGTCCTTTGATAATATTACACTAGGTATAGATATCATCTAAGTAGTTGTGACTTGTTGGTAAGTAGTTGTAACTTGTTGGGATGCCAACTGAGTTCGTTACCATACAGGTCGTTACTATACAGTTAGTGAGAGCACATAAATCGCTTGGATAACTTCCAGTCATTTAAGTTCGAACAGCAATTCCATATCTTGGGGTGTTACTGCCAGTCTTTCCTACTTTTGACCTTGGTTTCGAGTGCTCTCCAGTGTTGTTCAAATGAATTGAAAGCTACGGGGTTTTCTGCGTGATTGCAATCTCATCCCGTCCTGCTAAGCGAACTTGGAATACCATTAGTTTTGCTTCAACCCTTTATCTGGTTCCAGTGTTGGATCTCCTGGTTGCAAGCATTCCAATTCGTTGGCGAGCGGAAATTCGCTTGGGACTACAGGAAGCCCTTGTGAATGCTGCCAAGCATGGTAACAATTTAGATCCCACTAAAACTGTTTTGATCCGATTTTCCTGCCAGGCCAATCAATATTGGTGGGTGATATCCGATCAGGGAGCAGGGTTTCAGCCGCCGCAATGCGAAGGTATTGAACCGGATCAGCATCTGCCCTGTGATGAGGAGGAATGTGGTCGTGGGCTGTACATCTTATATCAAATTTTTGATCAGGTCCAGTGGAACCCAGAGGGCACTGAACTGCGGCTTTGTAAATCTGTCCGCCATCCCTCCCGGTTGCCGTTGGTGATTTGAGGAACCTCAGACAAAAGATTACCCGTAAATATTGGTCTGTGGTGGTGGCAAAGCATTTGGGCTATGATTTTTCGCCGCACTTAGAGGTGGACGCTCCCATGCTCTACTTGTGCTGGGGATAGTCTTGTTCCAAACTGTCCGAATTTCCATCAGTTTAAGTGGAACCTTGGCTAGTCGATGACTGCTTTCCCTCTAGCAGTTGCCGAATTTGGGCTGCGGTTGCTGGCGCTAGCAGGATGCCGTTGCGGTAGTGGCCTGTGGCCAGCAGCACGTTGTCATATCCTGGCAGCCATTCGATGATCGGGGCCGGTCGCCCTTCTGGTCTTGGCCGTAGGCCATGCCAGGTTTGCACAATTTCCCCCTCGGCCAGGGCTGGCCAGAGGCTGATCGCCCGTTGCCAAACCTGCTCCAAAGCCGCGGCATTGGGCTGGAGTTCCCACGGTGGGGGCGGGATTTCGTCCGGAGGAAATTCTACGGTGGCTCCAATCCAATACTCCCCTGCCCCCAAAGGAACAAGGTGGGTATCTTCTCCGGTAATCACGGGTTGCCAGGCCGGATTGCCCAGAGGTTGTTCCAGCTTTACTCGCAGCGCCTGACCCAGAACCGGCCGAATATCAACGGATTGTTGTAACCTGGCAGTCAGCGGCATGGAGCCTGTTCCCGCAGCAATTACCAACCAATCCAGTTCCAGTGATCCCCTGGTTGTGTGAAGGGTCCGACAAAGACGGTCTGTGCCGGTGGGGGTGATCTCGCCATCCAAAACAGCCGTGTCAAACTGAAAAGTTACTTCCCGTTGTTGGGCGGCCTTGACCAGGGCCAGGGTAAGGGCGGTTGGGTTGAGTTGGCGGTCTTGGGGGGAATAAATCGCCCCCACTACTCGCTCTAAATTCAGATGGGGATAGGCTTCCAGCAGGTCGGCGCGATCGCACCAATCTAACTGCCATCCCTGCTGCCGCCGTCGTTCAATCAGGGTTTGCCAATTGTGCAGATTTTCTCCCGCAAAGCACAGTCGTAAAATGCCTTGCTGGTTAAAGGGAATGGGTTTGCCGGTTGCTGCTTCCAGGGCCGGAACCCATTGGTTATAGCGTTGAATGCTGTCTAAGCGGAGTCGCAGATTTTGACCTTTGAGTTTCTGGCTGATCACCCCCATCAAGACGCCCAAAGCAGCGCCGGTTGAGGCTTGAGCCGGTTGTTGCCGATCCACAACCGTGACAGTAAAGTCCGTATTTTGGCTGAGTTCATAGGCGATCGCAGCGCCAATCACCCCACAGCCCACTACCACCACTTTTGCCATACACACTGCGCACCGTTAATACAAAACAAAAATGGCATCGGCTGTTGGAAACCAGACTCGACGCCATTTCAGTCATAGTTGTTAAAAGAACGTCGCCCTAACTCTGATCGATTCACTCCAGGACTGATACCAAAACTATATGAGCTGAAGCGGTAAAGCCAATCCTAAAGGGCCTGCCATATAACTATTTGAGTGCATTCGATTCTGCTCATCCTCATATCAAACTGGCATAACATTCAACCAGCCTAGTGCAGCGTCAACTCTAGAAATTAGGGTTTGTAGTCAGCGCTTCAGCGCTAAAGCGCCGACTACGAGCCAATGGGTTCACCTTAAAATTAGGGTTTGACAGAACACTAGTCGATTATCTGTTAGGGTTTGCCAGCAGGCTGGTTTAAGGGGAACCAAGTTATCCTCAAAACAGATTTTGAAGAACTGTAAACCCTTTGCAGTTTTGTGAATTGGTTTTTCTGGGTTGAGATTGCTAGGCCAAGTTCCTGAACT
This sequence comes from uncultured bacterium, assembly GCA_964494755.1. Lineage (GTDB taxonomy): Bacteria > Cyanobacteriota > Cyanobacteriia > Leptolyngbyales > Leptolyngbyaceae > CAZBTL01. The sequence goes on along the minus strand of CAZBTL010000063.1, from coordinate 8,204 downwards.
ATTAGGCTTTGGGGATCAAATCCAGGAAGGCGTCGAAATCGCGTAGGGTTTCAGCGTAATTTCGAATGGCTAACTTATAATCCCGATTCTGGGCTGCCACATCAATGGTTTCCAGGTCATCGAAGACATCTCGTAGGAGTTTGAGCGCTTGCTTCTGGGCATCTGGTAACAGATTACGAGAAACCCGGCTCATCGTTGCCCGGAGCTCCCCAAGTGGACCATGAATAAAGTTCCGCACAAAGACCCAGTCCTGCTTTTGAATGAGCTCTGCCAGTTCCGGTAGGCGATCGCGCACAGCAGTTAAATTAGCTGCAGAGGCTTGGATTTCAGCCAATTGCTCAGCGCTATAGGTTGTGGCTTTACCCCGTTTAGCTTCCGCTGGACTGCCAAAACTGAAAACGACGACTGCTACCAGAGCCAGTGCGATCGCAAGAATAGACTGAAATTTTTTCATAGCTATATTTCTTCCTCACCGAGGCCAACTCCCAATGCAGAAATATAGCGCAAAATCTGTTCCGAATCTTCGACAAGCTGACAATCTTCTCATTCGGCAGTGACATTACTTACCCACGACGATAGATGAGGGATGCAGACGAGTCCCACTGCCTTGGCTGCTTCCGGGACTGCCGACATTGGGCGGTTTGTAGCTGAGCAGTCCCGGACTACTCAAGAGCAAAACTAGAATTACAGGAAGAACACGAGTTTTCATAGACCTCAAAGAAGCATCTGGATAACCTGAAACCATTAGTTCAGACGAATATCAAATGCTCTTAACTAAAAGGTACCGTGGGACACAGTCGGATGCATTCCGCTAACAAGCTGAGCTTTCGTGCGTTAATTGCGGACTGTCAGCAGGGTGTAGAAATTGTCGCCATCGCAGTCGATGGCGACCAGCACTCAGCACTGGTTGTATTGCTTGCTGTCCTGGTGGTTCTGAACTGTGTCGGTAGCAGTGGTGTCACAGCCAGCCTGGAGACAGGGTGCTTCCTTCGTTAAGAATGCTTCCTTTAGCAAGAGGGGTGAATAAAAAAGCTGACGGCGGATAGCCATCAGCTTGATTCACTTTCTTAATGAGTTGCTTAATTAAAACGGCGAGAGTAACCGCCTCTGTCGGCTGAACTAGAATTACTGGACCAGCCACGACCGCCGCCATTACTGGGCTTGCGATCCTCACGAGGCTTAGCCTTGTTCACACGTAAATCTCGGCCCATCCATTCCGCGCCATCCAGAGCTTCGATCGCCGCTTCCTCTTCAGCATCGGTGGACATTTCCACGAACCCAAATCCCCGAGGACGACCAGTTTCCCGATCAACGGGCAACTGAATCCGCTTGACCGTCCCGTATTCTGTGAAAACGGTGGTCAGGTCGTCCTCCGTAACCTTATAGGAAAGGTTACCAACATAGATAGACATGCAAGGTCTCCAGATCAAACAGTTGAAAATGAATAGAGCTTCAATCCGGAGAGAAGGATGCCAGTCAATATAACCCGGGCTCGAACTATCCTGACCACCCCGTTATGGTTTAGCTGCGATAATCTTCGAAGGTGCCTACTGAGGACCACTACTGCAACCGAATTTAACACTCGAAAACTACAGTAACACAGTGACATGGCTGAAGTCGGTTCTTTCTGGCCGAAATTTTCAGCCTAAAGTAATGAAATATCAACACTGCCTTTGTCGTCTTTAACGGTTACCCTGGCGGAACGCTTCTGCCCTTCGGCATTGGTTACCTGACAGTCAAATGTCTCCCCGACTCTAGCACTCCGGATGGTATCGCCGCATTCAGCCGTGACCTCCCCTCCCCCCTTTTCGCGGACCTGGGTCTGGATGAATTGCTCCAGTTTGTTCAGTTGCAATAAGCCTTTTGTTTGCCATTGAAATTGGCCGTTGGCATCTGTAATTGTTACTGCAACGGTGAAAGGTTGATTAGCAGCCGTCACCTGACAGTCGAAGCTGTCGCCTGCCTGGGCTGCTGGTTTAATGGGACAATCTGCTGCTTGAACCGGGGTTTGAAGGGTTTCGGTCAGCACTGTCTTCAGTTGATTTTCCAGCTTCAGGGTAAATTCTGGTTTGTTGGTTGCTGTGGGGGATGGAGTTGGGCTGAATGAGCTAGAGGGCGGGCTCAGTTCGGTTGACGCAGTGGAACTGTCTGTTGGTAGCGGTTGGCTGGAGCGCTGGAACAACCCACAACTGGACAGGCCGACCACCAGGAAGGCGCTCAACACAGAGGGGCAGCCTGCTTTTAAGACCCATTGCGCCCAAGAACGCTGGCTGCGGTGCTGCTGAAGCTTAGCTTGCTGAAGACTAGGGGACTGAAAATTCTGTTTCTGACTCATGCCGACTCAAACCACCAGGGCCAAATGCAACTTTACTATAGATTGCCAGGGGTGAGAGTGGCAGGCAATGAGTGGTTGAGGAGGTCAGAAAATGGCTTCAGCTTCCTTGCCAAAGAGATAGTCGTAGTCAAATTTGAGAGATTGGGGATGGCGGATGATGGAGAAGCCAAAATTGGTGGTCGTTTCCGTCGAAAAGGTTGCGATCGCCAACTCGTTGAGCTTTCTGGCGCTGATTTGGGGCTTTTGAATAAAATAGTCGCGGCGGGCGAAAAAGAGATTTTCATCCTTGGGAATAATGATTTGATTGATCCGGTGCGCGTACTGGATAGGTTTTATGTATGTCTGTAGAAACTCCTCCTGATTGCGTTGCAGGCGATAGAGTTTTTCATGCTGAAACCAGCTCATCTGGAACATCATTTTCAACAGTTCAAACCCCAGGATGTAGTTGAAGACGTTGTTGCGCTCCTGAGAACACACGACTAGCTTCAGGGCCGACTCAAGATAGAGGTCTGGCTGACAGCGGACATCCTGAGCCGAGTGAATATAGAATTGCCTGATATAAGCCCGTAGTAAGGCGGGGTTCAGGTCCGTTGCAATGCCAAAACGCTTCAAATTTTCCCGTACCTTTTGTTTGGTGTCTTGGTCTTCCAAAACCTTGGCGATGATGCCATCCGCCGTGTAGTCGTCGAGAAACTCGGCGCGCATTTCTGGCGAGGCAGCACACATCAGGTGACACAACGACAAAACATACCGCCGTTGCAACCAGGGCAAGCTTTCTGCCCATTGTCTGGCCTCGGCTGGCAAGCTGGACAGGATGCTATCAAGCTGGTTGGAGTGGGATCTCCTAGACGCGCGATGGATGGAATTGTCCATACGGGAGGCTGGAAACGAGGGTAGTGGTCCGTTGACTGCCAGAGCTTAAGCACAACCCTATCCCTGGCTGACCCAATTACCTTCTCAGCATGCCCAAAGCGCTGATTGCAGCAACAGTCATTAGGCTGTAATCGTCCTCTCAACGCTAATTTAATTCCTGCACGTAATTCTTTAGAATACGAAGAGTTTTCCGAAACACCAGGATTGCACGATGACTCATGTTCCACCCATTTCTGAGACCGACTCCCACTTGCTGCAAGTCCTGGGGATTGATTTAGGGGGAACCTCCATTAAATTAGGGCGCTTTGGTCAGGATGGCACCTGTTATGAATCGCTGACCGTGCCAACTCCCCAGCCAGCTACTCCAGAGGCTGTTTTGGGGGCAATGGTAGATGCGATCGCCCAATTGGATCCGCAGCACCAGACAGTCGCGATTGGGGTTGGCACGCCCGGACCCGCTGATGCGACTGGACGGATTGCCCGCGTTGCCATCAACTTGGCCGGTTGGCAGGACGTGCCACTGGCAGATTGGTTAGAAGCGAAGACGGGTTGCCCAACCGTGCTTGCCAATGATGCCAATTGTGCTGGTCTGGGCGAAGCCTGGTTAGGGGCTGGCCGCTGGTATCGGGACTTGTTGCTGCTGACGCTAGGAACAGGGGTCGGAGGAGCGATTATCCTTGATGGCAAGTTGTTTGTTGGCCGACATGGAACCGCTGGAGAACTGGGATTGATTACCCTCAATCCGGATGGGCCAGAGTGTAATAGCGGTAATCGCGGCTCCCTGGAACAATATGTATCCGTACAGGCAATCCGCCGTCGTACCGGCTTAGAGCCGGATGAACTGGGGGCGATGGCGCTGACCGGAGATGCCAAGGCGTTGGAATTTTGGCAAAGCTATGGCCGAGATCTGGGTGCCGGGCTGGCCAGTCTGATTTATGTCCTCACCCCAGAAGCCGTCATTATTGGTGGTGGCGTCAGTGCTAGTGCAGATTTCTTCTTTCCAACTGTGCTAGCCGAAATTGAGAAACGAGTGCTGCCCAGTTCACGAGCTGGTCTGCAGTTGCTGAAAGCTGAATTGGGCAATCGGGCTGGCATTGTAGGCGCGGCTCAGCTAGCCTGGCAAACCTGGAATCAGCAACACTAAGCCGCAAAAACTTCACTATTTTTTACAGCCTGTTCAAAGGTCTGGCCGTCTTATAGCCTGTGAAACCGTTCCCACTACGGGGATCAATTAGCTGTTTCAGCTAGTTCAGATGGGCCTTGCTCTTCAGCAGATGGCCAGAGTGAACCTTCCTGGCATTCTGAAAGAGCTGGCTCGTTAACTGCAAACTGGCTTCAGGACGCTAGTTGAACCTTGGGCGATCATCAGGCAGGCAATCGGCGATCGCCCGTTGCTCTAGAAACTCCGAGTGTCAAACCATTGACTTAGATCTATGGCAATTTAGCATTCCCTCGATGGTGTTTCTGACGGTATTCAGGCGCATATAACTCACTCTAAAGAGGCTCAAATGCCTTATATAAAAGGATATTGGTCGTTTTTGTCTTTTGTTCTTACTTTTAATAAAAAAATGGATTAAAAACAATTTTTCCTGATTTTGGTAACTTGATCTGACTTTATGTTTTTTTAGTATAGTGAATGAATACTTTAAGTCTCTTTGATTCCTATTAAGCCCATCACTATTTTGGGCTACTCTTCCCTTTCGATTTCGCTTCGTCAATAATTCAGACATCAACTGATTGGGCTAACGAACGACAAAGCTGGGCTGTTTTAAAGGTCGAGCTTTGTTTTTATCTCAGCAATCAAGATTTATCCAGAGTTTCAGAACCGACCAATAGGAGAGGACGAGAGTGAAAATCGCAGTTTACGGAAAAGGTGGAATTGGTAAGTCCACGACCAGTTGCAATATCTCTGCCGCTCTAGCTCGGCGTGGCAAAAAAGTCCTGCAAATTGGCTGTGACCCCAAACATGACAGCACTTTTACTCTGACGGGTTTCCTGATTCCGACTATTATTGACACCCTGCAGGAGAAAGACTATCACTACGAAGATGTCTGGCCTGAAGATGTCATCTATAAAGGCTACGGCGGGGTGGACTGTGTGGAAGCCGGTGGGCCGCCCGCTGGAGCTGGCTGCGGTGGCTATGTCGTCGGTGAAACCGTCAAGTTGCTCAAAGAACTGAATGCCTTTGATGAGTACGACGTGATTCTCTTCGATGTTCTGGGTGATGTGGTTTGTGGTGGCTTTGCAGCTCCTCTAAACTATGCAGACTATTGTCTCATTGTGACGGATAACGGATTTGACGCTTTGTTTGCCGCCAATCGGATTGCCGCCTCGGTGCGGGAAAAAGCGCGTACCCATCCCCTTCGTCTGGCGGGTCTGATCGGCAACCGGACGGCCAAGCGAGATTTAATTGACAAGTATGTGGAAGCTGTTCCCATGCCAGTTTTGGAAATCCTGCCACTAATTGAAGATATTCGAGTCTCTCGAGTCAAAGGCAAAACCCTGTTCGAGATGGCTGAAACTGATCCCTCACTTAGCTATGTTTGTGACTACTACTTGAACATTGCGGATCAGTTGTTGTCTCTGCCGGAAGGTGTGGTTCCAAAGGATGCTCAGGACCGGGAGCTTTTCTCCCTGTTGTCTGATTTCTATCTGAATCCTCAAGCGCCCAAGGAGGCTGAAGAAGAACTAGATCTGATGATGGTTTAGAACGGAGATTGGGGCCAGGTTTCAGAGTCTTGTCCGACAGGACATACAGTATTTTTCACTGGCATTAGTTACAGGGGCTCAATCAGACAGCCTGACACTCAAGTCTTGCAAGGTTAAGCCCTGTCAAACTACTGCGAAAAGTGTAATAAAACTCGATAGTCTGGAATCTGGAACCTACTCCCTTCATTTATGAATCTTCAGCAATTCCGCCAATCCCTGAAACTGAAATGGCTAACTTACTATCGGGAAAATCGTTCCTGGCTGACCCGGATTGGTGTTTGGGTTGACTGTGAAGGGGCGCGACGTCCGTCTTCCAGTTTTATTCTGGCTACCCTGGCGGTTTTGGAACCGCAACTGACTGAAATGCTGCCACTAATTGTTGATCTCAGCAATAACCCCGACCGGATCGTGATTGCGCTGGGTTTAAATTTCAGTCCGGAAAGCCGTATGAAGGATTTGGATGAGATGGAGCCGCTGACTTCCAAGGAGCCAACTCGGATGTTGGCCGGCGCTCAGCCGGATTTTCCAGTTACATCAGACACCTTTCCCAACCGAATTTCTCGGGAACAGGACGAGTTTTGCCGCGGAGCTTACGGTAGGAGATTGGAGGAGGATGGTTAGACCTTTGGTTGGTCATTTTTCATCGGAGTTTGCTTAGCGCATGGCATCAATCTGGATCCGGGGTGCAGGTGTCGTTGCGCGGTGGTCCCAGTTGACTGGTCTTCATTTCTTTTGCCTGGTGAACTTGTTGTACTCCCCCTTAATCAATTGCGATTGATCCTTACATTTAGACAAAGAGGAATCTGCTGCCATGACCCTTGCTGAAAGCCAACCCCAAGCACTGACCTTTGAGTGCGAGACGGGCAATTACCATACCTTCTGTCCGATTAGCTGTGTGGCCTGGTTATATCAGAAGATTGAGGACAGTTTTTTCCTGGTAATTGGTACGAAGACCTGTGGCTACTTTCTGCAAAATGCCATGGGGGTGATGATTTTTGCGGAACCGCGCTATGCCATGGCGGAACTGGAAGAAGGTGATATTTCAGCCAAACTGAACGATTATGAAGAACTCAAGCGGCTGTGCTTGCAGATTAAGCGCGATCGCAATCCCTCGGTGATTGTTTGGATCGGCACCTGTACCACCGAAATCATCAAAATGGACCTGGAAGGGCTGGCGCCCAAACTAGAAGCAGAAATTGGCATTCCCATTGTTGTAGCCCGTGCCAATGGGTTGGACTATGCCTTCACTCAGGGGGAAGACACTGTGTTGGCCGCTATGGTGCAGCGCTGCCCCGATAAGGCACCCGAATCGGAGAAAGAAGATCGCAATGCCATTCAAAAACTGCTCCACTTCGGTCGCAAGCAGGAAGAGGTGAAAGCCGAAGAATCCGAGTATATCGATCATCCGCCCTTGGTGTTGTTTGGCTCTCTTCCGGATCCAGTCGTAACCCAACTGACCCTGGAATTGAAAAAGCAGGGAATCAAAGTGTCTGGTTGGTTACCATCCAAACGCTATACCGAATTGCCGGTGATTGAAGAAGGCTACTACGCCGCCGGAGTCAACCCCTTCCTGTCTCGCACGGCAACCACCTTTATGCGCCGTCGCAAGTGCAAACTGATCGGAGCCCCCTTTCCAATTGGGCCAGATGGCACCCGCGCCTGGATTGAAAAAATCTGCTCGGTCTTTGGCATCGAACCGCAGGGGCTGGCAGAACGGGAAGCCCAGATCTGGGCCAACCTGGAAGACTACCTCCAGTTAATTCGAGGCAAATCGGTCTTCTTCATGGGGGATAACTTGCTAGAGGTATCCCTGGCGCGCTTCCTGATTCGTTGTGGCATGACCTGTGCCGAAATTGGCATTCCCTACATGGACAAACGCTATCAAGGAGCAGAACTGGCATTACTGGAGCAGACCTGCCAGGAACTGGGAGTACCGATACCGAAGATTGTGGAGAAACCTGACAATTACAACCAAATACAGCGGATTCTGGAATTACAGCCAGACCTCGTGATCACAGGAATGGCCCATGCTAATCCACTGGAAGCTCGCGGTATCAATACCAAGTGGTCGGTCGAGTTCACCTTTGCCCAGATTCATGGTTTCAGTAATGCCCGTGACATCCTGGAACTGGTAACCCGGCCATTGCGTCGCAACAACAACCTGAAAGACTTAGGGTGGGACAAGTTAGTCAAGGAATCTGCAGTGGTTTAGGAGGCGTAGTGCCAGCTTGGCAGCCTTGCTGCTGAATCCAATGCGCGGGGTAGGGTATACCTACCCCGTTGTCCG
>CAZBTL010000062.1:0-17976 GCA_964494755.1 uncultured bacterium | reverse complement strand
CCAAGCGCAACCCTTTAGTTTTGGGTAACCTCTTCGGCGATCGCTTTCCAGTTCCCGTTCCATGTTCATGACCTTCAGCACGGGTTACAGTTTGTAGAGAGCGATCGCACCATATTTGGTTTAGGTCGCCCATGGCCTTTACAGTTCTGTTGCATTTATGTCTGAGTTTCTTTCTCCTGGGTCCAATCCCAGTGGTCAGCCTTCCGCATCCGATCTGGATACAGCCTCTCTATTGCAGTTGCTGCGACGCAAGGAAGGAACCTGGGTTGATTGGGGCCATGCCTGTCAGACGCTGCAAAAGGCAGGTTACAACCCACAGCAAATTTTTGAAGAAACGGGATTTGAGCCAATCCACCAAAACCAAATCATGGTGGCGATCCAGGTCTATACCAATCTGGTCAATGCAGAGATTCCTGATGCGGTCCGGCAGCACTTTCAGCAGAAAGGGAGCGACAGTCTCTACGAACTGCGCATTCTGACCCAGACAGAACGGGTTGCCGCCGCTATGTTGCTGGTGGAGAAGCAATTGGATTCAGAGGAAGCCAGAGAAGTGGCCAAAGCGGTGAAGGAGTTTTCCCGCTTGCCTCAACCACCGGAAGGATTTACTGACCACCCCGGAGATGCGATCGCCTATCAGGTGTGGCGACTGGCCCGCCAAAAATCTGATTTACAGGAACGCTCTCGACTGATTGCCAGGGGCCTCAAATTTGCCCACAGTCCCACCGCCCGGCAGAAAGTGGAAGCCCTCCTGACGGACTTCACCGTTACCCCAGCCAAAACGGCTCCCATTTTGCCAGTCTATCGGCTAGAAACGGATGAAGAGTTACCCAGAGTCATCCCGGTTGTGGGTAAGCTGCCCTGCACCAAAGCCGACTTGCAGGCTGTTCCGTTCATCGATCCAGTTCCTCCTTTTGGTTTGGTGCAGGTGTCCGGGACTGCCGCCTGGATGGCGGTTCCCGGTTGGAAAGTGGTGCTGGCTGCTGAAGACCCGGTTGCCTTGCTCTGCACCAGTGACCAACTGCCCACTCCAATTCCCGGAAAGACCGAAGAGGTGATGTTGATAGTGGACCGGGCCCAGCGGCAATGGAACGCACTCCATTACTTCCTGATTGAACAGAATGATCGTCTACAGATTCAGTGGTTAGAACAACCCGGAGAAACCCCCATCCTGGGCCAACTTTTGCTGGTCATGCGGCCCAAAAAGATCCTGGATGAAAACTACACCAAGGAAGTCTGGCAGATTGATGAGTAGGATGGCGGGTGGTAGGTGGCGGGTGGTAGGTGCTAGGTGTCAGGAGGAGAGAGTGTAGGGAGTAGGGAGCAGGGGCGAGAGGTAAATCGTGTAGAGGTAGAGCGGCTTCCCGCAGGGTAGAGTCGAGAGCGAAGCGCTGATGCAAAACCCAAAACCCAGAACCCAAAACCCAAAATCTGTCTGCTGACCGCTTTTTAACGACAGCGATAAAGCTGAAAGGGAATCCCTACCCGATGGTAATGGTTGGGGTCTATTAAGCAACGACTTTGAGCGCCGAAGGCGCTGCCCAGATCGAGTCCCTGAGGGAATTCCTTGCGACGGAGACCGGCCCCGATTATCCAGAGGTTTAAAGGTGCGGGGAGGGGATGTTGCAGGTGGGCCAGCCGATGCCAGACGGATTCGTAGGAGGGGGAGCGGGCCAGCAATGCAAAATAGGGTTGGGGCATTCCTGCCTGCTGGGCTTGCTGATGGGCCAACTCCAGGGCAAAACTGAGCCCCAGGGCCACATCCTGCCAATCGGCATAGCCAGAGCCTACCAGCAACGGTCGATCTGGCTCAAATCTTAGGTTTTGGGCGATCTGATCTGGGTAATAGGGCTTGAGAAAGGCCAGGTTGGCAACCACCAGACTGCTGCTGATGACGCCTGCAACCAGCACGGCCAGGACGGTCAGTCGGCCTCGGGGTTGGGTGATTTGATCGGGAACCCAGCGGCAGCGGTGGGACTGGGTTTGAGCTGGTGTGATCAGGAGGTGGTTCAAACTGGCTCCCAGCAGGGCGCAAACGGCTGGGAAATAGATGAAATTGTAGCGGGGAACCTGGGTAATGTCCTTATCCAGGAGATAAACAATGGCGAGCATTTGCGCCAGGACGGCCAGGATAAACCCCAGCAACACCTGAGTGGGCAGGCGAGTCTGGGGATTCTTCCACAGCCCTTTCAGGCCGATCCAGAGTTGCCAGGCCAGCCAGCCGCTGAAAGCAAGCATGACCGTGACACTGGGGATTTGCACCCAGAGGGGTTGGCGTTCCACAGGTAAGGCGATGACCATCAGAATCCAGGCGCTGAGAATTTGCCAGATGGGTGCGATCGCGTGGTGCCACTGGCGGGAAAAAGGAGTCATCCAATTGGTTTCAGGCCGATTGAGATGGCTAAGAAAAGTGGTCGCCCAGGGTAAATAGGTCAGGCCAATGCCAATCACTGCTAGCAGCATAACCAGCCAGGGTCGCTGTCGTAACCAGGCCGATAGTTGTCCTTTTTTGCTTGACTGACGCTGGCTTTCCTGTTCCCCATCGCTGGTTGCTCCTATCGGCGCCGGTGACTGGTTCCGGTTGACTTGGCCATTATGGGTCGGTGCATCGGAACCGTTGGCTGAAACTGATGGGGAGAGGAATAACTCCGTTGGTCTAACCGGCCGGTCGCCATTTCCCGTTTCTATGGAAGGGCGGCGAACCCAGAGACAGGCAGCCAGCGTAGCGATTTCGGCCACCAATACCAGCAGAAAAAAATAATGGACGTAGAACCCCAAACTGTTTACTGCCATCCATCCCAACCAGATGGCTGGACGCAGTTGTTTTCTCAGCAAGTCTTGCAACACCTGATACAAGCCCAGGAGCGCCAGAATGGTCAGCACCATCGGCAGGGTATAGTGCCGGGCTTCTTGGGAGAGGTAAACGGCAAAGGGTGAAACGGCCATCACTGCAGCACCCAGTAGACCGGCTCTGGCAGAAAAAAGACCCCGATTTAATTGGTAGAGACCCGCGATCGCCAGGATGCCGAAAATGGCAGGCAGGGTCCGAATCTTCCAGACCCAGGACAGGGGAAGCGGGGACAGCCAACTCAGCCAGCTATGCATCCAGCAAAAAAACAGGGGTGGGTGTACCGATTGGGTGGAAACGGTTTCTACAATTTGACTGCAAGTCATTGGTTGCAGTCGAAAAATCTGTTCAAAGGCAGATACGGGCAAAGCCTGATTTAATGGCACATCCAGATAGGTTTGGCCCAGACTGAAGAGGGCTGTAATCACTTCATCCATCCAGATTGGCTTGGCCGCCAGGTTGCAGAAGCGCAGCACGGTTCCTAGCGCGATCGCAACCAACAGTAAGCGGTAATGGGATGACACCTTCATGAGCCCAACGGTGATAGAGGTTCCCCTGTATTTGGTGGCCTTATATCTCGACTCTCTAGCTTCCCATATCCGCCGTCCATTCCATGGATTTTGTTTCCCTCTTCTGGGTCTTTCCTTGCCACTCCAAGGTGCTTTCTTTCCAGCCTTTGGCATGGTTAGGCTGCCAGTGGCCTTTTTGCTTTTTTTACAGTGCAGCAGCCAGAATCTACCATAGCTTTACCGTGGTTCCGGGCAGGGCCAACTAAGATAATGGACGATGGTTAAACCAAAATATAATTCCGAGGGTAATTACCCATGTATGACTTTGCAATTATCGGGGGTGGCATCGTCGGCCTGGCTACGGGCATGACACTGGCCAAGCGTTATCCAGATGCTCGTATTTTAGTGCTGGAGAAGGAAAGTCAATGGGCTTTTCACCAGACCGGTAATAACAGCGGGGTGATCCACTCTGGTATTTACTACAAGCCCGGTAGCTTTAAGGCAAAGTTCTCTCGGGATGGCTGTCAATCGATGGTGGAATTTTGTCAGGAACACAATATTCCCCATGAGGTCTGTGGCAAGGTGATTGTGGCCACAGAGGAAAAGGAACTGCCGCTACTGGAAAATCTTTATCAGCGGGGTTTACAGAATGGTATTCCGGTGACCCGGATTACTGCCGAAGAAGTGAAAGAGTATGAACCGCATGTAAGTTCCATCGCCGGTGTCCACGTTGCTTCCACCGGCATTGTGGACTATAAGCAGGTTTGTCTGAAGTATGTAGAACTGATCCGGCAGCAGGGCGGAGATTTGCGCCTGAATACTAAGGTGCTGAAGATTGTCAGCGCTCCCCACGGGAAAGTTCTGCAGACGACGGGTGGTGATTTTGAGACTCGGTTTCTGATCAACTGTGCTGGCTTGCACAGCGATCGCATGGCCCGCTTGGGGGGTGTCGATCCCAAAGCCAAAATTGTTCCCTTCCGGGGAGAATATTACGAACTGGTACCCGAAAAGCGATCACTGGTGAAAGGGCTAATCTATCCCGTGCCCAATCCCGATTTTCCCTTTCTGGGCGTCCACTTTACCCGCATGATTGACGGCAGCGTCCATGCTGGACCAAATGCCGTTCTCAGCTTGAAACGGGAAGGGTACAAAAAGACAGACTTCGACCTGCGTGACTTTGCCGAAGTAATGACCTTTGGTGGATTCTGGAAACTGGCCGCCAAGCATGCCGATGAGGGCTGGAAGGAAATTGTTCGCTCCTTCAGTAAGGCTGCCTTTGTCCATAGCTTGCAACGGTTGATCCCGGAAGTTCAGTCAGAGGACGTTATTCCCACCCATGCTGGAGTAAGAGCCCAGGCTTTGATGGAAACGGGGCAGTTGGTAGACGATTTTCTGATTATTCAGGATGCGGATGCTGTTCATGTCTGCAACGCACCCTCGCCAGCCGCAACCTCCTCCCTGGAAATTGGTAAGTTTGTTGCCAATCAGGTGCCGGCTCCCCAACGCCTCCAGGTTGTTCTCAACGGATAAGAAGGGCTATCCTGCATGGATTGAAGCAGGAGTGCAGCAGTGCTGCGCCCCTGCTGGGTTGGTTCTATTTCCAATCGACAAGAGGGAATTTTTCATCTGGTTCAGACAGTTGCTGTCAATCGGTGTGAGAATGGCAGTGTGAAAGTTTGAATCATTGGAATCCTTATCAGGTGAGTGTTGTCCCTCAAAAGTCAGGGTTAGAGCTATCCACGCTGTTCCCGTTTGACCTGGATGAGTTTCAAAAACAGGCGATCGCGGCATTGGATGCAGGCCGTTCCGTCGTGGTTTGTGCACCGACGGGCTCTGGCAAAACGTTGATTGGGGAATATGCGATTCACCGGGCCCTAGCCCATCAGCAACGGGTCTTTTATACCACCCCCCTGAAAGCCTTATCGAACCAGAAGTTGCGGGACTTCCGGGATCTCTTTGGGCCGGAAACTGTCGGGCTCTTAACCGGCGATGTTTCGATTAACCGGGATGCTCCGATCCTGGTGATGACCACCGAAATCTTCCGCAACATGCTCTATGGCACCCCCATTGGAGAAGTGGGCACTTCGCTGATTGGCGTAGAGGCGGTGGTTCTGGATGAGTGCCATTACATGAACGATCGCCAGCGGGGCACCGTCTGGGAAGAGTCCATTATCTACTGTCCCTCCGAAATCCAACTGGTGGCCCTATCCGCCACAGTCGCCAACAGTGACCAGCTCACCACCTGGATCCATCAGGTGCATGGTCCTACCGATCTAATTGCTTCCGACTACCGACCGGTGCCGTTGGAGTTTTCCTTCTGCACTCCCAAGGGGCTGTTTCCCCTGCTGGACGAAAGCCAGAAGAAAATGCACCCCCAACTGAAACAACGACTGCCCAAAGGAAACCGCAACCGGGGGGGACGGCGGGGGGGCGGTCCCAGACAGGAAAGTCCCAACCTGGCTGCTATTCTCAGCCAGTTGCAGCAAAAAGACATGCTGCCAGCAATTTATTTCATCTTCAGTCGCAAGGGTTGTGAGCAAGCGGTTGCAGAAGCTGGCAACCTGCCGATCTCGCTGGTGAATCAGGACGAAGCCGACCGTCTAAGGGTGCGAGTTGATGAGTTTCTGGCCCGCAACCCGGAAGCGGTTCGGACTGGACATTTGGAACCGCTTTATCAAGGGATTGCGGCTCACCATGCGGGAATTCTGCCAGCCTGGAAAGGACTGATCGAAGAACTGTTCCAGGAAGGTTTGATCAAGGTTGTGTTTGCCACTGAAACCCTGGCTGCTGGGATTAATATGCCAGCCCGCACGACCGTCATTTCCAGCCTGTCGAAACGCACTGATCTGGGCCATCGACTGCTCACCGCCTCGGAGTTTCTGCAGATGGCTGGTCGAGCTGGTCGTCGGGGGATGGATAAAAAGGGCTATGTTGTGACTGTCCAGACTCCCTTTGAAGGAGCGCGGGAAGCTGCCTATCTGGCTACCGTCGGTCCAGAGCCCCTGGTGAGTCAGTTTACCCCCAGCTATGGCATGGTTCTCAATTTGCTGCAAACCCATACTTTGGACGAAGCAAAGGAACTGGTTGAACGCAGTTTTGGCCAGTTTTTGGCCACATTGTATCTACGGCCGCAGCAGGAGGCGATCGCAGCCCTGGAAACTGAACTGGGGCAACTGCAAGCCCAACTGGCATCCGTAGACTGGGATCTATTAGCCCAATATGAAAAACTGCATGAGCGACTGAAAGAAGAACGGCGCTTGCTGAAAATTCTGCAACACCAGGCTGATGAGGTGCGGGCCCATGACCTAGCTGTGGCCCTTTCCTTTGCGGTTGCAGGAACGGTTCTGAGCTTGAAAGGCGAGCATGTGCCAGTCTCCCATCCCCTGCCCGCGGTTCTCGTGACCAAGGTGCATGGGTCTGGCCAGTTTCCCTATCTCATCTGTTTAGGCCAGGACAACCGCTGGTATGTGGCCACGGTCAAAGATGTGATCAGCTTACGGGGAGACATTCCTCGCATTGCCAGTGTGGACAACCTCAGTCCCCCACCGGAAATGCCCCTCAAGCCAGGTCAGATTCGCGGTGGCGATAAGGTCACCGGCCTGGTGATCCGCCAGATTCCAGCCTCTGTGGGAGTGGATGACTACGCCCCTGAAGTTTCAGAGCAGATGAAGCGTCTGCAGGCCGTGGAAGCTCAGTTGGAGGCCCATCCGGTGCATGGGTGGGGCAATCGGGCCACGATTCTGAAACGACAAAAGCGGATTACGGCGATCCAGGAAGAATTGGGCGATCGCCAGGAAAAACTCCAGGCCCAAACCCAGCGACACTGGGAAGAATTTCTCAGTCTGATTGAAATCCTGCATCAGTTCGGCTGTCTGGAGAACTTGACGCCAACCGATTTGGGTCAGGCCGCCGCCGCCATCCGAGGGGACAATGAACTATGGCTGGGCTTGGCCCTGATGTCAGGAGAGCTTGACAGTCTGGCTCCGCACCACTTTGCGGCTGCTTGCGCCGCTCTGGTGACGGAGGTATCCCGGCCGGATAGTTGGACTCGCTACGACACGCCACCCGAAGTGGAAGAGGCTCTGGCTGGGTTGCGCGGCATCCGCCGCCGTCTGTTTCAACTGCAACGGCGCTATCAGGTGATGCTGCCCGTATGGATGGAGCTCGAGCTAGTGGGTCTGGTGGAGCAGTGGGCCCTGGGTGTGGAATGGCCGGTTCTCTGTTCCCAGACCAATCTGGATGAAGGCGATGTGGTGCGCCTGTTACGCCGCACCCTGGATTTCCTTTCCCAAATCCCCCATGTGCCCCGTGTCTCCAGTGAATTGAAACAGAACGCCTATCGGGCCATTCAGTTGCTCGATCGGTTCCCGGTTAACGAAGTGGTTGAGTAGGGGCTAGTGGCTGATTGCGCCAAGCGGATGCCGCTTATGGGTTCCATTCTGAGATCAGGCCATCACCTTCGACTGTCAAGTGGCGGCCTCGCCAGTAAACCCGTTGGCCGTAGCCCCCGATCGCCCAGATCAGGAAACTGAGGCCATCCCGCAGGGGTAAGGCCCACAGCCACTGGAGGAGTTTTGGGCTATGGATGCTGTCAATCGAAACTAACACCTGTCCGAACCGAATCAGGTAGGTCACAGCGGTCAGGGCGATCGCCCAATCGGCAAAGCCAGACAGCGCTAACAGCATCAGGCAATAAACGGTGCCGTAGCAGAACACCATGCTGTAGTACTGGGCGCCCCGATTAAAGCGAATTGTTCGGGCCCAGCGCAACTCTCGTTGAAACACCTCTGCCAGACTTTCCTGGCCTGTGTCCGATTCCAGTACTACCCTGGATAACTCCACCCGATACCCCGCTGCTGCTGCCCGTTTGCCCAGGTTGTAGTCAGAGCCAATTCGGTTCAGGGCCAACCCGCCATAGTCGGCCAGGGCGGACTTGCGAGTTGCGATCGTGGTGCCAATGGCGCAGCGCAGACCGCCATCCAACTGACGGGCCAGCAGCAAGCTGGGAATAAAGTCAAAACACCGCCCGAAGGAGGCGATCGCGGCTCCTAGCGATTGGGGCTGATAGCCGATGTAGGCACAGGTGACCATGCCCACCTGTGGGGTTTGGAGGGGAGCGGTGACCTCTGCCAGATAAGTGGGTTCAACCCGAATATCACTGTCGGTAAAGACAATCACTTCATGCTGGGCCTTTTCCAACAAAACACTGAGATTGCTATCCTTCAGGTTGATGCCACGGGGTTCCAAGCCCACAAACAGGCGGGCTTTGTCGGGATAGGTGTCAACCACTTGCTGCAGAACTGGCACGCAGGGATCGTCCCAATCGGTGACGCCAAACAACACCTCATAATTGGGATAAACCTGACTGCAAAATGACGACCAATTTTCCCAGGCCCCCGCATCCAACCCCCGAACCGACATCAGGATAGAGACCGGGGGCAAGCCGTCTGGATCGGCAGGTCCATCCAGGTTTTCCGTCTGAGCGAAAAAACGCCAGGTGAAAAAAGCGCAGGCCAGATAAAATACCAGCGAGCCGGTAATGAGTCCAACCAGCAAAACTTGCAGCAACAAAATGATGATCAATGACTTGCCCTGGTTAATCCTCTAATGACCCTTACCAGGCGAAAGGTTCACTGGTCAACCCATAAACGGCCCAGATCATTGCCGGTGGGAGTCTGCCTGGCAGGGGAATCAAATTCCCAGCAAGGGGTCTTTGATCGAGGCGGGAATTTCACTGCAGCCCAACGGTCCGCATCAAAATCAAAAGACTAACACCCGAATCAGCCATCCTGGCAAGATTTTACCAGCACCGCCGATCCGGGCATCAAATAAGAGAATCAGGAGTTTTACAGGTTCTCGCCTGAACTAGGGGTTTGTTGTTTGCGCCGCCAGAAGTTGCTTCAGTTTTTCTAACTCCTGGGCCCAACGAGGATCGGGCTGGAACCCATCAGATTCAGTCGAAGTGGAGGTAGAACGACGAGACTTGTTGCCACCCTTGCGGCGGTTGCCTCCACTAGAAGACACAGGACTGGACGCCTCTGACGCTGTTTCAACATCAGCCTGCTCATCCGACCCTTTGCCTTTTGCCCGTGGCAATGCCTTCTCAATCTTAAGGGCATTGTCCTTCAGCAGGAAGCCATTGTACTTCTCAATGAAGGCATCGGCCTGCTCGTCATTCTTTACGGTGACAAAGCCAAATCCACGACACTTATTGGTTTTGCGATCGGTAATGATTTTGGTGGATATACTCTCTCCTGCTTCAGAAAAAACAGCTTCGAGTTCTTGACGGTTCAGTTCTTCGGGGAGATTGCCAATATAAAGACGAACGGACATGGATAAAGATACCTCCAGACACTAATTCAAATTTGAAAATGCTTATGTGACGAGCGCATCGTGGCCATAGTCAGGTCAAAACCGTCCTGATCCTGAAAACAAACTTTTCCCTTTTTGCTCCAACCCCGAAGACACAGATTGACAAAAAACGTCACTCAACAACAAATCTAGCTGGCCCCAGTAACCTGGACAGCAAAAACTGAGAACCAAGCCGTTGCCATGCGACGAATTGACTTTAATCGGAGGACTGGAAATCCGCACCCGTGGTCTGAGTTGTTTTGTCAGAATTTTCATGCCATTCATTAAGGTATCACGGCAACTGGGACGCAAGTGGGTAACCAGAGATTCCTGGACTGAAATTTTTCTTATGTTTGATCAGGGCAATCAACAATAGACGGGACCTAACTCCCAACCGAAGGGATTTGGATTGTCGAAAGATACTCATCCATGCAGCCTGCCAGTCATATATTTCCGCCAATGCAGGAATGAGAACGGGATCTTATTGGTTGACCAGCCCCACAGGACAGCCATGACATTGCTGTCCAGAGTTTTAGCCTGATCAGCAGGAAAAACCGATCGCCGATTTCCCAATTCCCAACTCCTAACCGTCTGACCAACCCTGCAAGAAGCCTGAGACTTCATCCAATGCATGTAACGAAATGTAACACTACATTCTAAGACAAGGCAAGGGCTAATCCGGATTGAATTGGCAAAACATCGCTGCCGTTGTTAACAAATGGTAGGAACTGACGGGCTAACTGCCGTAACCGGGATAAGTTAACCAAGACAGCGAATGGCCTCCAGCATCCCCCTGGCTTTATTCAGGGTTTCTTCGTACTCTTTCTCCGGTTGGGAGTCTGCCACCAGTCCGGCTCCAGCTTGGACACTCACAGTATGCCGGTTGCCACCTTGGTTTCGTACAACCATGGTGCGAATGGCGATCGCTGTATTCAACTGGCCCTCGAAATCGTAGAATCCGTAGGCGCCAGAGTAGGGGCCCCGTCGGCAGTTTTCCAGGTCATGAATGATTTCCATGGCTCGGATTTTGGGGGCGCCGCTCACCGTTCCGGCTGGGAAACAGGCCTTCAATAGATCCCAGGCGGTTTTGTTGGGGGCCAGTTGTCCCACCACATTACTGACAATATGCATGACATGGGAATAGCGCTCAATCACCATCAGTTCATCCACACTGACCGTTCCATTGATGCAAACCCGGCCCAGATCATTGCGGCCCAGGTCAACTAGCATGACATGTTCGGCAATTTCCTTGGGGTCTTGCAGGAGATCCTGGGCCAGGGCCTGATCTTCCTGGGGGGTTTGCCCGCGGCGGCGAGTACCGGCAATTGGACGAACCGTAGCCGTCATGGGGGCGTCCGGCCCATCGGCCCGCACAGCCTTCACCATCACCTCTGGACTGGAACCAATAATCTGCCAGTTGCCGAAATTAAAGTAGGCCATGTAGGGCGAGGGATTAATTAACCTTAGGGAGCGATAGAGGGCAAATGGATCGCCTTCATAATCGGCGGACAGCCGTTGGGAAATGACCACCTGGAAAATGTCCCCAGCCCGGATGTGTTCCTTCGCCCGTATCACATTGGCGCAAAACTCTGCCTGGCTGACATTACTGGTGTATGACAGTGCAGCCTCGGTAGCCGCACGTTCCCCTTGCTGGTTGCGGCTTTCCGGAGAGGCCCAGGTCAGCCAGCGGGCCTGTTCCGCCAAGGGAGACTGGAGTTTTTGCACCAGATCGGTCACCCGATCGCAGGCTTGCTGATAGGCCTGTTTCAGGGAAGTTTGGGGCTGGCGCAGGTCAGCATAGGCGATCGCCCAAATTTTGCGCTTTACCTGATCAAAGACCAGCAAATTGTCCACCTGCATCCACAGGCCATCGGGTAGGTCGTCCGGGCTGGCTGGATAGATGGGCACCCGGGGTTCAATCCAATTGATCAGTTCATAGCCCCAAAAGCCAAACAAGCCCCCGATACCAGGCGGTAACTGGGGTAGCTGCACCGGGTGGTAAGGTTCCAGACATTGGGAGAGGGCATCAAAGGGATCCCCTTTGAACACCTGGGTAGAGCCATCCCGATAGGTTTGGGTGGTGTGGCTGCCCCGTGCTTCCAGAACCCAGAGCGGATCGCAGCCCAAAAAGCTGTAGCGGCCCAGTTGTTCTCCCCCTTCCACCGACTCCAGCAAGAAACTGTAGGGTTGTCCCGCGCAAACTCGATACCAGGCAGAGACCGGAGTGTCCAGGTCCGCCACCCATTCCTGGTAAACGGGCACAAAATTTCCCTGGTTGGCCAGGGCTGTAAATTGATCAAAGTCTGGAAAAATCATGTTGCTTATCGATGGCTAGGCGATTCGAGGTGGTTAGGGGTGAGGGGTTCATAGTGACGGCAGACCTGACAGGGACCGTAGGGGTTAACGGCACAGCGCAGGTAGGCTGAACGGGCATTAAACCGGCAGGTCACATCTCCCAAACAGTACCCTATTCCTTCGCTAAAATGGTGCTCCGCATGGGCAGACAGTGTAACAGGAGGAGAATGCCAGCTTGAGGCAGCTTGTTCGAGGGCGGACTGCAATCGCTCTCTCGCCGACCGCTCAGCTCGACGCATCAGCAAGATAGACAACAGGGCTGGAAACAAGCCCATCAAGATTATGGCAAGGGGTTCCAACATGGTGGTGGAGTGCGAGTCTGACGTCGGAGTGTTCAGGAATCTCCTGACAACTTGATAGACTATCCATACGATTGTAGTTTTGAGCCTGGCCTGTGATCGCGCCTCTACCGGCAACCATCAAATTTTTGCAGCAACCCACGTCGCCTGACTGGATCCAGCAAGCTCTGGCCAATCTGGACACCATCCTGCTAGACCACTCCCACTGTGAGCGAAAAGCGGCTGGGGTAGCTCTGAACCTGATGTTTCGCTATCCTTCCAGCACGCAGTTAGTGCGGAGCCTGACGGCGATCGCTCAGGAAGAGTTGGAACATTTTGAGCAGGTGAATCAAATTTTGGAACAGCGGGGCATCCCGTTGCGACCGCTGCCGCCCCCACCCTATGGAGCGGGTCTGAACAAACAGATCCGGCCCCAGGAACCGGAGCGGATGCTGGACTCGTTGCTGGTTTCGGCCTTAATTGAAGCCCGCAGCCATGAGCGGTTAGGACTGCTGGCCAGCCATTGTCTGGATGCCAACCTGGCTCGTTTCTACCGGGGACTGATGGCATCCGAAGCTCGCCACTATGGGATTTATTGGACCCTGGCGGACACCTATTTTGAACGGTCGGTGGTGAATCAGCGATTGGCAGAACTAGCGATCGCCGAAAGTCAGTTATTGGCTACTCTGCATCCCGAACCTCGGATTCATAGTTAGGCTGCCACTGGATGGAACTGATTCACCTTGATTACCGAATTCGACACTGGCAACCCAGCGATCGCCAATTTGCAGCGGAAGTAATTCGCTCGGTGTTGGCGGAGTATGGCCTGGGCTGGGAACCGACTGGCGCCGACCGAGATGTGCTTCAGGTAGAGGACGCCTATCTGGCAACGGGGGGTGAGTTTTGGGTGGTGGAGCAGCAGGGACAGATTGTGGGCACGTCTGCCTACTATCCCGTCTCACGGGGAATCAATGCCGTCGAAATCCGTAAAATGTATCTCTTGCCCCAGGTGCGGGGTCAGGGCTTGGGACGATTTTTGCTACGCCAACTGGAAACGGCGATCGCTGCTCGGGGTTTTCAACAGATCTGGATCGAAACCGCCAGTGTTCTGGCCGAAGCAGTTCAACTCTATGAAGGTTGCGGCTACCAGCCAGCCACTGGTGTAGAGACGGAACGGTGCGACCGGGTTTACCTCAAGCCTCTGCAGGGGTAGCAGCATCCTCTTCTGCGGGGGTGTTTGTTGTTGCTTCTGGTTCGACCGCGGTTTCCGTGTCTGCCGCTTCCGCCTCCGGCGCTTCTGCAACGGGTTCTGGTTCTGGTTCTGGCTTGGGTTTGGTGGGTTTAGGGCCCCGCATCAACGCCAGGGGAACCGCTGGTTTTTCCTCTTCCCGCGGACCCCGCTTGCCCTTGCCTTTCCGATTGCCCTGGCGATCGCGATCGCGGGAATCGCGACGACGTTCAGAACTGGGCGCTTCCGACTGCTCAGACGGCTGAGTTGTAGACTGCTCGGCATCGGTCGCCGCTTTCGCTAGGCGCTCCGATTTCTTGATAGGACGTTCTACCATTGTTAAGATCCATTAACTATTCGTATCCTACCCTGTCCTGCAGCAGACCGTTATCTGAACCAAGACTGATCCGGAACTGGAGCTAGTGTTCTGTCAAACCCTAATTTTAAGGTGAACCCATTGGCTCGTAGTCGGCGCTTTAGCGCTGAAGCGCTGACTACAAACCCTAATTTCTAGAGTTGACGCTGCACTAGGCTGAGTCAGTAGAAAGTTGCTTGCAAGGTATAGACAACGTTGATTTTACGGTAGATTTGAACGTTAGGTCCAAACAGAGGTCATGGCATGGCATCCATCCGGGAGCTGCATCAACAACTCATCAGCAAAGAACGGTCGGCGGTTGAGCTGACCCAGGAAGCATTGGATCGGATCCAAGCACTAGAACCCCAATTGCATAGTTTTCTGCTGGTAACGGCAGATCAGGCATTGGCCCAGGCTCGTCGGGTCGATGCCCAGATTGCCGCTGGCGAGGACATTGGTCTGCTAACCGGCATTCCCATTGGCATCAAGGACAACCTGTGCACCAAGGGAATTCGCACCACCTGCGCTTCCCGCATCCTGGAAAATTTTGTGCCGCCCTACGAATCCACTGTCACCCAAAAGCTGGCGGATCAGGGCGCTGTCATGGTGGGCAAGACCAACCTGGATGAGTTTGCCATGGGTGGTTCCACCGAAACCTCCGCCTTTCAGGAAACAGCCAATCCTTGGGATCCCAGCCGGGTGCCGGGCGGTTCTTCCGGCGGTTCGGCGGCGGCCGTTGCCGCTGGGGAATGCACCGTTGCCTTGGGGTCGGATACGGGTGGTTCTATCCGCCAACCAGCTTCCTTCTGCGGCATTGTCGGTCTGAAGCCCACCTATGGGCTGGTCTCCCGCTTTGGCCTGGTGGCCTTTGCCTCTTCTCTAGATCAGATTGGGCCATTTGCTCGCAGTGTGGAAGATGCCGCCATTCTGCTGAATGCGATCGCCGGTTATGACCCGAAGGATTCCACCAGCCTCAAGGTGGAAGTTCCCGACTACACCCAATATTTGCAGCCCAGTCTGAAGGGCAAAAAGGTGGGGGTGATTACTGAAACCTTTGGCGCCGGACTGGAACCAGCAGTGGAAAAGGCTGTCCAGCAGGCGATCGCCCAGTTGAAGACACTGGGAGCTGAAATTGTGGATATCTCCTGTCCCCGTTTCCGCTATGGCATCGCCGCCTACTACATCATTGCTCCCTCGGAAGCCTCCGCCAACCTGGCCCGCTATGACGGTGTGAAGTATGGATCTCGTGTCCCGGATGCCGATAACCTGATGGAAATGTACACCCGCACTCGGGCTCAGGGCTTTGGGGCGGAGGTGAAGCGACGCATTATGATCGGCACCTATGCCCTCTCTGCCGGATACTATGACGCCTACTATCTCAAAGCCCAGAAGGTTCGCACCCTGATTAAGCAGGACTTCGAGCAGGCCTTTGATCAGGTGGATGTGCTGGTCTGTCCCACAGCCCCGACGACAGCGTTTAAATTGGGAGATAAGAGCACCGATCCCCTCAGCATGTATCTGATTGACCTGATGACGATTCCGGTGAATCTGGCTGGTTTACCGGGCATTAGCGTTCCCTGTGGCTTTGATGACCAGGGGCTGCCGATTGGTCTGCAAATCATTGGCAATGTTCTGCGTGAGGATCAGGTGTTTCAGGTGGCCTATGCCTACGAGCAAGCAACGGACTGGCATACCCGATCGGCTCCCATCTGAGCTTCGATAGTAGCTGCAATACATTAGTTATGTCGGTTTTACCCTGACAGAACACCCTCAAGGCGGCAGACCCATGAAAATTTCTGCGAAAAGTCAGGTTCCTTTTCCCCTTCCCCTGGTTTATGCTACGTTTCGCGATCGCCTGGTCGATCTGGTGCCCTACATGCCCAACATCCGGGCCGTTGAAGTCAAGTCCCGACGAGAGGAAAATGGCAAAATCGCCTGTGTCAATGATTGGCATGGAGGTGGCGACATCCCCTCTGCGGCCCGGATGATTTTGAGCGAGGACATGCTGTCCTGGACCGAATCCATCACCTGGAATGAGGCCAACTTTACGGCGGACTGGCGGATTCAGACCCACGCCTTTACCGAAGCCGTGAAATGCTTTGGACGAAATCGCTTCTGGGAAGAGAACGGCATCACCTTCATCGAAAATCACGGTGAGCTGATCATTGACCCGCACCAGATCCAGGGATTTCCAGCCTTCATGACCGGCGGCATTGCTCACCTGGTGGAAGAAGTTTTGGGCAGTAAAATCAGCCCCAATTTGAACTATCTGAGTCAGGGAGTCCGCCGCTATCTGGAACAGCAGTCGGTCTAAGACGGCCCAACGCCAGCCGGAATACACTGGCACCAAAGGAATTCAGGAGTCAGTCGTCAGACGCTGGCCAGATTCCTGAGTTCTGATTCCTGCCCCACGGTCACTTTGGCAAAGACAAAAAACTCCTGAGATTCCCGGCTGTCTGGAATTGGGTGTGCCATAATCTGCGTGCAGAAAAATTACCGCTATTGCACGGAGGAGTGTCTACCATGTCAACGATCAGCCATTTTCGCTCCTGGACCAGCATTCTGGCAGGCATTGCTATCTCCACGGTCAACCTTGCCTTACCAGCCCCGCGCCAGGTGGCGATCGCCCAGACCCCTACCCTCTGTCGGGCCGCTAACATTGACACTCCCATCTTCAAAGGCAGTAGCACCATCTCGGAAGCCCTGCGGATTATCAATAAAGACGCTGAAATTACCCTCAAAGCCCTTCCTCCCTCAGGCAGCCAGTTTGCCGAAATTACCACCCCAGTGGCTGGCTTTGTCCAGACGGCGGTTTTGAAACAGTGCGGCACAACTGGCGGGGGCAACTCCTGGGACAAACCCACCACCGGCACAGCCTGTCGGCGGCTAATTCAACCCACGATTGGCGTGAACGTGCGTCGGCAACCGAAAGCTAATGGGGATTACATCACCACGATCCTGCCGCCCCGCAACGTTACGGTTAACCTGACCACAGGCGGAGTGGTCAAATCCTATCGCGCAGATGGCTATGACTGGGTTGAACTGGATCTGCGCAAAACGCTGGGCGCTAATTTCTCAGGGTCTGGATGGATCTTCAACACCGATTTGAAAACCGCCCCCAACTCCAGCAACCTGGTGCTATGTCCTTAATGGAAACCCGGTTAAGTGAGCCAATCCCCCGTCAGGAATGGTTGCCAGGAACCTGGTTGCAGCCTTGACTGGGCTGACCGACTGTCAGACTGGAAATCAACCTTGGGGCAGAGTTGGGCTCTGCCCTGCAATCCTGAGCTACTACACTGCCAGCCGGATGGCCAAATTTTGTCTGCCCGCCCGTCACCTGCTTACCTGTGAAAATGAACTGCTGGAAACTATCCCCCCAAGTCCTTGTTCTAACTGCGATCGCGACGGTGATACTACCCGCCCCAACCCTGGCTCAAACCCCATCGCCGCCCACTAGCAGCAATCCCCTGTGCCGAGTTGTGACCCTGAGTACCCCTGTTTTTGCCCGTGCTGATACCACTTCCGCCGCCCTGAAAATTTTGCCAGCGGCGCAGACGGTGCTGCTGAAAACCAATCCCACTGCTGGCAGCCCGTTTGGCGAAATCACCACTCCCCTGGCTGGCTATGTGCAAACAGCCCTGTTGCAAGTGTGCCAGGGGCAATCAGGCAGCTTGCCGGAGGACATTGACACCAACCCCATTTACTGTCGCCGCCTGCGCACCTCCGCAATCGATGGCCCCGATTACAGTTATCTGGACCATGGCCTGGTGGCACGGGACGCCCCCGACGGCCGCTTCCATTACGATGGCCTGGAGCCCGATGGTCCCGCAGCGGGTGCGGTTGTGCGGATCACGCGCATGCCGCCGGAAGTCCAGGACTCTGGCGATCGCAGTTGGGTCCGCATCAAATACACCAGTCGTTCCAATACCCAACGCATTGGCTGGATCCCCAATGGGCCCGCCGGGGTTCACCGCAACATTGCCAACTGCTTACCGGCTCAGAACTAGTGTTCTGTCAAACCCTAATTTTAAGGTGAACCCATTGGCTCGTAGTCG
>CAZBTL010000061.1:0-18230 GCA_964494755.1 uncultured bacterium | reverse complement strand
AGGCGGTGGGGTAAATTCTATGCAGCATCAGATTAAATCGGTCTTACAACACCGTATCTTATGACTTGGAGGGCGATTGCTCCGAAGCTGCAAACGAAACCCCGGAGCAAGTTCTTCTTCCGGGGTTGGTACTTGAACCAAAAATGACTGGTCTAATTCAAGACTCCCAGCAAGGGGCCAACCTCAGGGCTAGCCAGTTGGGGCGCTTTAGACACTCGGACAGCCTCTGATGGGGGCTGATGGGCAATGATAGACACTGTCGCCTGCGCCTGATTAGCAATCTGCACTGTCGTTGCATCGTAGGTCTGGGTCACCAGTTTGGGATAGACCCCGATCGCGATAATTGGCAGCAGCAAGCAAGCTGTGACAAAAATTTCCGACGGTCTGGCATCCCGCAAAACAGACTGTTGCAGATCAGCCACTGGTTGGCCATAGAACACTTCCCGCAGCATCGACAGCAGGTAAATCGGCGTCAGAATTAGGCCGATCGCCGAAAGCAATACCACGCCCAGCTTGAAAGTAGAGGTGTAGGCATCACTACTGGTAAAGCCAAGGAAAACCGCCAGTTCACTGACAAATCCACTCATTCCAGGCAGGGCCAGGGAGGCCATCGAGCCGATGGTAAACAGGGCAAACACCACGGGCATAGACCGGGCCAAGCCACCCATCTTGTCCATCACCAGCGTATGGGTGCGATCGTAGGTCACACCTGCCAGGAAGAACAGCGCCGCAGCAATCAGACCGTGGGAGATCATCTGCAACACCGCCCCATTCATACCCAGCTCTGTAAACGAGGCAATGCCCAACAGGACAAATCCCATGTGGGAAATCGACGAGTAGGCAAGCCGCCGCTTCAGGTTCCGTTGTCCAAAAGAAACCAGCGCCCCATAGACAATGTTGACGACTCCCAAAACTGCCAGCACCGGCGCAAAGTAGAAGTGGGCCTCAGGCAGCATTTCCACATTCATTCGGATCAGGGCATAGCCCCCCATTTTCAGCAAAACCCCAGCCAAAATCATAGAAACAGGAGCGGATGCTTCTCCGTGGGCATCGGGCAGCCAAGTGTGGAGCGGAAAGATCGGTAGCTTGACGCCGTAGGCAATCAGCAGACCGGCATAGACCAACAGTTCAAAGCCGAGGGAGTAATCCTTCATGCCCAGAGCCTGCAGGTCAAAGGTAACCGTGCCACCGTAGAAAGCCATCGCCAAACCGGCCACCAGGATAAAGATGGACCCGATCGCCGTGTAGAGAATGAACTTGGTGGCCGCATACTGCCGCTTTGGACCGCCCCAAATGGCAATCAACAAGTAAACTGGCACCAGTTCCAGTTCCCACATGGCAAAAAATAGCAACAGATCCTGGGCGCAAAATACACCAACCTGGGCGCTATACAGCACCAGCAGCAGGAAATAAAACAGACGCGGTTTTTCCGTCACTTTCCAGGCCGCCAGGATCGACAGCGTGGTGACCAGACCGGACAGCACCACCAGCGGCATGGAAATGCCATCAACAGCCAGGGACCAATTGAGTCCCAGTTGGGGCACCCAGGCCAGCTTCTCAGCCATCTGGAATCCCGCAACCTGGGGATCATAGTTTTGCCAGAAGGCATACACAATCAGCGCAAAATCGACTAAAGCAACGGACAAGGCATACCAGCGCAGCTTCTTGCCGTACTTGTCAGGGATCACTGGAATCAGACAAGCGGCTACCAGGGGCAGCAGGGTAATAGTGGTTAGCCAGGGAAAATTTGTACTCATCAAGATTGACACAAGGGATTAGGGGATTGAAATGCAATCGAGTTGTGCGTCGCACTCAACAAAAACAACCGAATGCTTAATCCGCAAAGAAGCCCACTTATCCCAAGTGGAGGACTGGAGAGACCAGACGCGCTTGTGTTGATAACTGAGCATCGGACTCGCAGTTAGCTCCAAAAGCCCAATATTGTGATGGAGCCTAACCGGTGCGAATCTAGCGAGAGATCTTCGACAGACTAAGCCAAAGTTCAAATCAAACGAGCTGAGGATAATTACTTATTTGTACTTACTTTCCTAGTTTATTAAGTTTAGTAAAGAACGGCCATAGTTTTGTGACACTTCTTGGATAGAGATTTCCAGCTCGGATAGCAAGGATTATGTGACCATCTTGTTGCAATCCTTTTTGGCTAAGGATTTCGCCCATAGAGCGGCAAGAGCCTTGAACGCCTCCATTAACTCTTTTTGTGTACTTATGTTAGGAAACCTTGAGTCTGCACCCTGGCTTGAC
The DNA here is from genome assembly GCA_964494755.1 of uncultured bacterium. Lineage (GTDB taxonomy): Bacteria > Cyanobacteriota > Cyanobacteriia > Leptolyngbyales > Leptolyngbyaceae > CAZBTL01. The sequence continues at coordinate 15,968 of CAZBTL010000061.1, read as the reverse complement.
TAGACTACGGTGACCTTTGCAGACCATAGTCGCCCTCTATGCCCAGGTTTCGGGACATTGTTACATGGCAGCAGGCTGAGCTGTTGATGCAGCCTGCTTTTATCCGGCTGGTGGATAATCTGCGCAAGCAGTTGGAAGCCTCTGATTGGCAGGGGACCTATGAAGAACACTCGATCTGGCCGGAAGGGGTGAGCGAGGAGGTCAAAGCAATGGTGCTGCAGCTCCAAGCCCAACTGGAGACAGCTACGGCGGACGAAGCGGTGCAGATGGAAGCACAGTTGGCCGAGTTACCCGCACCCTTTCCGGGCTATCAGTTGTGTTTGGCGCAGGGAAATCGCCAGATCCGGGTTGACCTGTGGGAGTTGTGCTATCACATCTGTTTCCAGGATTATGATGCAGAAAGCGGCACTTCCCCCTCCAGCGATCGCCCGGAAGAGGCTGGTGTGACCATCGATGCCACTCTGTTTGATGCCGCCGGAGAGGTAGACTGGCAACGGCTGGATGACAAGACACAGCGGGTGGTTCAGCAGGTTTTTGACAAGTTGTCAGGGGGCTGATGTCAGCCATGGGTCTATGTTCTGGGGGCATACATCATAACCCCAACACCAGCCAGGACAAGGGCAGTGCCCAGCCAATCCAGGCGATCGGGAGCGATGTGGTCAATTCGCCAACCCCAAAGAATCGAGAGAATGATGAAAATTCCACCATAGGCTGCGTAAGCCCGCCCAAAGTTAGCTGGTTGCAGGGTAGCAACAAAGCCGTAAATGGTCAGTAAAGCAGCCCCCGCTAGGGCCAACCAGCCACTTTTGGCCTCTCGGATCCAGAGCCAGACAAGGTATCCGCCACCAATTTCACAAAGACCCGACACAACAAAGTAAACCAGGGATTTCAGCATGGTGTTGGCAACTGTAATTCAGGTTGAAATGGTTATCATTCTAAATATGAATAGGTGTTCAGGTATTTGGCCATCTGATTTAGAATGGCAATTACTGAACCTATTTGCCCTACCCTTTTATGACTCAAATTCCTGCACTTGAGACCCAACAAATGCATGTGGGTGGCATGGATTGCGCCGGTTGCGCCTTGAAAATCGAAACCAGCTTGCAACGGTTGGCCGGGGTAGTGGAGGTTTCTGTCAGTGTGGCAACAGAGCGGTTGACGATTTCCTACGACCCGCGTCAGGTGAGTGAAACAGAGATTCAAAATCGGGTCCGAGCGTTAGGCTATGCGATCGCCCCTGTGTCATTGGAGTCGGGCCCTAACCCTCTGGCTCCCAAGTCTACCTGCGATCAGGATCATGACCATACCTATAGCCATGCCCACAGCCATGACCATGCCCACAGCCATGACCATGCCCACAGCCATGGTCATGACCATGACCATGCCCATGGGACTGAATTCAATTTCAAGCGAAAACTGCCGACCGTGTTAGTAGTGGCGGCCCTATTGGGGCTGGGCCTGATTTTCGAGGAGTTCTTGCACCATACACCCTTCCATTTGGCTGAGTATGCCGTGTTCCTTCCGGCCTATCTGCTCAGTGGCTGGTCCGTCTTGAAAACCGCTGGACGCAACATTCTGCGGGGACAGGTGTTGGATGAAAATTTTCTGATGACAGTGGCGACGGTGGGGGCGATCGCCATTCACAAACTCCCGGAAGCAGTGGGGGTAATGCTGTTTTATCAGATCGGCGAGTTGTTTCAGGAGTCCGCAGTCAGCCACTCTCGCCGCTCAATCCAGTCCCTACTGGCGATTCGTCCCGATGTCGCCAACCTGAAAACCGACCGTGGCATTCAGGTCGTCGCCCCAGAAACCGTGCAGGTAAACGACCAGATCCAGGTAAAGCCAGGTGAACGGATTCCGCTGGACGGGGAAGTGGTGGACGGCACCTCCCAGGTGGATACCTCAGCCCTGACTGGAGAACCGGTGCCCCGCACCATCCGACCGGGAGACCCCGTGTTGGCAGGCATGATTAATCTGTCAGGCGTGTTAACTGTACGGGTGACCAAACGGTTCAACGAGTCTTCCATCGCGCGAATTTTGGATTTGGTGGAGAATGCCAGCAGCAAAAAGGCCACCACGGAAAAATTCATCACCCGCTTTGCCCAGCGCTATACGCCAGTCGTCGTTTTGCTTTCCTTGGCCGTTGCCCTGCTGCCGCCTTTTTTCCTTGCCGGTGCAACCCACACTGAATGGGTCTATCGGGCCTTGATTCTGCTGGTGATTTCCTGTCCCTGTGGCTTGGTCATCAGCATTCCACTGGGCTATTTTGGTGGCATTGGCGGGGCCGCTAAGCGAGGAATTTTGGTGAAGGGGTCTACCTTTCTGGATGTCCTGGCTGATATCAAAACCGTTGTCTTTGATAAAACTGGGACGTTGACCAAAGGCGTGTTCGAAGTCACGGAAATCAGGCCTCAACCGGGTTTTACCCAGTCGGAGTTGCTGGAACTGGCAGCCAAGGTGGAAGCCCACTCCAGCCATCCGGTGGCCCAGTCCATTTGCAGGGCCTATGGTGGGGCGATCGCCGATACCCAGATCCAGGATTATGTTGAGATCGCCGGATCGGGAGTGCAAGCCCGGATCGATGGCCGGATGGTGCTGGTGGGCAACGATCGCCTGTTACTGCGCCATCAGATCCAACCCGATGGTGGTAATGGCGATGGCACGGTGGTGCATCTGGCAGTGGCTGGGCGGTATGCTGGCCGCATCCTGATTGCTGATCAGTTAAAGGAAGATGCGGCTGAGGCCATTCGAGCCTTAAAGGCCAATGGAATTCAGAAAACAGTGATGCTGACGGGAGATCATCAGTCCGCCGCTGCCCACATCGCCCATCAAGTGGGAGTAGATAGCTTTCTGGCCGAACTGCGTCCGGAGGACAAAGTGGAAGCCTTTGAAGCGATTCTGGCCCAGGAACGCAAGGGGCATCGAGTGGCCTTTGTTGGGGATGGCATTAATGATGCCCCCGCCTTGGCCAGAGCCGATGTGGGAATTGCCATGGGCGCTTTGGGGTCCGATGCGGCGATCGAAACAGCGGACGTGGTACTGATGACCGATGCCCCCTCGAAAGTGGCAGAAGCCATTCAGGTAGGCCGCAAGACCCTACGCATTGTCTGGCAGAACATCATTTTCGCCATGGGAATTAAGGGGGTGTTCATCATGCTGGGCATTTTTGGCCTGGCCACCATGTGGGAAGCGGTGTTTGCTGACATCGGAGTAGCCCTGCTGGCCATTTTCAACGCTATGCGAGTCTTGCGGTAAAGCCGGTTGCCTGTCTGCAACCAGTGTGAACCTGCTAGTGCTATTTGAGGCATACCTCCCATCGATCCTGACAGACTCCTAGGCAGCCAGACTGAGGATTGAGTTATTGGTTAAGACGCCATCTTCCATTTGCACAATGCGATCGGCAATGTCCAGAATTCGGCTGTCGTAGGTGACATTCGCCGGGCGATATTGTGCCGATGGAGCGCGATCGCCTGCTGAATAGCTTGCTGGCGCTTATCCTGCGCTGAAAGCCTCAACCTGAGGCTTTGGTTGCTTCGACCGTTGCCTTGGCGATCGCCCCCAATTGCAGGCCCGGCGGAAAACTGCCTTCCTCTTTCACCTGTTTGATCAGCGCTTCTGGCAGGGGCAGGTTTAACTTTTTGCCCATTGCCCGGATGATATCCCCTCGGTCAATCACGCCGGCCACAGCCCCAGCCGGAGATAGAACCGTGAGCCGTCGCAGTTGTTCGGTTTCCATGAGCTGGATGATGTCCACCAGGGAAACCGTTTCTCCAACGGTGGGAATTTCCGCCAGGGGTTGAATAATTCGTTGCAGGGTTTGGTGTTCCCACTCACTGCGCTCGATAAATTGCAAATCATCCACTGCCACCAGCCCCCGATAGCGTCCATCGGAAGCTGCAAAGTAAAGCGGAGCCCGGTCCGGTGACAGCAGATACTCATCGGCAAACTGCCGTAGGGTCATGTCGGCATCGACCACCCGAAATTCGCGAGTCATGGTGTCAGCGGCGGTAATCTGGAGCAAGGCTTCCTGCAGATCGGTCATGCGATCGTAGTTGCTGGCGTTTTGCACCCCGAACCAGCCCAGTAGGGCAATCCACAGCCCGCTGTAGTCGGCGGCGGTCAAAAAGGCCCACAAGCCCAGCACGATGGCCAACCAACCCAGGGTTTGGCCAGCCCTAGCGGCCCAGCGAACCCCTTTGAAGCGATCGCCCGTGGCTTTCCAGATCGCCGCCTTCAAAATCTGGCCGCCATCCAGGGGCAGTCCCGGTATCAAGTTGAACAGGGCTAGCACCAGGTTGATGACAGCCAGGTTGCGGGTCAGGACACTAATCGGACTGCTGGCGTCTGGCAGGATGGCCGCCAGACCACTCAACAGGAGAGATAATCCCAAGCTGACGGCAGGCCCAGCGATCGCGACTTGAAAAGCCTTGCCAGGGGTGCGGGACTCCTGCTCAATTGAGGCAATGCCCCCAAATAGGAAGAGGGTAATGGAACTGACTTTAATTCCCTGTGATCGGGCCACCAGACTATGGCCCAATTCGTGCAGCAAAACCGAAGCGAACAGTAGCAAGGCCATGATCACCCCAGCAGAATAGGCCACTCCGGCTCCCCACTGGGGATAGCGACTGAGCCATAACATGCCTCGGGGAACCGCAACAAGCACCAGAATAAAGAACCACGATGGGTCAATATACAGCGGAATGCCAAATATTGCCCCCACCCGCCAACCTGATTGCATAGGATTTCCTGTAGCCCTTCTTTATCTAGGATACCTGTATGTTTCAGGAATCTCCGATTGGGTTGAACTGGCTCCGGTCAGACTGACAGGAACCGCTACCGGTCGGATCGCGTCTATACCGGAGTAGGGGACTGCGAAAACGGTTGTCCTTGACTGCCTGCCTAACTAGCTTCAACCTACCAGGCGCAAAGTAGCCTGCTCCAGGGTGAAGCAACCCCATCCCCTAACCGACGTCAAATTGTTGATAGAATCGTACATTGTTTTTCCCGGTGTCCTGTAAAATTCCAGGGCGCTCCATCCACACACACCTTTGAACCCATCAATCTCAACGACGGCCGTGCGTAAACAAACTGCAATTCTCATCAGTCTTTGCCTGCTAACTGGCTTAACTACCCCTCAACTGGTACAAGCGCAGACTGCCAGACCTGCTTCCAGTTCGTCCCAAACCAATGATCAAGTCGCCGAACTCCTGAAGCAAGGACGTCGGTTAGTTGATGCTAAAAATTTTGCTGGGGCGATCGCGGTGTATCAGCAGGCCGCCCAGTTAGATGCTGACAATCCTCGCATCTTTTCAGGCATTGGCTTCCTCCAGGCCAGCCAGGGCAATTATCGGGAGGCAGTGACCGCCTATCAACGGGCCGTGGCACTGGATCCAAAGAATGCCGACTTTTATTATGCGTTGGGGTATAGCTGGGCCAACCTGGGCAATAACTCAGAAGCGATCGCCGCCTACCTCAAGACCACCCAACTCAATCCCCGCCATCTGAATGCATTCCTGGGACTGGGGGCCATGCTAGCCCGCGATGGCCAGTATAGTTCGGCACTCAAAGCCTATCGTCAGGCCTTGGTTCTGAATCCCCGCAATGCCCGCGCCTATGAACTGATGGGGGTGTTACAGATCCAGCAGGATAATCCGACCGAAGCCCTGAAACTATTGCAACGGGCCGCCCAACTGTCTCCCCGACAGGGCAGCATTTTCGTGAACCAGGGCGCCGCTTGGCTGGCCCTGGGAGATCTGGCAAAAGGGCTGGAGGCGTTTAAACGGGCCGCCTTGTTAGAACCTCGTAATGCCGATTTGCAGTTGCAAATTGGCAAGATTTTGCGGGCCAAGGGGCGCTCCGATGAGGCTCTGAAAGCGTTTGAGCGGGCTGCTTCGCTGAATCCCCGGTTAATTGACGCCCAGGCGGCCATTGGGGATGTTTACATGGACCGGCAGGACTACCTGCTAGCCGTCATTGCCTACCGTCAGTATCTTGCGGTTGCCCCCAACGATCCAGAGGCCTATCTCAAAATGGGCAAAGCACTGCAGGGTCGCAGTCGTAACACCGAGGCGATCGTGGCCTTTGAGCAGGCTAAAAAACTCTATCAACAGCAGGGAAATACCCAGAAGGTCCAGGAAGTTGATGCCCTGATCCTGCAGATTCGGAAAGCAGCCCCTAAATAAGAACAGATGCCCCCAAATCTTCGGCCCGGTTGTAGGGTGCTGTTAGGCGTAGCCGTAAGGCGACACTACCTCACAAAGCCCTTTCACCATCCAGTTGTTCACCAGTCATTTAGGATTGCTATAGGATTTGTCTCACTGCATCATAACCTGTTGCACATCCAGGCTCAGGAATCGATCTACCGCCTGATACATCCAATAAATCGGCAATTTGGAGTCGGAGTTGGTTTTCTGAAAACCTAAGACCCGCCCTAATTCAGCATAACTCGGATGGATAATTAAGGTATACATATCACACAGGTTGGGAAAATCCTGTTGCATCACTCTGATGGTTTGTTGGGCATCTTTTAAGAAATCAACTTGAGCCTGTTCCAGATAGGGGCTGTCAATCATCCAACTACGAACAAAAACGGCTCGACACTGTTCATCGCCTGGCAGCGCCATTACAAAGGGATCGACTTCCGCCACCTGGCTCAGGTGTAGACCCCGACTGGGAGGGCCAAAAAACTTTACTTCTGATTCTCGTTGGGTGGGATAGAGGGCATAGAAGCCAACTGGATTTTGATTGTCGTTTCGTCGTAAGACCCGCATACCCGTGGCATAGTGACTGGCCCACTGGCGCAAAATGTTGGCAATGCGATAGGGAACCGTCTCGGTCTGACGGCTGAGCCAGTTGTAATTGCTGGCCAGTAGGTTAGCGATGGGGACGGCATCGCAACGAGGGTCAAAGGTGTCTGGCCTCAGCACTACAGCAGTATCCGGGTGCTCCTGTTCCAGAAGGTCGGGCAGGGGGGGGATTTCGATTTGGGTGCAATTGCCGTCAAATTGTTTGCGGATCAGTCCCAGGGCCACTAACTTGTCCAGCATCATGCCAGCCGAGCGATCGCTGCCCCGATCGCGATCGCCATAAAACACTTCCGCTGCTTCCCGACAACTGCACTCTACCCATCCCTTGGGAAACCCTAAGGCCGACAGAGGGGGCTTTGGCAAAGCCTGACGAGTCTGGCAGTCTTTCAAAAACACATAGAGCCAGAGGCGGACAAAACACTCCGCCCGCCGCCGGGTCATGCCGATCCGTTTCATCAGGAAGGCCACATAGTGCTGCTGAATGGCTGGCAGAAGCCATTGTTCGTCCAACACAGAGAAGGTCTTTGGCATCTTTTTCACCTTAGCGATCGGGGTTACAGCGCTAGCCATTTCAGTCAGACGAAGCAGCCAGGGCGTTAGGTGCCAGGCTAACGCCTGGATTCTCCCTTGCCATTTCTGTCCAGTCGTCTATGCACCCTGATGTAGTCCCATTGTTCCAAAAAACTTCGCCCTACTTCGATCAACTTCGTCCACTTTCCTGGCTGGTACAGGCGCCTCGTCCAAGTCATTCTCAGTGCAGAAGGGCAACCGCCATGATGGGACTATCAGTTCTCAACTAGGCTCATGTTTACGCTCTACCAATGCAAACCGGCGTTTCAAAATTGGCTACGGCCAGTGGTGCATCGACTGGCGACCTGGGGCGTGACCCCCAATCAGGTGACGGTGGCGGCTCTGGTGGCATCTGGGGCCATGGGGTTGGCAATCACCCTTTGGCCCCAAGCCCATTGGGTGTTGCTGGGGTTGCCCGTCCTGCTGTTGGGACGCATGGCCCTGAATGCGATCGATGGCATGCTAGCCCGCGAACATAACCTGACCACTCCCCTGGGCTGTCTGCTGAATGAAGTGGGCGATGTCCTTTCGGATAGCTGGCTCTATCTGCCCTTCTGCTTCCTTCCGGCTGTGTCAGCCCCCTGGATTGTGACCATTGTGCTACTGGCCATTCTCTCGGAGATGGTGGGGGTCTTGGGGTTGGCGATCGCCCAGAAGCGGGCCTACGAAGGACCCATGGGCAAAAGCGATCGGGCCTTTGTTTTTGGCTCTGTTGGGTTGGCGCTGGGTCTGGGCCTGGAACCGGCCCCCTGGTTGACGGGTCTCTGGCTAGTGGTGATCGGCCTGCAACTGTGGACCCTGGTTAATCGCACCCGATCAATTCTGCGGGAGGCTTCACCATGTTTGTAAATTGGCTGGCGGTCAATCTGTTACAGATCAACCCACCAGTTTCCGTGCTGTGGACCCTGGCTGGGGTGTATGGCCTACTGTTGATTACCACGGCAATTGTTTTTGGTCTGGCCCGCTGCCATCCCGAAACCGACTACCGCGAACTGCAAGATCGCACCCGCTCCTGGTGGATCATGGTGACGCTGTTCAGTCTGGCCCTATTTCTCAACTACACCGTTTCCCTGCTCTTCTTTAGCTTTCTCAGCTTTCTGGCCCTGAAGGAATATCTCTCCCTGATTCCCACCCGTTCCGCTGATCGCCGGGTGCTGCTGTGGGCCTACTTAGCCATCTTGCTCCAGTACCTCTGGATTTACATCGGCTGGTATGGCATGTTTCTCATCTTCATCCCCATCTATATGTTTTTGTTTTTGCCCATGCGGATGGTGCTGATTGGAGAAACGGAAGGCTTTTTGAATGCCATCGGCACCCTCCACTGGGGCCTGATGTTAACCGTTTACGCCATCAGCCATCTCTCCTATTTACTACTGCTGTCACCGGTTGGTGGGTCAGTGGCGGGTGGCACGGGGCTACTGGTCTTTCTGGTGCTGCTAACCGAGGTGAATGATATTGCCCAGTATGTCTTCGGTAAGGTGCTGGGACGGCACAAAGTGATTCCCAAGGTCAGTCCTGGCAAGACGGTGGAGGGGTTGTTGGGTGGCCTGGTGGTCACCACCGGCTTAGCGATCGCCCTGGCCCCCTGGCTGACCCCGTTTGGTTTGCTGCATGCCACCTGTCTAGGACTGCTGCTCGGTCTGGCTGGATTCATTGGCGATGTCACCATTTCCGCTCTGAAACGGGATCTGGGCATTAAAGATAGTGGCACCCTGCTGCCCGGTCATGGCGGCATCCTGGATCGGATTGACAGTCTCACCTACACTGCCCCCCTGTTCTTCCACTTCACGGTTTATCTCTACTATCGGGGCCAATGGTTATGAACCGAGTGCTGAAAGTTGGCTTTCTGCTGATTACCCGCCTCATGGTGCTGCTGCTAATTGGTCTCTGCATCCATCACAAAGACCGCCTACCAACCACAGGACCCGCTATCATCGTGGCCAACCATAATAGCCATCTGGATACGCTGGTGCTGATGTCCCTCTTTCCCCTGTCAATTGCCCATCATCTGCGGCCCGTGGCCAACGAACACTACTTCCTGCAGCAAAATCGCTGGCTAGCCTGGTTTTCCCGTCAAGTGCTGGACATCATTCCGGTGGCCTGCGAAACCAGGGAAGGCGATCGCCAGGAAGACAGTTTCACCCATCGCACCTTTCTGCAGACCTGCGCCGAAGCCCTGGCCCACAACCAGATTCTCATCCTCTATCCCGAAGGCACCCGTGGGCAACCGGAACAACTCAGCCAGTTTAGAAGTGGCATCGCCCACCTGGCCAGACGCCATCCAGACGTGCCCATCATTCCCATTTTTCTACAGGGACTCGGCAAAGCACTGCCGAAAGGAGAGTCCCTACTGGTGCCCTTCCTCTGCGGCATCCACATTGGTGAGCCGGTCTACTGGCAGGGGCAAAAACAAGCATTCCTCAATCAATTGGGCGATCGCATTCGGGCATTGTCTACGGAACAACTCCTGCCAGCCTGAGGCTAGCTCTTGCCTTAGACCCCATTTCCTTGATTTGTTTCCTATTCATTCAACCATCACTCTTTTTTCAATGAGGTTCCTATGCTACAAAAATCAGTGCCAACCTACGAAGCCTTGCTACAACCACTGCCGGTTTGGAATCCAAAAGCCTGGTATTACAAGTTGCTGAATGTTTCACTCAAAACCGTCGGCTGCTTATCGCATGGCATTCGACTGGGCTTTTGCTACGGATTCGATTCTGGCGTCATGCTGGAGTATGTGTATCGCAATCAACCGGGTGGGATTACCCCATTGGGCCTGCTGATCGATTGGGTCTATCTCAACTCCCAGGGATGGCGCGGCATTCGGGCTCGATCTCACCTGCTAAAAGCTACCCTCTGGCAGGTCTTGCAGTCCTATTACCAACGGGGCATTCCCTGTTATTTATTGGATGTGGCTTGTGGGGGTGGTCGCTATGACCTGGAAGTTCTCAAGCAGTTTCCCGCCAACGCCGTGATGGCCACCTTGCGCGACTACAAGCTGGAAAACGTAGTTAAAGCCCGCCAACTAGCCGGGCAACTGCAAGTAGCAGCCCAGATTGAACAAGCTGATGCCTTCAATGATGATGATCTGAATCAGGTGCAGCCTCAACCGAATGTAATTGTGGTTTCTGGGTTGCATGAAATTCTGCCCGCTGATCGCCTGATCCGGCATCATTTTCAGCAGCTCTATCGCATCCTGGCTCCATCGGGAACCCTGATTTTCACCATTCAACCCCATCACCCCCAACTCGAACTGATTGCCCGCACCCTGCCTTCGCACACGGGGCAGCCTTGGGTAATGCGACTGCGCTCCTGGGATCAGACTCGCAAGTGGGCAACGGCAGCCGGATTCCGAAATTTCCAAGTTCACATGGAACCAAACGGTATTTTTGGCGTCGTCACGGCGAAGAAGTGATACAAGAGTTATGCCGCCTAGGAAGCCTCAGTGGGAGTTTGGGTGAAGTGGAGTAGTTGGAGATCAGCCAAATTTGCTTGGGCTTCTGCACTGTCATACAGCCCTGCGCGAATATAGTTCCAGAGGATGTTGGTGCATTCGATGTAAAACAAGTCTGGAATAAAAAGGCGAGCATCGGGATCGCTGAGATGTGCAAAAAGCTGGTTCACTTTTGGGGTCAGTGGCTCGATAATGAGTTTCTTAATGCCGACACTGGCATCCACCACACACTTGAGGGAGTCGGTCATCGGGCGCGATCGTCCTGAAGTAAAGTGAGGGTATCGGGCAAGTTGTGTTGGGCGGGGCAGAAGGTTCTGCGCCGCTCAATCCGTTGCAGGATTTCTGCCTGAGTGGGTTGGATTTGTACCTGAGCTAAACTATTTTTCTCCAGGGTTCTGAGATCTTGCCGGAAGTCTTCAACGCCGTAATGGATGGGGATTTTGCGACTACCCAGTATGCGCTGAAACTCCAGTTGTTTCATCTCTGTAAACTGACTGGCGGTGCCCAGAGTAATCTTTTCCTGCTGAAATAGCAGAATGGCAATTTCTAATTTGAGATCGGCTTCCGTAATATGTGCCGTTTGCAGAAACTCATCGGGAATAACTAAACTCATGCGTTAGAATCTCCTTTCGTGTTTATTAGAGGTCTTCAAAAATAACGAAGGTACGCTACAGACAGTGTTGAAAAGCTAAAAATTTGGATTTTAGGCACTTCAGTTAGCGTGGTTCTCTTATTCTTGAAGAGGTCTATTGTTCATTAGGCAACGACGATAACAAAATTTCCAGTTGAGCAAGTAGTAGTTCCAATTCTGAGATAACCGTTGTCCAAATCGTTTGTTGGCGAATTTCATCGTAACGATGAATCAAGATATTGCGTAACCCAATGATTTTACGCCAGTCAATCTCTGGATGGGCTTGTCGAAATTCATCTGACAGTCTACGAGCGGCTTCCCCTAAGATTTCAAACTGTCTTTCTACGGCACTTTGAACCAGACTGCTGCCTAGATAAGCCTCATAAGTCAGATCCATCGTAAATTCCTGAATCCGATAAATCGCGTTTACCATGTCCCATAGTGATCCTGCATCACGGTTATTTGCTTGCATAGATCACCTGATGAGTTCGCAAAATTTCGTGCCGTCGATAGGGATTTTTTAGCCCTTCCTTGTCGGCAATGTCCACCTTTCTCCCGAATAAGGTTTCAAGTTCATCTTTCATATCTACCCAGTCAAATAAGCTCCAGCCTGGATCGGGGGCAAAGGTCACAAGCACGTCAATATCGCTGTCGGGACGGAAGTCATCCCGCAGGACGGAACCAAAGAGGGCAAATTCGATGATGTGCCAGCGTTGGCAAAACTCCGCAATCTGAGCAGGAGAGGCTTTGATTCTGTCACCCACCAAACTGGTTAACTCAACCATCACCAACCTCTTCAGAGATAATAATGTCTCGAGTATGTATAACCTGTCTGGCGCGACTTGGCGCATTCGCTCCAAGAATCTCTGATACTTCTCGAATTTCACCAAGCTCAATATCAATACTTGCAATATCGATATAGTTAAACGGAGTTTCAGGTGTAGTTGTTGAATCTTGTGTTTCTTTCGGTAATGTTGCAACTTCCGGTACTGGTAAAACTTGATCCATATACGGATCAAACTTATGAAAACCCATATTAAAATCAAATTCTGGAACACCGTATTCTTGATGTAAGAGAGCGATCGCCCAAATGGTTATTGGATCTTCTGCCGGACGAACGTAAGTGCCATCTGCCTTAAACAACTTCGACAAATTTGGGTGTTTCCGATAGTCCTCTGGAACATCGGCTGGGTTCCGGTATGGGTTGCTGAAGTTGGCAAAGGACATGCGATCGGCAAAAGTAGAAATTAATACACTTGATTCTCTATGATGCCTTAAAGTCCTTGAGTTGTCTCGCTCTATGCCTATCCAAGGGGCACTGAGCTAGTTCGCTCTGCCAATCAATCGGACACGGCGGCATAACAACCCCCTTGCAGCGGATGGTTGAGAGATTTCGGTGGAGATGCAAAGGTTACTAGCCGCCGCTCAACAGGAACGATAGCTGGTATTCCATCTGGTGCGCCGCAATATTGGGCGCTAGGTTGCAGGTTCTGCTTCAACTCGTTGCGGGAAGGAAATTTCCAGCACCACACAGCCAACGTCCGTCTGGAAGGGGCCATGCACTTCACCGGGCGGACGGCTGGCATAGTGTCCAGGCTCTAACCACAGATCAAAGGCCTGGTCGTACAGGCGACCGCTGACAATGAGCACTTCTTCCGGGTAGGCATGACTTTTGCCGCCCAGGTGGCTGGTGCTTGCCCCTGGATGAAAGCGAGTCAAGCGGGTGTACTCGCCGGTTGTGGGGTCTAGGCTCAGGGTCAGTTCTTCGGCCAGACCTTCAAGTCCTTGAATTGGTTGCCAGTGGTTCCCATTGTCAGGGCTTAAAGGATTCCAATAGGTATGGGTGGATTTCGCCATGGTGATTCCTGGATGGTGCAGCAATCTCTATACCGTGTCAGGTCAACAATTCCAGACTGTGTCAGGCCAACAACTCCAGACAGAGTTGGCGGAAGTGGTCCCCCCGTTGCTCAAAGTTTTGATACTGATCAAAGCTGGCGCAGGCAGGAGACAGGAGCACCACCGTTGCATTGGTTTGTTGGGCTAGTTGCAGCGATCGCGGAACGGCCCGCTCCATCGTCTCCACCATCTCGTAACTGGAATAGCCCACGGTATCTAACCGTTGGGCAAAGCTGGGGGCTGCATCCCCAATTAACAGCACGGCGGCGGCCTTTTCCTGGATCGTCTGTAACCAGGCGGTGTCATCTCCCTGCTTGGGGTCGCCTCCGGCAATCAGGATGGCCGGAGTAGGGACTGAAGCTAATCCCACCTGGGCGGCATCGTAGTTGGTGGCTTTGCTGTCGTTGATGAATTCAATCCCTTGGTAGGTGCAGATGCGTTCCAGCCGGTGCGGCACCCCTGGGAAAGAGGCAATCGCCTGGGCGATCGCAGCCTTATCGATGCCAGCCAGCCGGGCGGCGGCAACCGCCATCAATAAATTTTGCTGGTTATGGCTTCCTGGCATCTTCAGCAGGTTGGCAGGCAGAATCAGTTCTTGTTGCGTCCGCACCCAGCCATCTTCAATATAAAAGCCCTGGCTGGGGTCGCCCAGTAGCCCCGCCTTGCCCGCCACATGGGTCCAGCAAGCATCAGGGCGGACGGGTGGCTGAAGCTGTTGGCCTACAGTCCGCAGATAGGGATCATCACCGTTGAATACCTGATATTTAGCCTGGTGCAGTAAATGGGCCTTGATGCTAAAGTAGCGTTCCAGGGTTTGGTGGCGAGCCAGGTGGTCGGGGGTAAAGGTAGTCCAAACGGCGATCTGGGGCGCAATCGAGGGAGAGGATTCAATCTGATAGCTGCTCAGTTCCGCGATCGCCCAGTCGGGTCGTTTGTCAGCCAACGCTACTTCGCAGGCAGCATAGCCGATATTGCCAAAGGCGGGGGCGTGCAGGCCAGCGGTCTGGAAAATGGCGGCAATCAGGGCCGTTGTCGTCGTCTTGCCGTTGGTGCCGGTAATGCCCACCCAGGGAATGTCCTGCAAGTGTCGCCAGGCTAACTCCATCTCACCGATGGTCTCAATGCCCTGCTGCCTGGCCTGCACCAGGCCGGGAATATCCCAGGGCACACCAGGACTAACCACCACCAATTCCGCTGGGGTGGCGTTCGGGCTGTAAGGGTCTCCCAGGTTGACGGTGATGCCTTCGCTGGCCAGTTCCTGCTGTTGCGCCTGCAGGGATGCTGTCATGCCGCGATCGCTGACTGTTACCTGCCATCCTTCCCGCTTGAGTAACCGCGCCGCTGAAACACCCGATTTCCCCAGACCGATGACACAAGCATTTGGCATAGCGATCGCGCTGACTCCCAGTAGAGCAATGAACTGCAACACCCATCCTACCGTTTAATGGGGGCGGGCTGACGGCGCCAATAGGCGCGCTGCCTGTATCCAGCAGGACAGTTTGTTGGAGCAGGAGCCAGAATTCAGAATCTAGTCACCTGGCAACCTCCTGACGACTGACTTCTGGATTCTGGATCTACCCGTGCGCCCCGGTTGACGGTGATCCCCCAAGCTTAAACCGCGGACAAATGGGTCCAGTTCAGGTAGGGCAGTTGGGCTGCTGTTTGGCGCACCTGCTCGGCATGGGAAACCAGTTGACCGCAGGCATCCCAGGTGCCGGTTGTCAGCATCATACGGGGACCGTCACCCATGCGGATGGGAGCGGTGAAACTGCCGCAGTTGATCTGCATCGCGTCCAGGTCAACGGTTACCTTGGTCTGGGGAGCTTCAGTCAGCAGGGTCTGAATGCGGTTCACCGTTTCGGCATCAGCAGTGACACAGGGAATGCCCATGGCCACACAGTTGCCAAAGAAGATTTCAGCAAAGCTTTCACCCACGATCGCCTGGATGCCCCACTTGGCGATCGCCTGGGGAGCATGTTCCCGGCTGGAGCCGCAACCAAAGTTGGCATTGACCACCAACACGGTTGCTCCCTGGTAGTGCGGCTGATCAAAGGGATGCTGGCCATTGTCATGCAGGCGATCGTCGGCAAACACCTGTTGACCCAGTCCATCAAAGGTGACGCAGCGCAGAAAGCGAGCCGGAATAATCCGGTCGGTATCAATATCATTGCCCCGCAGGGGAATCCCCCGTCCGACCACTGTCTTGACTTCACTCACCATGCTTGACTTTCACCTGCAACAATTGACGGCACTTAGGCAATTGTAGCTTGTCGTCGCAGATCCCTGGCAGCAGACCTTTCCTTAGCGGATTATTCGGTTGCGGGTCTATCGCCGCTATCCCAATAAGCAAATGCGTCAGGTGGTGCTTTACTTGAAACCAAGCGGAAATTAGGTGGGACTCTGTGATTTATCAAGACATCCTGGAACAAGGACTGCAGCGAGGCAGGCAAGAAGGCAGGCAAGAAGGTGAAACCTTGCTGGTGGTGCGTCTGCTCAAACGCCGGATTGGGTTGCTTGAGGATGAGTTGGAGACCCGTATTCGATCGTTGAGATCTTGCGCCTCTCGCAACAACCCGCCCTGCAATGAATTGCAGGCTAACAGAACTAAGTC
>CAZBTL010000060.1:0-18263 GCA_964494755.1 uncultured bacterium | reverse complement strand
TGATCCAGCAATCTTGCCGATGAGATAGTGCCACGCTTGAGAGTGGGTCAAACCGCTGTGAAATCTACAGTCGGCGACTGAGTTGAAGATTTCTCGTCAAAGTTCAGGATTCATCCTGACAGGTACTCGGTTTCTCTGAAGAGGGTGGTATCAGACTCACTAAAGGCTGCCCTGTAAGGGGTGAGATGCCGTGTTCCCTATGCAACTTGTCGATCGCCCAAACCGTTTGGCCAGCAGCCTTCCAATCCTCTCTGCAGCGAATCAACAGGAATTGGAGAGGCTCAAGCTTTTGTTGGGATTGCGGTTACGTCGTCAGGTGGTTTTGGCGGTTTGTGACGATCTGGCCCTGCGGGATTGGTTAGTGGCTCAATTATGTCAGCAGCCGACGAGTGGATCTACGGCAGCTTCCAGCCATTCTATGTTTTCCAGGACACCCGTAAATGCGGGAGAACCTGGTGGAATGGCGCCACTGAACCATGGGACTGAGTCCGCAGATGCCGGCCAACGGTTGGAAGTGGTGACTCTGCCGTTGAACCTGGATTTCCCTGACCCCTTAGACCAAATTTTCCGGTGGTTTGCGCAGAACACCCTGTCTTATCACAGCCAGTCGGCTTCCCGTAATTGGATTTTTCAGATTGTTGGAATTGAACATTTAACGCGCAAGTCGGGGACGATTCAGCAACAATTTCTGCACAGTTTGCAGCAACTGGACATGCATCCGAAGGGGCTTGACTCCAGCCTGATTCTGTGGTTGCCTCGCCCCTGGCTGCGGGTCATCCAGCAGTCGGCTTCGGCATTCTGGAACCGCCATACCGCCCTTTTTCAGTTCGAGGGCGATCCGACTCCTAGCCCCCTGTTCAGAACTCCGGTGGGGAATGGCAGCCAGGGTGCCCGGTTGACCCCTCCGGTGCCCCTGGCGACTGCTCCCACTCAGCCAGCTAGTCCCTCTACTGCTCGGTTGAACCAGTTAACCCAGAGAGTGGTTGAGTCCGAACACCTATCGCCCCCCGTTGGACAGGAGACGCTATGGAACCAGCCGTCAACGGCAGAGCCTCAAACTGAGTCAGTCGCACTGACTGGTCTTGCTGCTGGTGGCGATCGCCCGACTGTAACGGTTAAAGAAGTTCCCTCCGATCGTCCGGCGCAAAATCGGATACAACAGGATGAGGGTTCGCTCCATTCATCGCCCCCCAATGGCGGTGCCACCGTTCCAGAATTGTCTGAAACGCTTGCGAGTGAAACCGACTCAGTCCCTGCCTCAGCAAAATCGCCCCGGGTTGCTGTTATGGCCCGTGATGACCGACTGCATGCGGCCCTGGCCCTATCCGATCTGATCCTGTCCATGGCTGAGCAGACTACTGATACAACTGTAGCCCGGCGATATGCGCCTATTTTTGCTCGACTAGAGGAAATCGAGCGTCTCCACGAGCAGCAGGCTGCGCCAGAGGTCTTAGCCAATTCCTATCATCGGTTGGCAACCCAGTATCGCGATTTCATTGAAAAGGGAGACAGTCATCCCGCTACGCTGGAAATTGCTATTCGGGCTTATGAATTAACCCTTGCCTGGTTGGAGCCGTCTGCGCCATTGCAAGCGGATGTCCTCAACGATTTGGGGAACTTGCACTGGATGCGCTCTCGCTGTTCTGCCACTGCCGATCAAGCTCTCGGTTGTCTGGAGGCAGGAGTGGCAGCCTATGAACAGGCGTTGCAACGGGTTAATCCCAAAGAGCGCCCTCAGACCTATGCCATGATTCAGAACAACCTGGGGGCGGTTTGGGGCGACCTGGCCCGTTATCGGGATCCGATTACCAGTTTGCAGCGATCGGTGAAGGCCTACGAAGCGGCACTACGCTATCGCAAAATTGGCGATGATCCGGGCCGCTACGCCGCAACCCAAAATAATCTGGGAACCACCTATTGGAATCTGGCTCAGCACCAACATCCGGTGAGTTATCTGAATCGCGCTGTGGATGCTTATCGTGAGGCGCTCATCTACTACACGCCGGAGCGGGAACCCCTGAAGTATGCCATGATCCAAAACAATTTGGGCACGGCTCTGTGGAACCTGTCTCAGTGTGAGCAACTGGCCAGCCTGAAGCAAACGAGTATCAGTAAGCTGGATCTGCAACGGGAACTGCTGCAGCGGGCGATCGCCGCCTATCAGGAGGCTCTGGTTTATCGAACCGTGGAAGTGGTGCCAACTGCCCATGCTGCGACTCAAAATAATTTGGGGGCTGCCTACTGGCATCTGGCAATGCTGGCCAGTACTGCTTCTGTGGAGCGGCAGCAATATCTGCAAGCGGCGATCGCCGCCTACACCCAGGCCTTAAATGCGGTTCAGCAATTGGCTGAAAGGGGCGCTTCTGGTCTGACCTTTGACCCCCTGGCAACCCAGAACAACCTGGGGTTGGCCTATTACCACCTGGCCAAACATCCCCAGACGGAAAAAGGACAACGCATCAGCTTTCTGGATGCATCCTTGAATCATCACCGGCAAGCAATCCAGGCGTCTGGTCTGACATCGGATATCAAGGAGTTGACGTTAAGTTATCTGGTGCAGACGATTCGGGCGATCCACGACATAACTGGTATTACCGGTCAAACCCAGGCCCTGTCCAAAGTGCCTGCTCAGTTACTGCCAGAACTGATGAAACGTCTGTAAAGTCGATTTTTGCACTTTTCTAATCGATTTCTCCTGTGAGGAGCGCTTTATAATTTGATATAGTATAAATTCCGGTTAATGGCGGCATAGCCAAGTGGTAAGGCAGAGGTCTGCAAAACCTTTATCCCCCGGTTCGAATCCGGGTGCCGCCTTTAAGGAAATCCAGCTCTGGGAAATGGTTTGAGGTCTTTTTCAGCCTCACCAAAGTATGTCATTTTTGTTCAAAAGACCCCGAATTACCCCAAGAATTTAGGCACAAATTTAGGCACAACCTGAGCTAGCATACTGTCACACGGGAGAGCTTTAGAGCACCTCCTTCGTTCTAGTTCTAGATGAGCCATATGGACATTAGTGGCAGGATCGCCTTAGCAAACGGAAGACTGCGAGCTTCTAGTGGTCTGTCAGCTTTGATTTGAGGGGTGATTTGGTTGATAATTTAGGTTATTCCCTCTTCCCCAAGACTTATGGCGAAAAAGAAATATATCATCTCTCTCACAACCGAAGAGCGAGAAACATTAGAACAACTCACCACAACAGGCAAAGCCCCTGCGTACAAAATGAATCATGCCCGGATTCTACTCAAAGCCGATACGAACCAGGAGGGAGGTGGATGGACGGATGAGGCCATTAGCCAAGCCTTAGATATCAGTGTTGCGACAATTGAGCGGGTGCGGCAGCGTTTTGTCGAAACCAACCTGGAGACAGCCTCGCAATTTTCTGGGGATCAGTTTAGAGATGCCACGTTCCAACCTTTCTGATCCTCTTCTGATTAGTAATGAGTATGCTTACATTCCTCCTGATGTTGATTTACCTGCTGATGGTATCAGGGTAACCTACGGCGACCCAGTTGCGGTTCCTTCCCCCGCCCTGTTGCCCGGTAGTCTGGTGGCTCTGGGGTTTGGGGTCTTCCTGCGCCGTAAACAGGCATTGGCCAAGGGCGATCCGAGGGAGGAGTAACGGATCAGGACGATGTGGGTCGCGATCGCACCCAGCCGGGAGATCGGATGGGGATGGTGAGCGATCGCTGGCGTTTGCGGATCGGGTTGGTTGATGCCGACTGGTGATCGCGGATGGTATAGCGGGCGATCTACTGGTCTTTAACGCGAGGGGCGATCGCTGCTAGCAATTCGCAGCCAACCAGTCCCGCAAATCCGCCTCCGAGGCAAAATCCAGCAGCGCTTCTGCCAGGGCTTCCAGTTTGGCCAGCGGCAATCCTTCCACCTGCGCCACCAGTTCCGACGACAGGGTTCCCAGCCGACGGTTGAGCTGTCGCAAAACCAGAGATCGGCCCTCCTGCTCCTTCCCTTCTTCGCGGCCTTCTTGGCGACCTTCTTGATAAACCCTGGTTTGCTTCACATCATCCACCAAACCCAGCATTGCCTCAATCTCCTGACGACTCATTTGCGGAAATTTGTAGACCAGCGTGGTCTCAATTAATTCTATTATGGCGGTTGTCAGGGGTTCAGTTAACTGCTCCTGGGCCTGCCGCAACAACTGTCTAGCTCGACCTGGGGTGGTCTGAGCCGGTTCGACCACCAACTGCAACACCCCTAAACCCACTGGCAAGTCCGACCGATCCCGCAACTCATCCAGGAAATAGAGCTGCACTTGAGGGCTGGCCAGTAGCGTCCGATATTGCCTGGTTTGTTCTGGTTCCAACCCACGCTGGGGAAACAGGACAAGCGCCTGCCAATCAGTCACGCTGGGATTCTGGCGCAGAAACAGGAAAATTTCGGCAAATAATCGCTGGTAAAGACCCGGATCCGGTTGAAACTGGACTTCAATGAAGAAGACCGGAGCTTCGGCAGCCTCTGAGGGCGGCAGGAAAACCCCGTCAATCCGAAACGCCGTTTCTTTCAGTTCAACCGATTGAAATCGGTAGCCCGGCACAGCAGGTTGACCAATCAGTTGGAACAACACCTGGGGGGCACTACTGAAAATCCGATAGAACAGGGAGTCGGTACGCACCGGCAAGCTTCAGACAACGGTTGCTCTGATTGTAGAACATTTATACCTCAGGCAAATCGTCTGGAGCAAGGCCCAGCGATCGCAGTTGATGGGGACGATTGACCTGTCAGTCGCCTGCTCGGAACGCACGGTCAGAAGGGGCCGGAAAGGACATGAACAGGATCCAGAGTGACAAGCAACAAAGCACTCTGATTTTAGCCAGAGAGCGAGCCTTCAGAAACGACTCAAGCAGGGGTTGACAATTTCCCTTCCGATTGACATCCCCGTCAACATGCCCTACGGAGTTGGTCATGTCCTATATCAAGTGAGTTGACAATTTCCCTTCCGATTGACATCCCCGTCAACCCCCCAAACTAAAAGATAGTCAGGCTTGTGAGTTGCAGTTGACAAGGACAGAACTGACTCACCCACGGGATGCGCAACACAGTCAAAGGTAAAGAGCAGGGTTAATTTGTGAACGACCTTTGTGAACAACCAATATCCTTTCCTAAAGGAATGAGGCCAAACAGCTTATTTAGGCACAATTTTAGTCACTCTAAAAAGGTATAGGCTTCAAACCTTTGCGAAGCAGGGTTTCTAGCCGGATTCCTTGAGGTCTGCAAAACCTTTATCCCCCGGTTCGAATCCGGGTGCCGCCTTCAAGGGTTTTACCCTTCTTAGTAGGTGTTACAGTCATTCTGGGCCTGGCATAGATTGTGTCAGGTTAGGCCAGAGTTTGACGAGAAATGACTGAAGATGCCTCCCAAAACGGTCACAATTTTGGTCACAGGTCAGCAGGGATATTGGTGAACGGCTTACCCAAGTCAATGCAAGATTGACGGCTGCTAGAGTGCGGGTCAAAATCGAGCGATGGGGAAACATGGATAGGCTCTGATCATGCCATGACTCAGCAATTACTCCTATCTTTAATCATGCTGAGCAGTTAACAACAGGATTCTTCGGAACCAATCAGGATCAACTTGAAGTCTGATCCATTACAACTCCATTACTGAATCCTATGCTGTTGTTGCTCACACAGGGAATCCCCGCTATCCCTGACTTGACCCATCCACAAGAATTGCTTCAGTTTGGTCAGCAGGTCCTGCAACTAAGTCAGTGGCTAATCCTGTTATTGGCAGCCTTTGGAGCGGTTCTAGCAGCAGTTAACTTTTCCTACCGACAGGGAATCATTCGTCCCGTCTGGCTGGACACTGGTCTGAATCGTTATGGCCGACTGCTTTACGGTGTCCAGCACGGCATCCTGGTTGTTGCAATTTTGCTGGGGGGATTTTTTCTCTCCTCTACCCTGGCTAACCGCTATCACCATTGGGAACAGGACAAACTGGCCCAGGTCGCTGGCACTGTGGCCGGAGAGCGGGTAGAACAACTAGCCCCCCAGGTTCGCTACACGGTTGAGGAACCTTACACCACCATCACCTATGTGGATGGCAAACCCACCGAAGTGGAAAAACGGCAGAAGGTCGATCGCTTCCTATCGCCAAGTTCCTCTCAGGTGGAGGTAAAACTGGCCCAAACGACTGATCCAGCAACCCTGCGATTGATCTATCAGTCAACCTTAAGTTCGACCTATCAGGTCACGAACAGTTTAGACGTGACTGAAAACTTTACCTTTGAAGCACCGCCCCCCATTGGTTATTCCCTGTTGCAGGACTACCAGGTGGAACAAGAGGGACAACGATTGGAGCCCAAAAACCAGGGCGACTATCGCTTTCCGGTGCGGTTGGCGCCTGGCGCATCCACCCAGTTTCGGGTGACCTACCAGGCTCAGGGGGCGCCCCGCTGGGTCTACAATGCCAACGGTCGTCTGCTGTCCAAGTTTCGGCTGACGGTGCTGGCTGACTTCCCCAATGCGGATTTTGCCAGTGGTATTGTGCCCACTGAAATGAAAGTGGAAGGGCGTGGTACCCGCTTTACCTGGGCCTTTGACAATAATGTGTCGGTGCAAAATCCGTTTGGCGTGTTTACGGCCACGCAACGGGTCCGCAACACTGGCATCCTACCCCGACTTCTACTGCTGGCTCCAGGCATCCTGCTGTGGTGGCTGTTGCTGCTCTATCTGACTGTGCCTCTGCGGTTACGGGATGTGGCGATCGCCGCTGGCATTTTCTTTGCCTGTTTGCTCTGCCTCACCTACGCCAGTCGGCTGTTAGATGCCAAACTGGCCTGGGCCTTGCTGATGCCGCTTTTGTTGCTGTTTGGCTGGCACCTGGGGCAACAGCGCCAGAGCCGCTGGGGAGCAGCGATCGCGACCTTTGGTGGTGCTGTTCTGCCGGTTTTCGGCTTCCTGGTTCCCTACACCGGCCTAACCTTGGGCCTGGCTAGCTTGATTTCGGCTGGTTGGCTGATGGTGCGCTATGGGCAACCGCGCTCGGTGGACAACGGTGCGCAGATCTGAATCGGCGTCCATTGGGGCGATCGGATCGGTGCGATCGTCTCACACGATTGCCTTTCCTGGTTGTTGGAAGCTGAACCGCCGTTCCGGCGCCTGCTCTTTCAGGTAATGCAATAGCGCCGCCTGATAACCTGAGATTGCCTGTTCCAGGTTGCGGACGCGATCTCCCTCAGTTCGGTGGGTATAGGCATCCGCCAGGTTGGCCTGCACAATCGTCCACTCTTTGGCAAACGCTGCTGGGGTATACACCTGCAACGCAGCCTGGAAGCAGCGAATGGCCGCCTCTATATTTCCTTCTCCAACCTGGCGGTGACAATAAAGCATCCCCAGATTGTTTTGAATCAAGGCCCACTGCTGGGGATAGTCCTCTTTCCGAAAGACAGCCAAGGCAAACTGTAAAGCCGTCAACGCAATTTCCCGATTGGTGTCCGGGTTGCCGTTAGCAAACTGCTGGATTAACTCGCTAAACAAAACCAGATCCAGCGCCAGTTGCACAGCCCGCTTGGGGTCCGCCGCCCGCAGAGCCTCTTCCGACCAGTCCCGCAGGACAGTGATAAAAGCCTCATCGATCTGATCCAGATGGTCCTGCAGGAGAGGATAGACGACTTGGGCGCTGCCCCCACTTTCCTGAATCGCTTGCAAAATTTGTTTCAGCAGGATTAACCGGGAAGAAGAAGAAGAGAGCGACAGGGTTTCAGCTAATTGTTCCGCTAGACTAAACAGGAAATGGGCGTCGGCTTCATCCCCCTTTTCCTTCAGCATGGTCGCCACTTTTTCCATGTGCTGCACTAGCCCCGCATCCACCAACTCGGCATGGGTCCGCAAAATGTCAGCTTCCGCCCCTTTCCGACAGGCCAATAGCTCTTTGATCAGCGTCATATAGGCCTGGTTCTTTTCCGTCTCTGGTAGGGGAACTGTTTTCGACGCGGGTGGTTTCAAGACATTCCGCAATTCTTCGGCCCAGTCTTGCAGAAATGTAGCCGTCTCCGCATCTCCCTGTGCATTGAGCTGGGCGGCAACCTCGTCCATGACCTGAACCAACCCTTCATCAATTAAGGTTTCGTTGGCTTGCAAGAGGGCCAATTCCTGTCCCTTGGGACAGTCCAGTAACCGCTGAATCAACTCCAGATAAGCTTCTACCCGTTGCGTCTTCATAGGACCTCCTCCAGAGGGATAGTTCTATTATCGAAGCAGGAGAAATAGCTGAGTAGTGAATGATACAAAATGCAGCAGAAGGATAGGACACGGCCTTTAGCACAGACAGGCTCAACGGAATCCAGATCCTGACAATGGGTTGGCAATGGGTTGGCAATGCTCGCACCCCTAACTTACGGATAATTCAACCCACGGTCAGACCAAGCGGGGGAGAGACAAACTTCCCCCTCGCCCTATGGCTTGGTGTGGGTCAGGAAGGGAACGCTGACCACTTCTGCAGTCGTCTCGCCGACTTGCACGGTCAGTCCTTCTCCCCCGGCCCGGGTGCGAATGTAGGCCAGACCAAAGGGCCCCTGTTCGGTTTCAGTCAGACTGGTCAGGATGCCAATTTTTTCAGCTTCCAGGGTAATAGGGGTGCCTGGGGCCGGTTTTCCCTGCAAGCGCAGCCCCCATAACTGCTGTTTGACGCCTTTGTAGGTATCCAACCGGGCAATAGTTTCCTGGCCAATATAGCAGCCTTTGTTGAAGGAAACCGCTTGCCATAGACCGGCTTCCAGCGGATTGTAGTCCTCGGTCAATTCGCAGTCGGGGATGGGCCTTCCCTGTTCTACCCGGATCTGTTCCCAGACGCGATCGCCCAGGGGCTCAGCTCCGGCTTCGATCAAGACCTGCCAAACTACAGCGGCGGCTTCCGCTGGCACAATCAGACTATAGCCTTCCAGCCCCAGACCACTGCCCACGGCGATGCGCACCTCCTGACCCGCCAGTGAAACCAGGAAATGGCTGGCATAGGGGTGACTCGTTAGTAAGCCAGCCCCCAATTGCTGCAGCAGTTGTAGACTGGCTGGTCCGATCAAACTGAACAGGGCGGTCCGGTCCGTCACATCGGTCAACGTCACCTGATCGCCAAAAAAGATATAGCGATCCAGCCAGGTTAACAACTTTTCCCGCCGGTTAGGGGAGACCACCACCAACACCGCATCCTCCAGGACATAGCCAGTGGCCAGATCCAGGGTGCGGGCCGTAGAGGTGACAAAGACGGTGTCGCAACCCTCACCCGGTTTCAGGCGGTTGAAGTCGTTGGTGCTCTGGTTATGCAAAAAGACCTGCCGCTCTGCCCCCGTAACCTGAATCCTGCCCCAATGACAGCGATCGCTCAAGGCGACTCCCTGACGGGCTGCTTTCCAGGCTGCGGCATCATTACCAAAACTAGTCGGGACTGGACTACCCAGCTCAAAAAGGGCACCCATCGATTGTTGGATATCCCGTAAACTCTGAATCATGATGGTCTTGCTGTAATCTTTCTGCCTCTCGATTTCAGCTTATCGTAAGTCCTGGTTTCCCTAACCCCATGTGGCGATTTCGTGGTCCCGACCCAGAGTATGACCCGCAACGCTGGTGGACCTCCAGTGCCGGTTTTCGTTCTGTGACAGGGGAACTGATTGCCTATCTCTATGCCTGGGTCTTCAATATTTTCAGCAGATAACCGCTACTGGTCAATCGAGACGTTTTGTGGCTTCTGTTCAGGCGTTTGGCTGAGGCTGCGAACTCAGATTGGTAGGCAGATCTCTGATAGGACAGGTGTTCGAGGAATTGCATCAATTCAAAGGGCGCATCCCTCTGCTTCGGGCAGCCCTTCCAGAGTGAAGTAAGTCGACAGCACAGTAGAACAAACATAAAAAACAAACATAAAAAAGGAGACAGACGATGTCTGTCCCCCCCGTTGAGATTGGTAATTGAGATTGGCAATTGAGTTTGAGGTTAGAAGTTCATCTCAGCAGCCTGAACCCGCTCAACCTGTTTCTTCTTCAGCACCAACATGATTTGTGACAGGGTGACGATCGCGAAGAAGGCGAGCAGACCGAGAACCCGATTTGGACTTTGCAGCACAATCTCGGAATCGACCTGGCCAAAGCCACCGACATTGGGATTATTGGTCAACGGCTGACCAGCTTCCACCTCTTCTCCCTCTGCTACAACTAGTTCGGGGCCAGCGGGAATTGTTTCAACCACTTTCTGGCCATCGATGTTCTGGATAGTCACTTCGTAACCACCCTCTTCCTGCTTGGCAATTTTGGTAATCCCGCCAGTAATGGGAGCGGTAAAGACGGCATTGTTACTCTTTTCGCCTGTGGGATAGACCTGGCCGCGGCCACGGTTGCCACCCACATGGATCGAGTACTTGCCGAAATGAACCGAGGAATCAGCTTTGGGATCGGGGGAAAGAATTGGGAAAACAATTTCCTGATACTGTTCACCCGGCAGAGGCCCAACGACAATGATGTTCTCCTGCTCTTCACTGTAGGGTTGGAAGTACAGATCCTGCACCTTTTCCTTCAGCTCTTCTGGAATCCGGTCTTCCGGGGCCAACTTAAATCCTTCTGGCAACACCATCACAGCCCCAACATTCAAGGGACCTTTCTCACCATTACCGATTACCTGTTGTTGCTTCGTGTCGTAGGGAATTTTAACGACGGCTTCAAAAACGGTGTCCGGCAAAACGGATTGGGGCACTTCCAGTTCCGTTGGCTTTGCGGCCAAATGGCAATTGGCGCAGACAATCCGGCCAGTTGCTTCGCGAGGATTACTGTAGGCTTGCTGGGCAAAGACCGGATAGGCCGCAACTGGACGAGGCAAGGATAGGCTGCCCGTCAGAAAAACCGCGATCGCCATTACCGCCAGTATTGCCCCCTTGACAACGCTGGAGCGCTGGATCAGGCATTTAACAATAAGTGCTTGGTTCATCATCAGTGAGTGGATCTGCAAAAAATAGCAATTGAACTGGGTCAAAGCAAGGAAACAGCCAACCGGGAAACCATGAATTCGCGGCCCTTCTGACTGCTGTATCGCTAATCAACCTTATGTCCACCAGGGATCTTCACCCGTGCGGAAATCCGTTTCCGTCCAGGGCGTGAAGTTAATCTTGTCCCCATCAACCGTTGCATGGACCAACGCCAGAGAAAGCGGAGCCGGCCCGCGAACGACCTTTCCATTCACATCGTATTGGGACCCATGGCAGGGACACATAAACTTGTTTTCGCTGGCATTCCAGGGCACCACACAACCCAGGTGGGTGCAAACTGCATTGATTCCGAAGTCAGCCAGAGACTTATCTTCCTTCACAACAATATAGGTCGGGTCTCCCTTGAGCCCTTGAGCCAGGACGTGATCTCCAGGGGCATGAGCACCCAGGAACTCTGTTACCGAAATATCGTTACCCAGCGCATCTTTTGCGGTTACTCCACTACTGCTACTGCCGCTAGAAGGAGGAATAAAATACTTAACGACCGGATATAAGGCACCCAGGGCAGTTCCAGTCACTGCGCCAAAGGTCAAAAGGTTCATGAATTGGCGACGCCCCATATCGGGAACATCAGAAGATCCAGAAATCTGTGTCATGACGGATATCGATACGTTATGTCAGGAATGGGTCTTGGCAAACGCTGGATAGTTACTCAAATGCTGAGTAAACATTAAAGCTTGTTGAAAAGCTTATTGAGTTGAGGGCGCACGAACCCGAAGCTTTGCTTAGGGCGCTGTCCGCAAAACCCGTTACAGGTGCCGCAGAAAGCGGATCAACCCTGACATGGCTTCATTAAAATCATTACATAGAGTTTGACACTTTTTTATACGAAATATGAACCCAGTCTAGGAATCTGCAATTGGCATCAGGGGTAACCAGAATGCCCGGCAGTTGGAACAGCGACAGCCGATCTCGATCCTGGCTGGACGAGGCCGACTGCCCGTGTTACTCGCAGTTTGACCAATTCCCCTATGGGAGAGTAGAAGAGTAGAACAGACTGGCCTGTGAACGGAAGAAGGGTATGGTTGGATCGGTTGAGCAGATTGAGTACGATATTGCGGCCCTGGAGAAAGCGGTTGGCAAATTAGCTGGAGAACTACACCAGGCCTATGCCACCTATTTAAATAACCTGGGCAAAGCCATCCGCCAGCAATTGATTATGGCGACCTATCAGATTTGCACCCAGGGCCATCCAGAGGAGTTTTTGGAGCTTTCCACCAGCGATCGCCAGCGGTTGCAACAACTGATCCGGCAACTGGCGCAACAGGTCCAGGAAGAGTTGCGGAACCATTTAGAGATGCCGATTTTGGGCAAGAACCTGGCAGAGCGGATTGGTTTGGCCGTTAGTCCGAGGGCAACCAATGAACCCCGGCTTGAGGCTGCACAACCGGGTGAGTCAGGGGGCAAACCTGCGCCATCCCTACCGCCGGACGACCTGCTGTACTGGCAGGAAAACCTGGAGGACGCCATCTATCAAGAACTACAGGTAACGTCCCATGCAGTTAACCGTCTCCTCCAGCAGTTTGATATTTTGCCCAAACAACTGCCAGAAGAAATCTTGCAGGCGGAGCAGCGATCCGAAGCGATGCTCAGTAGCAGTGTGCCAAATCTAATGAACTTACTGGTTGAGGTTAGGGATGAACGGGCTAACTTGGAAGCGGAACTGGAGCAGGAAGCGGAACTGGAGGACTCATCTGAGGTGCCAGTGATTCACATTGTGGCCATTCATTTGCGGTTGGCGGAAATTGAGTTTACCGATGCCACGGTCAATACAGACCGGACCCGCATCCGCACGCTAGTGGCTAGACTGAAGGCTCTGAACCAGGAACATCAAAGGAAGCAGCGGGACTGGGCGATCGCGAGAGCCCAAGCCGCCTGGCGGGCCACCTGGACGGAGGCGTAAACCGGTGGTTAGTCCCAGTTTGTCTAACCAAAAGGCTTGGACAATAGACGATGGTGGGTGATCAGGATAGCGGGAACACAAAAAACAGCACAGGCAGCCCCCTCGGCTCCTCCAGACAGGAGTCGGCCGAGCTGCCGCCGCCTGCTGCTGCCGCGCCAGACTGGAGCCGATTGCAGAAAGCGCTGCAGATGGAAGCTGACAACAGTTTCAACGATTTGCAGGGCAAACAGTATCGCTTCAGTGAATTTCTCAGCCTCAGTTTACACCTGATGCAAAGGAATCTTTTGCCGGAGGAGCAACAACGGTGGCAGGATCTGGGCGATCGCTTCGCCAGCTATGAAGAGTTGACCTTTGCCCAACGGCAACACCTGGTCGCAGAAACGCGCCGGATTGTCCATGAAACCCAACGGAGCTTTGAGAAACGGCAACAGAAAGCTCGTCCAGCCGCACCTACGACGCAAAATACAAAGGTTCCAGAATCGTTACAGAAAAAATATCCCGAAACCGCATCTGCGACGACTCCCACGGTTGTTGCCTCAAAGCTGCCTCGCACCACCCCACTGGTAACATCCAACCGGCGACTTTCCCTCGATCAGGGATTGACCTATTTACCCGGCATCGGCCCGAAAAATGCCGAGCGACTGGCCAAACTGGGCCTTTATACCGTGCGGGACTTACTGTACTACTATCCACGGGACCATATTGACTATGCCCGTCAGGTGAATATCTGCGACTTACAGCCTGGTGAAACCATCACTCTGGTGGGTACGGTCAAGCGCTGTCAGTGTTTTACCAGTCCGCGCAATCCGAAACTGGCGATCCTGGAACTAGTGATTCGAGACAGTACCGGCCAGATTAAATTAAGTCGCTTTCGGCCAGGAGCCCACTTTACCAATCGAGGCTGGCAGGAACAACAAAAGAAGTTATACGCCCCAGGAACGGCGATCGCAGCCTCTGGCTTGGTTAAACAGAGCAAATATGGCATGACCCTGGAGGATCCAGAGATTGAAGTCCTGGATCATACCCGCGATCGGATCGATTCCCACTCCATTGGTCGAGTCGTGCCCATTTACCCCCTGGCGGAGAATGTGCCGGCTGATCTGGTGCGCCGAGCAGTCATCGCCGCCTTGCCAGCGGTCCAACAGATCCCGGAAGCCTTACCAGACGGCTTGCGGCAAAAATATGAACTGACTGGCATCCAACAGGCGATCGCCCATATCCACTTTCCTCCAGACGGCGCTAATTTAACCACTGCTCGCCATCGACTGGTCTTCGATGAGTTCTTCTACCTGCAACTGGGACTGCTGAAACGTCGCCAAACCCTACAGGAAAAACAAACCAGTGCGGTATTGGCGCCAACCGGCCAACTCATAGACCAGTTTTATGAGATCCTGCCATTCCAACTCACCCAGGCGCAACAACGGGTAGTGCAGGATATCTTGCAAGATTTGCAAAAAAACAAACCGATGAACCGCCTAGTTCAAGGCGATGTCGGTTCGGGCAAGACAGTAGTGGCTGTGCTGGCGATGTTAGCGGCGATCCAATCCGGTTATCAGGCCGCCATGATGGCTCCCACAGAAGTCTTGGCAGAACAGCATTATCGCAAGTTGGTGCAGTGGTTTAATCTTTTGCATTTGCCAGTGGAACTGCTGACCGGATCCACCAAGGCAGCAAAGCGACGGCAGATCCATGCCCAACTGGAAACGGGTGAGTTACCCGTACTGGTAGGCACCCATGCCTTAATTCAAGATTCGGTTAACTTTCATCGTTTGGGTCTGGTGGTAATCGATGAACAACATCGATTTGGGGTGCAGCAGCGGGCCCGCCTGCAGCAAAAGGGCGAAAACCCCCATGTCCTGACCATGACCGCGACCCCAATCCCCCGCACCCTGGCACTGACGTTACACGGCGATCTGGATGTCAGCCAGATTGACGAATTGCCACCTGGGCGCAAACCCATCCAGACCACTGTTCTCAGTAACCGACAACGGATGGCCGCCTATGACCTGATGCGCCGGGAAATAGCCCAGGGTCGTCAGGTTTATGTGGTGTTGCCCCTGGTGGAGGAGTCAGAAAAACTGGACCTGAAATCAGCGATTGACACCTTTCAGGACTTACAGGAACAGGTCTTTCCAGATTTCCGGGTCGGGTTGCTGCATGGCCGCATGAATGCGGCCGAAAAGGATGAAGCAATTAATCGGTTTCGCCAGAATGAGACGCAAATCCTGGTCTCCACAACGGTGGTGGAGGTAGGGGTGGATGTTCCCAACGCCACGGTGATGTTAATTGAACATGCCGAACGATTTGGCCTGTCCCAACTGCACCAGTTGCGGGGTCGAGTGGGGCGGGGTTCATCCCAGTCATTCTGTCTGCTCATGAGTAGTTCCCGCTCAGAAACAGCCCAACAACGGTTGAAGGTGTTGGAACAGTCCCAGGATGGGTTCTTTATTGCCGAGATGGATTTGCGGTTCCGAGGACCGGGAGAAGTCCTGGGAACCCGTCAGTCGGGGCTGCCAGATTTAGCCCTGGCCAGCTTGGTGGAAGATCAGGCCGTTTTGGAATTGGCCAGACAGGCCACCGAACAAGTGATGGCAATCGATCCCAAACTGGAGCGCTGGCCCCTGATGCAGAAGGAATTGGCCTATCGGCAGCAACGCCTGATGGGAGGAGCTATCCTGACCTAGCGATCGCTGACTGCATCTCCGCATTCTGTCAGGCGATATGCTGATGACCACTGATCGCTATAACCCGTTGCCAATCAAAATAAATGGCGCCCAGTAGTAGGGATGTTTGAGGCTATCCATGCTGATGGAGCGCGGCTTCCCGCTACCCGTAACTTCAACTTCTGCCCGTTTACCACCCACATTGCTGTAAGTTCCCGTAATTAAGGCTATCTGAGCCCGTCGCAGTGCCTCTGCCTTGGTCATACTCTGCTTCAGGTTAGCGTAGAAGGCATCCATCAACACCTGGGTGCCGCCATCATCCACCGCCCAGAGGGAGGCAATGGCCGCCCTGGCTCCCCGGTTCTGGAACTGATAGCCCAGACCCAAAATCTCTTCGCCGTTGCCCAGTTGACCACCCAATCCGGTTTCGCAGGCACTCAGCACCACAAGATCCACCTTGTTGAGGGTCCAGCTTTCGATGTCCTTCAGGGTGGCTTTATCGCCATTGCCAAACACAATGAAGGAGTTAGTCGCCGCACCGGGCACAAAAGTGGCATGGGTAGCCAGATGGATAATGTTGTAGTCCTGCATCTGGGTGGTGGTGGCGTCCAGGCTAAAGGCCCGGTCAATCAGTTGAGTGGTGTTAGGCAGCAGGGTTGCCAGCGTCTTCACCTCCTTGCCAGCAAAAGGCAGACCGGCAAAGGCCAGACGGCGATCGCCCACCTGGAATTGATACTGACCCGTCACAAAGGCACCCGCCAGCACCCGGGGGGTATGGATCGGTTGGGTTTTGAAGTCGGTGAAGGACTTAGCGGTGATGTTGTTGATGCGGAAGCGTTGCACCAGCCATTGCTGGCCGTCATTCAGGGCGGCCAGGGGAATGTAGCGCAATTGGGCATCGGGGGCATAGATGATGGCCTGGGCTTTGGCCTGCTTCAGATCCGCCTCCAGCGGTTGAATCAACCAGGTGTAGAGCTGGCGGGCCAGCGTCTTGACTCGGCTGGGATCCCTGGGATCTTGTAGAGCACTGCGAAAGTCGGCGATCGCCCGATTCAACTCTTGCCGCTTCACCTTGACGGTGCGTCGCAGGGGCGGCGAGTCGGGAGTGGTGATCACCAGTTCCAGTCGGTCTTCCAGCACCAGGGGATAGAGCAACACCGCATTGAGCTGGCGTAAATCATCCCGCAGGGCATCCAGACTGCTCAGGTCGATGGTTTGCCGCAGGCTGTTAGAGCTGAGTTGCTGCACCAGAGCCACCACATCGGGCCGTTCAGTGAACTGGTTAAATTGCTGGTTCAATGCCTCCTGCAATTGCACCAGTTGTCGAATACGCTCCTGTTGGGCTGTAGTACGGCTGGCAGCCGGAATTTGCCGCAGTTGGGTCAATTCCTGCCCCAGTTGAATCGCTGATTGCTGCAAGGCATTGTATTTTTTCAGGATTTCCTGCTCTGGCGGCAGTTCGTACAGCGGTGCGCCTCCTCCCCGCACATTGCGCAGGTAGTCGTTGAGTTCTTGCGACTTCAGCAAATCCAGCACCTGTTGGGCTTCCAGAATCCGGTTCTGCTTCAGGAGTAGGTCTGCCAGTTTTCGATAGGTGCTGGCCACAGTTTCGGTGTAGGACTGCTGCTGCTCACGTGGTAACCCTCTAATATCTTTCCTAATTGCCTCTGTGATATTGACTGCATATTTGTAGAAAACAATTGCCACAGATGGTTGATTCTGTTGTGTCAGTAGATCACCAATACCTCTAAAAACTTGTGCTTCAAGAGCGCGATAGCTTTTTTCCTGAGAAATAGTTAGAGACTGCTGATACACTTCATATGCCTTTTGATACTCTCCCAGAGTCAGGTAGACTTCGCCTAGACTGCCAAACCCAACAGCTTGCCAAAAGTATCGATTAATTGTTTGAGAAAGAGCGATAGATTCCTGGTAGTATTTAACAGCTTTTTCATACTCACCTAAACCTTTGTAGGCACGACCCAAATCTCTCATTCCAAAGGCTTTTAGCTCTAAATTATTAGTTTCCTTAGCAATAAATAAAGCCTTAGAGATAAATTCAATAGATGTGTGATGAAGTTTAAGCGCTTGATAGGCTAAACCAATATCCATAAGCGCATAACCCACTCTAGAGCGGTAACCGATGTTCTGCGAAACTACTATTGATTGTTGATTGAACCTAATTGCTAGTTGGTATTGCCCAAGATTATAATATGTCCAAGCTATAAGGTTTAGCAAGTCGGCTTCCTTACGCCTATCATCAATTTCGTCTGCGAGTTTCAGAGCTTGTCGATAAGAATCAAGTGCCTCCTGATAATTTCCCAAATCATCATATATCCACCCTAATCCATACAAAGAACTCAATTCATTTTCTTGGTTGTTGCTTTCTTTTGCAGCAATTAGAGCCTCTTTAAAGCAGCGAATTGCTTTTGGATAATCCTCACGGCGAACATAATCCCATCCGTCACAGTAATTAGACAATTTCACCGTGGAATTTGTAGGATCTTTAACGGTTCTTTCTTCACTTACTTGATCTACTTGATGATAAACTTCCAAGCTACTGGTCTGTCGTTCCAGACCATTGGGATTGAAGCCATGATTTTCGAATGTGGTGCTTTTGCCAGAGCGAGGCTTGATGGCTTGTGGCATTTCCAGAACTTGTTGGAAGGTGGCTAAAGCTTCACGAAACTGCCCCTTCTGATATTGTTGTATCCCTTGTT
>CAZBTL010000059.1:0-18357 GCA_964494755.1 uncultured bacterium | reverse complement strand
CACTATAGGTCTGGTCTCCTTCAAAGTCGTGAATGGCTGTCCGGACGGTCTCACCAGCACTTTTATGCGGACAGACAGCGTGAACGGTATGGCCCACCATCTGCAGGGCTTGAAACGGAACCATGACTTCGTAATCTTCGACGAAATCGCCAACCAGCATCAGGATCTTTTTCCCGGCCATCGGTCAATCCCCCATCCGATCAAAGGGTGTAGATCTATTCTTCCAAGAACCCCAGCACAATGGTGCAACTATGAAGGAATGTAAGGGAACCGTGCCCCTTGGCAGATGTCAAACTCCCACATCAGCCGGTTGGTCAATCCCAGACATCAGGGCGGTTTCCGGTGGCAGGCTGGCCAGCTCATAGCGGTTTTTGCCTCGCTCTTTGGCCTGGTACATGGCCGTATCCGCAGCTTTGAGCAGGATATCTTTGTCCAATCCATTCACCGGATACACACTGATACCGATACTACTGGTGACACAGATACAGTTCCCCTCCAGATTAAAGGGTTGGGACAAATGATCCAAGATTTTCTCCGCTACCCGAATCACATCTTGTTGCCCTGGAATCGCTGGCAAAATCACGGTAAATTCGTCGCCCCCTAAGCGAGCAACGGTGTCACTGCCTCTCAGACAGCGGGTCAGCCGTTGCGCCACTGCCTTCAGGAGCAAATCGCCGACATCATGGCCTTGACTATCGTTGATTTGCTTAAACCCATCCAGGTCTACAAACAGCAAGGCAACGGACTGGTGGTTACTGGCAGCCCATTCCAGTACTTGTTGGAGCCGTTCCTCAAATAAGGGTCGGTTAGGCAGGCCAGTGAGTGGATCATGGGTAGCCAGGTGCTGCAGTCGATTGGCAGACAGTTGCAGTTCCGCATTGGATCGGGCCAGTTCGGCTGCTGCCTGCTTCAGTTCTTCTTCCATTCGCTTGCGTTCCGTGATGTCACGAATGACGCCAACCAGAAACACATTACCGGCTGCATCCCGATGGAGCGAGCGTTTGGTAGCAATCTGGTAGGTAACGCCCTGCTGATCGGTCAAAGATTCTTCACTTTCGCGCTCCTGACCATCCAAAAATACCCGCTGATCTTCCTGGCGAAAGCGGTCCGCTTCCTGCTTCGGCAAGACATCTGAGTCCGATTTTTCTAATAATTCCTCCAGGGAAAAACCTAGCAAACGGCAAAACGCCTGATTCAGGACAACCCAATGGTGATCTTGATCTTTAACAAAAATCGGATCGGGGATGGTGTTAATGATGCTGTTAAGAAATTCTTTGGAGCGCTTTAGCTCCTCTCGCTGGTAAGCGTGCTGGATCGTGATGACGGCAGAAGCCCCAACCAGCGCCAGTAGCGCTGGAATGACTGGAATCCACCAGCCAGATAAAAAGACCAGATAGGCCAGACCGACCAGACCACTGCCAGCCAGGGCGATCGCCAAACTGGCTATTAGCAGCGTTTTCATTCTCCAGCTTAACCAGGCTCCTAACCAGGCCCAAGCCCAAACCCACAGCCACTCTGCAGCATCCGGCCAGACCTTGATTAGGGTGCGGTCTTCCAGGGCGCTACTAATCAGTTGGCTGGCCAAATTCGCCTGCAGTTCCACCCCTGAAATTGGTTGTAGCGAGCCGAATAATCCCCTGCTGTAAGCGGTGGGGAAATAGTCCTTCAAGCTGACCGCAGTTGAGCCAATTAACACGATGCGATCGCGCATTAGCTCCGGATTAACCCGCCGCTGTAGCACATCGGTCATGGATACCCTGGCAAAATGGTTGGCCGGACCTCGCCAATTGGCTAGAAACTGATAGCCACCCTTGTCTGCCCGGATATAACTGCCATCATTGCTTTGAAACTGACGAAAGACCGCCTTGCCTAATTGCAAATAGTTGGGATTGCTGGCGGCCTCCTGTTCCGTAATGCCTTGCGGTTGCAGGTATTTTAAGGCCAGGATGAGGGCAAAACTTTTATAGACTTGCTGGTTGGCAGTCCAGTAAAGCAGTCCCCGACGCACTGTTCCATCCTGATCAAAGACCAGGTTATTAAACCCAATCTGATTTTGCTGATCCAAGACCGGCGGTGCTGGCACCCCCTGGGAAGTGGTATCTTCCAGCTTGTGGATGCCAATCAGGTTGGGCTGGCTACGGTAAACCTTGAGCAAGTTGGCATGGCCAGGTTCAACTGCCAAATCCCGATACAGATCTAAGCCAATCACTCGTGGCTGATAGGATTGGATCGTCTGGAGTAAGGTGGCCAGGGTGGCATCTGGAATGGGCCATCGCCCCGATTTCTGGATATCGGATTCGTTAATGCCCACAATCACGATTCGCTGATCGGCAGGTTCCAGCGGTCGGCTGCGAAAAAATTGGTCGAAGGCGGCCCACTCCCAAGGCTGCAGCAACCCTGTCAAACGCAATAGCATGACGCTACCCATGACCCCAACCGATGTTAGGCCAATACGTCCGCTGCGGTGGCGAAAGAACTGTCGGAGTTGTGGCCAGATCGGAAGGAGAGGGGGATGGAGAGGTTTAGTGGATGCGGGGGGGCGGTGCATAAACGATCCTAAGGCAGGCAAGGTGCTATTTTTTCTACCCATCCTGATGAGGATTCCCTGAAGAGATTGGCTTTAAAGTGCCCACGATTGAACGAAAAGATTACCCTATAGAAACAAGACTTTTCCCGTTTTGAACGTATGAGTCATCCGGTACAGGCCCGTCCAGTGATTATCTGGGGCCGGGTAATCGGTCTGGCAGCTATGCAGGGGGCGATCGCGCTTCTCTGGGTAATTTACAACCTGTATTTGCCCCGTCTGTTGGAACCCCTGGGCTTTACTAAAGCCTTCATTGCTGGCCTGCTGGTGCTAGAAAGCGGACTAGCCGTGCTGATGGAACCATTGATGGGCAGTCTGTCCGATCGCTCCCAACGCTGGATCGGCAGCCGCTTTCCCTTTATCGCGATCGGGGTGGTGCTGACGGCGGTGTTGTTCTTCAGCTTACCGCAAATTGCTTTCAGTGGCCTGGTGCAGGGCTGGCCCTGGCTGGCGCCAGTTGCAACAATTGCCTGGGCTCTGGCCATGACGGTTTTTCGCAGTCCGGTGCTGTCGCTCCTGAGTCGAACCGCCCTGGTTCCCCAATTGCCCCAGGTAGCCAGCGTTCTGACCCTATTCGGAGCCCTGGTGGGGGCGGTGGGTCTAATGGCCAACCAATGGCTGCTCAGTTTGGGGGCAGGCGTAACCTTTGCGGCAGGCTCGGTGGTGCTGCTGGCAGCGGCTCTGGTGCTGCGGTTGGTCGATCCGGTGACCCAAAACCGCCCCTCTCTGGCTACGCCAGTCTTGCCAGGTTCCCTGTCTCTGGGCAAATTAGGTCTAATTTTTGGCGCCGGAGTGGGCATCAGTCTGGGCTTTATGATCCTGCGATCGCTACTCGGTCCGACACCGAATCAAAAAAGTCTCCTGATCGTATTTACCCTGGTGCACGTCTTGACTATCCTGCCCGCCGGTCTGCTAGCCGTGAAATGGGGCAATCGGTTTACCATGCTGCTCGGCATCGGCGTACTCAGCCTAGGCTTAATTCTCTGGAACCTGACCGATTTCCCGTTACTCCGCATCAGTCTGACCGCCATGCTGGGTCTGTCCTTCAGCCTGATCATCAACGGCACCCTGCCCTTTGCCCTCTCCCTCGTTCCCGTCGGCAAGGAAGGGTTGGGCACCGGCCTTTACTTTAGTGGCGGGGCCCTGGCGGCCAGTTTGTTTGGCACGGTGACGGCCCAGTCGGGTCCCCTACCCGCTGTCATCGCCCCCCTAATTGCAACCCTGGCTTTTGTGGGGGCGGCCTTTTGTATTGCCAGCAGTCAACCTGACCCGGTGCTTCACAAAAAATAAACTGGATCGGCGTTGCAATTTCCGAAATCCAACTGGCGATCGCGGTAGGGAGAAGCTAGGCTAGCTATCAACTCCTCCCCCATTCTTTTAAATCATGGCAAGTGAAACGGCGATTTTGACCCGTGGCCTGACCAAGCAATTTGACCGCCAGATTGCCGTCAATGATGTCGATCTGGAAATCGCGACCGGAGAAGTTTATGGGTTAATTGGTCCCAATGGCGCTGGCAAAACCACCCTGATCCGCATGCTGGCGACGGCCGACGAACCAACCGTGGGTGAAATCTATCTCAACGGTCAGCGGTTGTTACGAGATCAGGAAAATCCCACCCTGAAGCGTCAATTAGGGTACCTGCCAGACGACTTTCCCCTATACGATGACCTCACCGTTTGGGACTATCTGGACTATTTCGCCCGTCTCTATCAGCTTCGGGATCCACACCGCAGCCGACGATTACGGGAAGTGCTGGAACTGGTGCAGTTGAGCCATAAGCGCCACAGTCGCATTGCCGCCCTGTCTCGGGGGATGAAACAACGACTCAGCCTGGCCCGCACCATTATCCATGAACCCATCTTGCTGTTGCTGGATGAACCAGTCTCTGGTCTGGATCCGATCGCTCGCATGCAGTTCCGCGACATCATCAAAGTCTTGCAGGAAGCAGGCATGACGATCCTGATTTCCTCCCATGTGCTGAGCGACCTGGAGGAGCTTTGTACCTCCGTCGGCATTATGGAACTGGGCTTTCTGGTGGAAAGCGCCTCACTGGATGCCCTTTACCAGCGGCTCAGCCATCAGCAAATTCTAGTTTCCAGTCTGGGTCATGCGGACAGTCTGACCCAGGAGTTGAAGAACTGTCCCCTGGTGGAGGAGATGGAAATCCTGGCCACTGACCCACCTAACATCCGAATCCAGTTTGCTGGCACTGCAGCCGATAGCGCCCAACTGCTGCGATCGCTGATTGAAGCGGGGCTGCCGTTAACCGAATTCCATCGCAGCCAGGAAAGTCTGGAAACGATTTTTTTCAAACTGGGTCATCAGCAGACATCCTAGGTCTTCTGACGATGACGACCCGGCCAGCCCAGCCGTTCAGCTTGCTTCCCTGTGTTCCGATTCCGCGCCCCACTACGCCCTCTATCTCTGGCGAGGTTATTCATGAGACTCATATCGCTCCCTTGGTTGTTGACCGGGTGGTCCCACCTCAGCGACTGGAACCCCCAACTGTTCCGCGAGGTGAAAGGCCGTCTGAAACCCCGCACCGCCCTGCTCACCATTGGCACTTCCCTGGCCATCCAGGTCTTGCTGGTACTGTTTCGATTGGCCCTGTTACCGGGTCACAAGGTTTCGGATACGATGTCAAATTCCTTTTGCACGGGGGAACCCGATCCGGCCCACTATGACCCATTACCTCTGTGTCTCATGGATGCCGTAGGCCAACCGCTGGTTAACTGGCCCCTCTGGTGGTCCGGCTTGTTTGAGATGATGAGTTGGGCCTTACCCTTTATGCTGCTGATTGCCGGGGTCTATTTGCTGATTGACGACCTCAGTCGGGAAGAACGACGGGGCACCCTCAACTTTATCCGCACCAGTCCCCAGGCCAGTCAACGGATTTTACTGGGCAAAATGCTAGGCGTTCCCATTGTCCCCTATCTGGCGATTGGGCTGGCCATTCCATTACATCTCTGGGCCGCCTGGGGAGCCAAGGTTGACGCTTTTTCAGTCTTCAGCCTGTATTTGATTGGGGCAGCCGCCTGTGCTTTTTGCTTCACGGCAGCGTTGCTCTATGCCCTACTGGGTGGCTTTCAACCCTGGCTGGGAGCCATCATTATTTGGATGAGCTACACGATCTTCTTCTCTATGTGGCGATCATCTTACAATCCGGATCCAGATTACTTTTTGGGCTTGCGGCAGTGGTATTACCTGAACATTGGTCATCATCTCAGCTTGTTGCTGCCCTTTGCGATCGCAACCTTAGGAGTCGGCACCTACTGGCTCTGGCAAGCAGCCAATCGCCGCTATCGCAACCCCAACGCCACCCTGTGGAGTAAACCCCAGAGTTACTGGATGACTGTCGGATTTGAATTTTGGTTGTTGGGCTTCGTGTTCCAAACCTTTAAATATCCTCCCAATTTACCCGGAGTCTTCTCTCTATACGGATTGCTCAATCTGGTCTGGTTTTTAGGATTGATGCTTGCCCTGACTCCCCAGCGCCAGACCCTGTTGGACTGGGCTCGCTATCGCCATGAAACCGGCGGCCAACGGCGACGCTCCCGCAAGCGGGCCTGGCTGCAGGAATGGTTGTTCCAGGACGACAGTCCCGCCCTGGCTGCGATCGCGGTTAATTTAGTAATTGCCGCCCTTGCCTTAACGCTTTGGCTACTCACCTGGCCCTCTCTAGAAGATCAAACCATACGACTGGGGCTACTGGGCATCCTTGCCATCTCACTTGTGCAACTGCTGATCTGCGCCGTAGTGTTACAGGCCATCCTGTTTAGCAAAGCTCCCCGTCGCTTGGTATGGGCCTGTGTTGGCTTGCTGGCCATCCTGGTTTTACCACCCGCCCTGCTGGGACTGTTTTCCGTCTCACCGGCACAGGTGCCCCTGGCCTGGCTGATGACGATCGCCAGCTTAGCCGCCCTTGACCATCTCTCCCTGTTCAATCTGGGCTTCAGTTTCCTGGCCCAGTTGAGCCTGTTCAGCCTGCTCACCCTAAGGTTGACCCATCGCCTCCGACAAGCCGGTGAGTCTCAGTCCAAGGCGCTTCTGGCTGCCAGCCCCAGCCGGTAGGTGGGAGCAGTCAGGGATTGGGTTTTGGATTTTGGATTTTGGATTTTGGGTGGTTTGTCCTGTCCCGCACTTGGCATCTCGCACCCGCACCCGTCTTCCCACCTTCCCATTCCTCAGCCCACACCGCAGTCTCCTACGGTACAGTGAGAAAGCGTCTGAACTTGACCTGCCGTGGCTATGACTGGTTCCACTGTTTCTAATTCCAATCCTGCCCGTAACCGCCAATCTCAGGAAACGGATTGGCGGTTATTTCTGCGACTACTGCCCTACGGCCTGCGTCATCGGCGCGCCTTTATCATCTCGCTGTTACTCCTGATCCCCAGTTCCATTGCTGGGGCTATCCAGCCGCTGTTGATTGGGGAGGCTGTTTCCCTGATTCGGAAGGAACCAACCGTCTGGGGGTTTCTCAGCCAGCTACCCTTAACCACCGGCATTAACCTGCTGGCCGGACTATTGTTGCTGACCCTGGTGGGACGGGTGTTCCTTGATGTCTGGCAGGGCTATCTGGTGCAAAAAGTGGGCCAGCAAATTACGGCGGACATCCGTAATGACCTGTTTCACCATGTCACCTCCCTGGCCATGCGCTTTTTCGATCGCACCCCGGTGGGACGGCTGATCACTCGCCTGACCAGTGATGTGGAAGCCTTGGGGGATGTCTTTTCCTCCGGTGCGATCGGCATTCTGGGCGATCTGTTTTCCATCCTGGCGATCGCCATCACCATGTTCCTGATGCAATGGCAAATGGCGCTGCTGTTGGTGGTCATGCTGGTGCCGGTGACCGTCTTGATCATTTATTTCCAGCAACAATACCGCAAAGCCAACTACCGGGCCCGCGAGGAGTTATCCGCGCTCAACTCCATGCTGCAGGAAAATATTGTCGGCATTGCGGTGGTGCAGCTATTCCGACGGGAACAGTTCAACACCGATCTGTTCCGTCAGGTGAATCGCCGCTATATCAAAGAAATTGACCGCACTATCTTTCACGACTCGGCCATTTCCGCCACCCTGGAATGGATTTCCCTGACGGCGATCGCAGGTGTGCTGGGGGTAGGCGGCTGGCTGGTGCTGGGCAATAACCTCAGCTTTGGCACCCTGTCGGCGTTCATCCTGTTTGCCCAACGGTTATTTGACCCCCTGCGCCAGTTTGCGGAAAAGTTCACCGCCATTCAGGCCGGATTTACAGCGGTAGAGCGGGTCAATGACATTCTGAATGAACCGATTGAAGTGCGGGATCCAGAACATCCCGTCCGTTTACCCAAATATCAGGATGCAACTGGTGGAGAAATTCGCTTTGAGCAAGTCTCGTTTGCTTACAAACCCGATGAATATGTGCTGCAAAACCTGAATTTCACCATTCACCCCGGCGAAAAAGTAGCCCTGGTGGGCCCCACGGGAGCCGGTAAAAGCTCGATTATCCGGTTACTCACTCGCCTGTATGACCCCACCCAGGGTCGGATTTTAATTGATGGGGTAGATATTCGAGACCTCACCCAAACCGAATTGCGGCGGCACATGGCAGTCATTTTGCAGGACGGCTTTGTTTTCGCTGGGGATGTGAAAAGCAACATTACGCTGGGTGAAACCTATTCCATCGATCAGATTCGCCAGGCGGCGGAACGGACCAACGTTGCTGACCTAATTGAACAGCTACCCCAGGGCTATGACACCGAATTGCGGGAACGAGGCACCAACCTGTCCGGTGGTCAGAAACAACTGTTGGCCTTTGCCCGCGCCGCTATTCGAGAACCAGAAATCCTGGTTTTGGATGAAGCAACCGCCAGCCTGGATGTAGGAACAGAGTCCTTGATTCAAGAGGCTCTGGAACGGTTACTGGTCAGTCGCACCGCCATTATCATCGCCCACCGTCTATCCACCATTCGCAATTGCGATCGCATCCTGGTTCTGAAACGAGGGCAACTGGTAGAATCCGGCAATCATGAAGAGCTGCTCCAACTGGATGGACTGTATGCCAGTCTGTATAAACTGCACATGCTGGAATCGGAAAAATAATGCCTGGCTCACTCATGGATACTGCCATCTGGCATAGTGGCATCCTTCAGATACGCTCCCTGCAGGTTCGCGCTTTGCAAATTGGCCCCTCGTAAATCAGCCTGATGCAGGTTGGCATCTTGTAAATTAGCCATGCCCAAATTGGCGCGCTGCAAATTGGCTCCCTGCAAATTGGTGCGGCTCAAATTGGCACTAATCAGACTAGCGGACTGAAAATTCGCCTGACTCAGGGTCGCCTCCCGCAGATCGGCCTCCCGCAGAACCGCCCCCACTAGCGAACATTTGT
Source organism: uncultured bacterium (assembly GCA_964494755.1). GTDB lineage: Bacteria > Cyanobacteriota > Cyanobacteriia > Leptolyngbyales > Leptolyngbyaceae > CAZBTL01. The sequence goes on along the minus strand of CAZBTL010000059.1, from coordinate 9,405 downwards.
ACAGATTAGAACCAATCATGGTGGCTCCAATCAAGTTGGCTTTATACAAATTAGCACTGATCAGATTGGCCATACAGAGATTAGCCATGCTGAGATTGGCCCAATACAATTTGCTGGCATACAGCGTTGCCCCAACCAAATTGGCCATACAAAGGTTGGCCATACTCAAATTGGTCATGCTGAGGTTAGCTTCTCGGAAATTGGCCATACTAAAGTCGGCTTCCCGCAAATCCGCTTTGTAGAGGCTGGCCTCCCACAAATTGGCTTTGTGCAGAACCGCCGTGTAGAGGGTTGCGCCTTCCAGCAAAGCTGTACACAGATTGGCTTCCCGCAAATTGGCCATACTCAGGTCAACCCGACTTAAATCCGCTTCCCGCAAATCCGCCCGGGCCAGATTGGCTTCCCGCAGATTGGCCTTGTAGAGCACAGCGGTATAGAGTGTTGCTTCTTCTAGAGTGGCAATACCGAGGTTAGCCCCCTCCAAATTCGCCATACTCAGATCACCTCGGTTAAAGCTGGCTTCACGTAACTCGGCCCGACACAGGTTCGCTTCTCGCAGATTTTGATTACGGAGATTAGCTCCCATCAGATCAGGGCGATTTTTAGGGTGATTCTGCCACCACTGGTTCCATGTCTCAACTCCCTGTTGCAGGAGTGCTAGGTGTCCTTGATTCGCCATCGATTTTTCCCTGAAGCTACCAACACTGCATCTGCCCTAATCCAGGGCTGTTGCCTCTAACGTTCCCCTGCCCCTATAGGCAGATGACAGGAAGGGTTAAGCTTTAGGAAAACTGAACAATCTTTAGAGAATTGTAAGAGTTTAGCAGGGTGACTGGTTAGTTCTGGGTAATCTCATGAAAGGTGATTGTAAGAGAATTCACTTTTGGGGTGCTGACATCAAAGGAGTGCTGACGTCAAACAAGATAGATCGTAAGTGTTGGAAGGTGGGCGGCTCAATCTCGGCAGGCCAGGTAGCGTAACCAGAGTGACTGCTGATCTGAATTGATCATGCTGAGTCCTGCTTGCCAGAAGGGCGCCGAGACATAATCTGCTGAACTCTCTTTACACCGGGATTTCTCGGATTAAGTTGATAGCTTCCATTCTCTATACTCTTGTTTGAAAACCGGCACTGCAAAAGCTGGGTCATTCACCAATTCCAGGGCATGCTGGGTTAATGACAAAATTCTGGTTTCAATTTAAAAATGCTGTCAAAGGCAGCTATAAGCGGATTCCCCCAATCTTCAAGCATCCGGCGTTTGTGGCCAGTTTGCTGCTGGGAGGGCTAGTCGTTGGCATTCGGGATATCGGTGGGTTACAGGCATTGGAGTTGATGGCCTACGACCAGATGATCCGGGTTCGTCCCGATGCGCAATTGGATCCCCGATTGTTGGTCGTCACGATTACAGAAGAAGATATCCGGGCCCAAAAGCGATGGCCCATCTCCGATGGAGTAATCGCTAAGATGCTGGCCCAACTGAATCAGGCAAAACCGAAGGTCATCGGCCTGGACCTTTATCGGGATCTGCCCCAGGAGCCAGGTCATAAGGCCTTAATGGAGCAACTGCGAGCCCCCAATGTCGTTTCCATCTATTTGTTGGGAGATGGTGAAAACAGCGGCGTTCCAGCTCCGCCCGCCATCCCAAACCAGCAGCTTGGCTTCAGTGATTTTGTACTCGATTCAGATGCGGTGGTGCGGCGTAATCTGGTCTTTGGCGAGGCTGGTAACGACCGGGTTTACTCCCTGGCCTTGCAGACTAGCTTGAAATATCTGGCGACTCTGGGGTTAAGGTTTCAGGTGTTTCCCACGGCGTTCCAAATCGGACAGGCGTGGTTTCCCATTTTGACCCCGCAATCAGGTGGTTATCAAAACCTGGACGATCGCGGCTATCAGATTTTGCTGAATTACCGCTCCGCCCACCCGATCGCCCGGCAGGTGACCTTGAGCCAGGTACTGAACGGCCAGGTTAACCCAGACTGGATCCAGGACAAGGTTGTTCTGATTGGCACCACTGCTCCCAGCGCCAAGGATTTATTTCTAACCCCTTACAACCTGTCTTCGGACAAAAGTCCCAAAACGCCAGGAGTCTGGATCCATGCCCAAATGATCAGCCAGCTCTTCGGTGTGGTGCTGGACGGACAGCCAGTCCCCTGGTACTGGCCGGAACCCGTCGAAAACCTTTGGATTTGGGGTTGGGCTCTGGTGGGTGGGGTGCTGACCTGGCGGTTGCGACACCCGTTTTTACTGGCGGGTGCGGTGCTGATCACCCTGGGAGGTCTGGTCGGCTGTTGCTATGTGTTGTATTTACAGGCTGGCTGGATTCCGCTGATCCCGGCCGCGATCGCTCTGGTTGGCGCCAGTGTCATCGTTGTGCTCTATAAGCGATTCCATGAAGCCCTGCATGATCCCCTGACCGGCCTGCCCAACCGAACTCTGATGCTAAACCGGATGCGGCAAGCCATTACGAACCGCAACTATAACAACTTATTTGGCCTGTCCGACAACGATACGGTAGCCGTTTTGTTCATCGGGCTAGACAGTTTCAAAACCATCAACGATAGCTTTGGGCACCAACTGGCAGACCAACTGCTGGTTGGCATTACCCAGCGGTTACAAGCCTGTCTGCGGTCAACCGACCAACTGGCTCGCATCGGCGGGGATGAGTTTGCTATTTTGCGATCATCCGTCAGTGACATCGGGGAAGTAACCGATTTGGCCGATCGATTGCAAAAACGAGTCACCCTTCCGTTTAATCTGGATGGCCGAGACGTTTATACTACCGCTAGTGTGGGAATTGCCTTGAGACAATGCGGCTCTGATTATGAGCCAGAAGCACTGTTGCGAGATGCCCACACCGCCATGCATCGGGCCAAAGCCAGTGGCAAAGCTCGCCATGAAGTTTTTGTCCGCGGCATGCGGGATCAGGTAATGACTCGCTTGCAACTGGAAACTGATTTGCGGCGGGCGATCGAGCGGGATGAATTTCGCCTGTACTATCAACCTCTGGTTTCCCTCAGTTCCGGCAAGATTGCGGGCTTTGAAGCTTTGCTGCGCTGGGTCCATCCTGACCGGGGCTTCGTGTTGCCGATGGATTTTATTCCCGTTGCCGAAGACAATGATTTGATTATTCCCATGGGACAGTGGGTCCTGCAAGAATCCTGTCGTCAGATCCAACTTTGGCAACAGCAATTCCCCAGTGAGACGCCCTTAATTGTTAGTGTCAATCTCTCAGCCAAACAGTTTTCCCAGCCCAATCTGGTCGAACAAATTGAACAGGTGTTGCAAGAAACTGGCTTGGATGGGCGGTGTCTGAAACTGGAAATCACCGAAAGCATTGCCATGAACGATGTAGAGGCCACGATCGCCCTATTGCAACGGTTAAAGGCCCTGCAGTTGCAACTCAGTATTGATGACTTTGGCACCGGCTACTCCTCCCTCAGCTATCTGCATCGCTTTCCCACGGACACCATCAAGGTGGATCGATCCTTTGTCAGTCGCATGGGCGACGAGGGGGAGGATGCCCAAATTGTCCAGACCATCATTATGCTGGGCCACAACCTGGGGATGGACATTGTGGCAGAAGGCGTAGAAACCGAAGAACAACTCCACCAACTACGTCTACTGAAATGCGAATATGCCCAGGGCTATCTGTTTGCCCAACCAGTTTCGGTCGAGAGCATTGAAACGCTGTTAAAGACTGATCCGCGATGGTGAAATGCGGACCTCCGGACGGCTTATACTATCGCTGGTAAGCGAGTTAGCACGTCAACTACAGCATATCAGTCTGTTTAACGGCTCACTCCATTGAGCCTCACGGCAAACGGTAGCTTCAAGCATGGTACAGAAAGTCAAGTTCGGGATCAGGATGGGCAAGCGGATTCAACAGGCCGTGGTGGCGATCGCCCTTGCAGTTTTACTCACCGCTTGTGGTTCTGTGGCACCCCCAACCGCCCAACTGGTTCAGCAGGCAGTTGCCCTGGAACTCAGCCAAACCCAACGGGAACTGAGTCAGCAACTCCGTTTGGGCATCCCCACCAAGGTGCAGATCAACCACCTCACCATCGCCGAACAAACCCCGCTCACTATCGATCATCTAAACGCCTTCCGCGTTCGCGGCACCTACGACTACACAGTTCAGTATCCGTCCCGACAGGTCAAACAACGGAATAACCCCTTCGAGGTTTACCTGCAACGCCAGCGGGAAGGCAAGACCTGGCGGTTGGCCAAACTGGTAACAGATGATGAGACTGGACAACCAACCTGGGTCACCCAACGGATTACCTTTTGAGGCGCTACATAGCGATCCGATCAGGATTGTGAAAGGTTTCCGCAGGAAACCCTTCTAACAAGGCCCTTTCACCATCCAGGCATTCAACAATCAAATAGGATTGCGATAGGCGTTGACAATGTCGCGGTGAAGGATGCAAAACAACAAAGGTGAAGGATGCAACACAAAGGATGTAATAAAGAGGGGCTAAACCCCCTATTGCTTACTAAGCATCCAGAGAAAGAATATTCATTAACCGCCCTAATTCCTGACGCACCGCAAGGAATTGCACCTTATCCCTGAACACTTTACCAGCAGAGAAAGCAGGCACTGTCGTAGCTGGAATGTGGAGCGGTTGTCTCATGCCAGGAAGACGGGCTTCACGGGCTTCACGGCGGCGAGCAGCAAAGGTGCCGAACCCCACCAGCGTCACTTTCTCGCCGGTAGAAACGGCATCCATAATGGTGTCCATCATGGCGCTTAGTACCACATGGCTCTCTTTTTTCGAGATGGATGTTTTAGAGGAAATTGCATCAATCAAGTCGTGTTTATTCATAGCGATGACCCTGGTTTTTACGAAAATCATGCGCGATATTATAGGACACAAGTTTCACCTTTGATGCAATCAATACAAGCAATCAATAAAAAGGCGACGGGGTTAAACCCATCGCCTCGCCCTTAAACTGTGGTGAGAATATACAACAACGTGAACAAAATGATCCAGATAATATCGACAAAGTGCCAGTAAATCTCGGCCATTTCAATACCAGTATGTTTGGTGGCCGAGTAGTGTCCCGATCGGCGCGATCGCCAGACCACACCCAGAATCAGGAGCAGCCCCACAAACACATGCAACCCGTGGAAGCCGGTCATGACATAGAAGCAGTTGGCGAATGTGTTGGTCGTTAACCCGTAGCCTAGCGTGTTGTACTCATACACCTGACCCGCCAGGAAGATAGCCCCCATCAGGGCCGTAATCAGATACCACTTGCGCATTCCCGCCACGTCATTCTTCTTAATGGCCACATCTCCCAGGTGGATCACAAAACTACTGGAAACCAGAATGATGGTATTGATGGCAGGGACCAGCAGTTCAACCTCCGTTCCTGCCGGTGGCCACTCCGTATAAGTCGAAAAGAAAATCAAATAGGTGGCAAACAGCCCGCCAAACATCAGCGATTCTGACGCCAAAAAGGTTACGAGGCCCCAGACCCGCAGATCCGGGTGTTCATGGTGAGCCTCTGTGGGCACAGCCGGAACGGAAGAATTGAGAACAATATTGGATGTGTCAACCGTTGAGCCTTGCATGGAGTCCTCTTGGTATAGGTGGAATGACAGGGATCAGCCAGCAACGAAATCAGTCCTTTTGAAGTGAGCGTTGCTCATAGGAATCGCTGGAGCATCGGCAACAGCAGTCAATCAGCGCAACAGGGTGAGTCCGACTCACCCTGCCAGCAGCACTATGCGGACACCGCCGGTTCTTTCGGAACCGATTTTGTTTGAGCCCCATGACCGTTCATTCCATAGTCATAGGGACCATGGGTCAGAACGGGTAAATCCGGCCAGTTTTCAATCGGCGGCGGTGATGGAGTCGTCCATTCCAAAGTCATGGCGTCCCAGGGATTGTCGCTGGCTTTTGCCCCCCGGCTCCAACTCCAGATTGCATTGACGAAGAAGACCAGCACAGACAAACCTAATAAATAAGCCCCATAGGTGCAGATCTGATTGAGGAAGGCAAACTCCGGCGAATACATGGCCACCCGGCGCGGCATTCCCTTCATGCCCAATTCATGCATGGGCAGAAAGGTGAGATGGGTGCCGATGAAGGTCATGGCGAAGTGAATCCGCCCTAGCGTTTCATTTAAAAACCGTCCGGTCATTTTGGGGAACCAGTGATAAATGCCGGCATAGATACCGAACACGGAACCACCAAACAGGACGTAGTGGAAATGACCGACCACGTAGTAGGTATCGTGGACATGCAGATCAAAGGGCGCTGTGCCCAGGGTGACGCCGGTAATGCCACCGAAGACAAACATGGACAGCAGTCCAACGGCAAACAGCATGGCGCTGGTATAGCGGATCTTGCCGCCCCAGAGGGTGGCCACCCAGCCAAAAATTTTGACTCCGGTAGGCACCGCCACAATCAGAGTAGAAACCGTGAAAAACATCCGCATCCAGGCCGGGGTGCCACTGGTGAACATGTGATGCACCCAGACGAACAGACCCACAAGGCAAATGGCCAGACTGGAGTAGGCGATCGCCTTGTAGCCAAAAATCGGTTTGCGGGCATGGGGCGGAATCACCTCAGACATAATGCCGAAAATCGGCAGAATCATCAGATAAACCGCCGGGTGAGAGTAAAACCAGAATAAATGCTGATAGATGATGACATTGCCACCGGCATCTGGTTTGAAAAACGAGGTGCCAAAGTTAATGTCAAACAGCAACAGCACCAGACCCGCAGCCAAAACCGGCGTAGAAAACAGAGCCAGCACTGATGTGGCCAGAATGGCCCAACAGAACAACGGCACCTGATCCCACTTCATGCTGGGCACCCGCATCTTCAGGATGGTAACCACAAAGTTGACCGATCCCAGAATGGAGGAGGTTCCCACCAGCACAATGCTGAGGATCCACATCGTCTGAGCCACCGGAGCGGTAATGACACTCAGGGGGGGATAGGAAGTCCAGCCCGCCTGAGCGCCGCCAAACAGAAAACTGGCCAGGAGCAAAGCCCCTGCTGGTGGATTGAGCCAGAAAGCGATCGCATTCAGCTTGGGGAAGGCCATATCCCGCGCCCCAATCATCAGCGGCACCAGAAAGTTACCAAAGCCGCCAATCGCTGCTGGCACCACCCAGAGAAAAATCATGATGGTGCCGTGGTTGGTCATCAGGGCGTTATACAACGTCGGGTCCAGCAGATCGGAGTCGGGCGTCGAGAGTTCCGTCCGCATGACAACGGCCATCAAACCCCCGACCAAATAGAAGACGAAGGCGGTTACCAGATATTGAATGCCGATAACCTTATGGTCGATGTTGAACGTGAAATAGTCATACCACTTCCAGGCTTCCGGATGGCTCGCATGTCCGGTGGCCGTAGGGGTTGAAGGGGTCTCAGTTACAGCCTGTGTTGGTTCCATAAGTTAGGTCTCTAACGGGTCTCGCAGTTGGGCAAGGGAGCAAAGTTGGTCACCCTTACCCAGAGGGATCACAGAACTCAGTGGCAGGGGTGGTTCGAAGGAAACAACTCCTGAAATAACACCCGATTGATTACGAGTGGTGGTGCAGTTGGGCCAGCGTACTGGCATCAATGCCCATTTCGTGGCCATAGGGGGCCAGGAATTCCTGATCCGACAGTTCAGCCGGACGCAGTGCGATCGCCCGACTGGGATCAGCCTGTTGCGCCACCCGATTTTCCTCCAGCCAGGTTTGATAGTCTTCCTCAGAATGGACCACCACCTGGGTTCGCATACTGCCGTGGTAGCTGCCACACAGCTCAGTACAAATCACCGGATAGGTACCCAGCTTGGTGGCAATAAAACGCAGTTCCGTCGCTTGCCCAGGAATAGCATCCTGCTTCATGCGAAACTGGGGCACCCAGAAGGAATGGATCACATCCTGGGCCGAAATGTTCAATTTCACATCTTTGCCGATGGGAACGTGCAGTTCCCCAGCAGTGACGCCACTATCGGGATAGTTAAACAACCAGGCATATTGCAGGCCAGTGACATTCACAACCAGATCGGGAGCCTGATTGGCTTCCTTGGGGGTTGCGCCGATGCCAAACGTCGGCAGCTTGGTTTCCACCTTGGACGGACCGGCTTCCGCACTGGGGCTCTCAACAGGTGCGGCCCCTGTGGCTTCAGCATCGGCCAGTAACGGAGCCGCGATCGCACTGCCCCGCATCGGCTGTTCCGCCATCTGAACCCCACCGTGGTGATGGTGGGCCATCATCCCCGGACGGGTCGAATCAAAGCCGCCCATCCGCTCGTAAACGTCAACACTGTAAACACCCAAACCAATCACAATCAAAGCGGGAACAGCTGTCCAGAGAATTTCCAGCGGCACGTTACCTTCAACCGGCACGCCATCCGATCCATCACCTGCCGGTTGGCGAAACTTCAAGAAAAAGAGCAGGATAGCCCCCTGCACCACTAAAAACAGGGCCGTCCCGATAGTCACCATCACCTTAAAGAGGCTGTCAACCATCGGGGCCTGTTCCGAAGCCTGTTCTGGCAAAAGCAGGTGGTAATTCTGCCCTGCCCAGAAGCTGACAATCATCACAACAGCCCCGGCAAGCAGGGTCCAGATGGAAGCGGGAATGTCTTTCATTACATGACTCCTTGCAGAGCAACAACCAGACGGTTGCATCCGTGTCCCATTCTCACCTGTGTTGTCGGAGCAAGGCAGTCTAATTTAGAAAGTTTTTATCTTAAAAGAGACAAGCAGCCGATTAAGACCTACATCGTGTTACATAAAGCACAAAAATCCTGCGTCGGTAAATATTAAGAATTAGATCAATCTCCGGCATAGATCGTTGCTTGAGAACAATCTGGAAGTGGAAATTGAATTATCCTTAGCCCAGCTTTTGTGCTGGAAAAATGCGTCAGGGCTTATTGCTCATTCAAGTTAAGCCGGATTTAGAGTTGGAAAATTTGGCTTGCCAAGGTTATTAGAGCAATTATAAGCACGGATTAAAAGACTATCTGATTCCTAGATCCGTCAAATTTTAGTCAAATTTTAGTCAAATTTTAAAGGGTAAATTAGCCATACAACATCCATCGCCCTAATTGACGATCCACCAGTTTGAAAAGATCTAAATCTCTCTGTTTTAGATCGCAGAATTCTTTCTATTCCTAACCTTGAAAAAACAAAAAATCTGCGGAGCACGGCTGCAACCGGACGGGCCGCATGGGGGGATGGAGGCCAGCGCAGTATGCCGGAAACTGCTGGTGCATCGAGGATTCACGGCCTCGACACCTGCAAAACTCCTCCATCTGCCGACACGCTTTGCTTGCCAGACCCATTTGCTGACTCTGTTGCTCAGGTGGCTCTTCAGTATAACGACTAGTGCAGCGTCAATTCTAGAAATTAGGGTTTGTAGTCAGCGCTTCAGCGCTAAAGCGCCGACTACGAG
>CAZBTL010000058.1:3584-18437 GCA_964494755.1 uncultured bacterium | reverse complement strand
AAAGCGCCGACTACGAGCCAATGGGTTCACCTTAAAATTAGGGTTTGACAGACCATTAGGAAGGACAAGGTAAAACTATGATCCAGACGGGGCAGCCGAAAATAGGGCTGCCTCGATGTTTTGCAAGGCCTCCTCCAAGTCATCATTGACGATTTGAATATCAAACTCGTTGGCAGCATCAATTTCTTCTCGGGCCCGTTGCAGTCGCCGGGCGATCGCCGCTTCGCTGTCCTGCCCCCGATTGCGGATCCGATGTTCCAGTTCTGATAACGAAGGCGGCAAAATAAAAATCCGCAGGGCTTCTGGAAAGGTCTGGCGGATCTGACGGGCGCCTTCCAGTTCAATTTCCAATACAACCCACCGGCCCGCCTGGATCTGGCTTTCCACCGCCAATCGGGGTGTACCGTAGAGGTTGCCAGCAAACTCCGCCCATTCCAGCAATTTGCCCTGAGCCACCATCTGTTCAAAGGTGGACCGATCGACGAAGAAGTAGTCTTTGCCATCGACTTCACCAGGGCGAGGCGAACGAGTGGTCACGGAAATAGACAGATGGAGTTCCGGGTGTCGTTGCAGGAGCGATCTTAGCAAGGTGCCTTTGCCCACCCCACTGGGACCCGTCAAAACAATTAATTTTCCCGTCCCCATGTATCTTCCTAATTCTGGTGTCCTTTGGTGCTGATCTATCTTCCGCCCAGACAGGCTTTCTGGCAATTACCGCGTTCACCAGTGGGGGGCAGAGAAGCGTTTGTAGGAGAAAGAAGGCCAACTCAGGCGGGTTGGCTGGAGCGGTGAGGCAGGTGGAGCATCATTGTCAATTCTTCAGAAAGGTTTTTAGCGATCGTCGGCGGGGCCATCCTTGCTGATCATGAATCGATTCGCCACCGTTTCCGGCTGAATAGCTGACAGGATCACATGGCCGGAGTCGGTAATAATCACCGCCCGAGTTCGCCGGCCATAGGTGGCATCAATCAACTGCTTGCTTTCTCGGGCATCAGTAATGATGCGCTTGATGGGAGCCGACTCCGGGCTGACAATCGCAACCACCCGTTGGGCGGACACAATGTTTCCAAAACCAATGTTGATCAGCTTGATGTCCATAGGGTTGATGCGCTTCAGGCTAGTTGAAACAGGCTGGCGGTGTGGATACTGGAGCAACTTCAGTGGGCTGGGGAAAATGTTGCTATCCCAAGCAACTGGTAAGACCGTCTACAATTGAGTGCTTGGGGCTGTCAGCCAGCCTGCCCTCCTGCAATATCGCGACAGGTAACCCGACTCAAAGGAAAACATACCGTATGGTCAGGCTTTCTGGCTTGGCTACGGTATTGCCCTCCAGTAAAAATGCTGCGTGCACCCTTCTTCATTCTGTCAGTGGATGCAATGGACTGCCAGTATTTTGTGTAATCCCTTCTCTTGATTCCCACTGTGCAACCTGTTGACTTTACGACGCTAACTGCGCTTTGCGCTGAACTCCAAACTGACTGGCTGCCCGCCCGCTTGGAGCAGGTCTATCAGTGCGATCGCTTTACCGTGGCTTTAGGCCTGCGGACTCTGGAACGGCGAGGTTGGCTGACCCTGTCCTGGCATCCCCAGGCGGCCCGGCTATGTCTGGGGGATTCACCGCCCCGGATTCCGGATACCTTTACCTTCAGTCAACAACTGCGTCATCAGTTGGGTGGGTTGGTGCTGACCCACATGGGGACGATCGCCCCTTGGGAACGGGCTGTGGATCTGCAATTTGCCCGTCGCCCCGGAGAGCCTGCCCTCTGGCATCTCTATGTTGAGATTATGGGCAACTACAGTAACGTGATCCTGACCAACGCCGACCAAGTGATTGTAACAGCGGCCCATCAGGTCAACGCCCAACAGTCCAGTGTTCGCCCCATTTTGACCGGCCAACCCTACGAACCACCACCCGTTCTTACCGATCCAGTTCCCAGCCTGACGGAATCCCGCGATCGCTGGCAGGAGCGCGTCAGCCTGGTCCCCGGTCCCTTAAAGCGAACCCTGCTTAAAACCTATCGCGGCCTCAGTTCCGCCCTGGTGACCTCAATGGTGCAGGCAGTTGGACTGGATCCCGACCAGCGGACCGACCAACTCCGTCAGTCCGATTGGCAACGATTGTTTCAATCCTGGCAGGAATGGCTCTCAGCCCTGGAAAAGCAACAGTTTCAACCAGGTTGGACAGCCACAGGCTATACGGTTCTGGGGTGGGGCTTGATCCAGCCGGTTGAGTCTGTGCAAACCCTGGTGCACACCTACTATCGAGAACATCTGCAGCGCCAGTCTTTCGTCCAACTGCGGCACCGACTCCAGCAACGCTTGAATTACCTGTTGACCCGGTTACACGCTAAGGCGGACAGTTTCCGCGATCGCCTGCGGCAGTCGGATCAGGCAGACCGTAGCCGGCAACAGGCCGATCTGCTCATGGCCCATTTGCACCAGTGGCAACCGGGACTGCGGCAACTGAACGTACCTGACTTCGCCACCGGTGAATTAGTGAAACTTTCTCTAGATCCAGAGAAAAATGCCGTCCAGAATGCCCAAGCTCTTTACAAACGGCACCAAAAACTGAAACGAACCCGTCAGGCGATCGAACCGTTGCTGGCAGAGGTCCAAACCGAAGTGGATTATCTGGAACAGGTGAACATGGCCCTGGCTGAGCTAACGGACTATCAAAAGGCCGATGATCTGCAAACCCTGGAAGAAATTCGAGACGAGCTGATTCAGCAGGGATATCTAGAGGATGCGGAACACCGCGATCGCACCAGCCCGAAACAGCCCGATGCAATCAGCCAGCCCTATCGATTTGTTACCCCAACCGGCCTAGAGATCCTGGTTGGTCGCAACAACCGGCAAAATGACCAACTGACCTTTCGATTGGCTGCGGATTACGACCTCTGGTTTCATACCCAGGAAATTCCTGGCAGTCATGTGCTGCTGCGACTGCAACCGGGCACGCCCGCAGACACCACCGATCTCCAGTATGCAGCCGACCTGGCCGCCTACTTTAGCCAGGGCCGACACAGTGAGCAGGTGCCGGTCATCTATACCAAGCCCCGATATGTGTTTAAGCCCAAGGGAGCCCGCCCCGGCATGACCGTCTATAAAAATGAACGAGTCCTATGGGGCAAACCAGCCACTGGCAGCCAATTGGCCCAACAGGGCAGCCCCTCGTCGCCCCGTCAGCAGCATGAGTAAAAATACTCTGAATTTGTCATGAACTTATGAAGATTCATAACAAAAAAGTCTGTGTATCTTGTTACAATGCTTTTCGTGGGAACTACATTAAGTAGACCGCTGCGAGTTTGGGAACGCGCAGTTGGGTTTCTCCCAATGAGAGAACAACGTCAACATTCCTTTTGGCCAGCAATTATGCTGGCTTTTTTTTCCAGTAAACGATGGTCCCTGGAATGAGTCTGTTTCTAGAGATACGAATTGCCCTAAAGACACTGTTGAAAAGGTAGCTTTTCATTGGAACAGAGCGGTTTCGGCGTATACTGCTGAAGGTCGTGCCAGTCTCATTAAGTGGGAGCGATTGGGCTGTGAAAGTGGGTGCAAGTGCCGGTTCTGACCGAGGGGCTGGATCTGCTTCCGCCTTAGCAACCGCCAAAATTGCGCTGGTGCATGAGTGGTTGACCCCAAACGCCACCGGCGGCTCCGAGTTGGTGGTTCAGGACATCTTGAAGCTGGTTGAGGCGGATGTGTATTCCCTGATTGACTTTGAGTCGGTCAATCCGGCCAGCTATTTATATGGACGCAAAATCGGCACAACCTTTCTCCAACATCTGCCATTAGCACGCAACGGGGTGCAAAAGTACTTGCCCCTTCTGCCATTGGCGATCGAACAACTCGATCTGCGCTCCTACGATGTCATTCTTTCTTCCTCCCATGCTGTGGCCAAGGGAGTCTTGACTGCAGCCCACCAGCTTCATATTTGCTACTGTCATGCACCCATGCGCTATGCCTGGGACATGACCTTTGACTACCTCAATAGCAGTGCTGCAGGCAAAGGGTTACCGGGCATCCTGACTCGCTATCTGTTGCATCGCCTGCGCCAGTGGGATGTCCTATCGGCCAATCGGGTTGATTATTTTATTGCCAACTCTCACCATACGGCCCGCCGCATCTGGCGGTGCTATCGACGCCCAGCAGAGGTGATCTATCCGCCAGTCGATACCCAGCGATTTTACTTTCAGCCGAAAAAACAGGACTTTTATCTCACCGTATCCCGATTGGTCAGCTACAAAAAAATTCCCTTAATCGTTGAAGCATTCAACCATCTAGGACTACCCCTGGTGGTGATCGGTGATGGCCCAGAACTCAAGCAGGTGCGTCGGATCGCCCGTTCTAATGTACAGATTTTGGGCTGGCAAGCCGATGCGATCGTGGAAGAGTACATGACCCAGGCCAAAGCCTTTGTTTATGCCGCCCAGGAAGACTTTGGGATTGCTCCAGTGGAGGCCCAGGCTTGCGGAACCCCGGTGATTGCCTATGGACAGGGTGGAACCGCAGAAACAGTGCGCGATGTTGACCAGCATGGCAAAAATGCCACCGGTGTCCTGTTTAAGCAACAAACAGTACCTGCCCTAATGGCTGCAGTAGAACGATTTGAACAGGCATATAGCCAACTGGATCCAGAAGTGGCCCGTAGCCATGCCCTTTCCTTCCAACCGGATGTTTTCCGGGAACGCTACATGACATTTCTCGACCAGTGCTATCAGGAATTCCAAGCTCACACCTAAAAAACTGACAGCGGGAATTTTCGTAAGCAGATGGGAACCCTATTTGTGTCCAAAGTCATCAAATCTCAACTATTTTTAAGGAATCGAAAGCTTGTGATACTGGGGGTTCGGCCCCTTTATGCGCATCAAGTTTGTATGGACCTGGAACTAAATGCAGCCTATAAGTGGTCAGTGGCCTTATGATGATGACTGTGTGTGGTGTGGATGTGAAGGAGTAAGATGACTGCTCAAGGCCAACTCACTTCCCGCAAGTCGATTCGTGCGTTTGTTAAACAGGGGCTTTTACCCCTTCTGGCTCGCGCCCTGGATAGTGAACTTGCTAAGCGGTTGTTCGATATTGTCTTTGCGTTAATCGTTCTGATTGTTTTTTCTCCGGTTTATCTGCTGCTGGTCCTGCTAATTGCAATGAGTTCGCCAGGGCCAATTTTTTATGTTCAGCAACGGGTCGGCAAAAACTATAAGCCTTTCAAGTGCCTCAAGTTCAGGACGATGGTCAAGAATGCTGATGAAGTGCTGCTGGAAATGATGGCCACATCTCCAGTCCTGCGTCGGGAGTACCAGAATAACTTCAAGTTGCGGCGCGATCCCCGAATCACCTGGATTGGCCGCTTTTTACGCATCACCAGTTTGGATGAGTTTCCCCAGTTCTGGAATGTGTTGATAGGAGATATGAGTGTGGTTGGACCTCGTCCGTTAGTGCGGGAAGAGCTGCCTAAGTACGGCAAACACATGGACAAGGTGCTCACCATCCGACCTGGAATTACTGGGCTGTGGCAGGTTTCCGGTCGCAATGACATTCCTTACCCCAGGAGAGTTCAAATTGATGTCTATTACGTCAATTTTCGCAGTTTTGTGATGGATCTGTGGATCATCTTCAAGACGATTGGAATTATTATTTTCCCGAAAAATAATGGAGCCTATTAGTTGGCTTAGTTTTTTGGCCCCTTAACTAGCCGTCTCTCCATCTTCGGTTCTGGTCATGGGAACGGGTCATCCCTGCCACATAGCGGCAATGATTTTAATCGGCATCTCGCCCAGGGGTGGGATGCTGATTTTATTGTCTGACTGTTTCCCTCTTGGGCTGACCCGGAAATTCCATTCGGAACTTTTGAACTGAGCGAATCCACTAGGAAAGTCTGTCCAATATGGGCAGAAAGGTTCGTAAAATGATGAGGGGCAGTTTCAGTGTGGTGTGTTAATAGCAGTTGCGATGATAAGCGGGAGGGATACAGCAATGGCGACGGCAGATGCGGCAAATGTGCTGGAGCAAGCAGTCGAGTTTGATCTGGCGACCTATCTCGCAGAACGGCAGGCTCTGGTTGAAGAAGCGCTGGATCGGTCGCTGCCGGTGGTTTATCCGGAGAAAATTTATGACGCCATGCGCTACTCGTTGCTGGCTGGTGGCAAACGCCTACGGCCTATCCTCTGCTTGGCCACCTGTGAGTTGGTTGGTGGAACGATAGAGATGGCTATGCCAACCGCCTGCGCCCTGGAGATGATCCACACCATGTCCCTGATTCATGACGACTTGCCAGCAATGGACAATGACGATTATCGGCGTGGCAAACTAACCAATCACAAAGTCTTTGGAGAAGATACAGCAATTCTGGCGGGGGATGGGTTGCTCGCCTATGCCTTTGAGCATGTAGCCACTGAAACCAAGCATGTTCTGCCGGAGCGAATCTTGAGAGTGGTAGCCATTTTGGGCCGGGCTGTGGGAGCTGCAGGTTTGGTGGGTGGCCAGGTAGTTGATCTGGACTGTGAAGGGAAGAAAGATGTTTCCCTGGAGACGCTAAACTTCATCCACAATCACAAGACGGCAGCCCTGCTGGAAGCGTCGGTTACCTCCGGCGCAATTTTGGCAGGAATTTCGGAGATCAATCTGAAACGCTTGTCCCGTTATGCTCAGAACATCGGTCTGGCGTTCCAGATTGTGGATGATATTTTGGACATTACGGCGACCCAGGAGGAGTTGGGTAAGACAGCGGGTAAGGATTTGCAAGCTCAGAAAGCAACTTATCCGAGCTTCTGGGGCTTAGACGAATCGCGGCGGCAGGCCCAAACGTTAATTCAAAAGGCCAAAGCAGAACTGACTGAATTTGGAGAGGCAGCCCAACCCCTGGTTGCGATCGCCGACTTTATTGCTAACCGGACTCACTAGTCGTTCCCTTCATCCCCGACTGAAACACACCATGCAGGACTTTGGCGACATCATCCATAACCAGGTTCTTCTGGTTGCCCTTGCGGCTTGCATCACTGCCCAACTCTTAAAATTAATTGTTGATTTCGGCAAAAATCGCAAATTAAACGTTCGGGCATTGGTTGAGACGGGGGGCATGCCCAGTGCTCATTCTGCCTTGGTTGCGGCTCTGGCGACCGGCGTTGGCCAAACAGATGGTTGGGACAGTACCCAATTTGCCGTCGCCCTTGTGTTTGCCATCATTGTGATGTACGACGCGGCGGGAGTCCGACAAGCAGCTGGCAAACAGGCTCGCGTCTTGAATCAAATTATTGACGAATTTTTCCAGGGCGAACACCAGTTCCGGGAAGATCGGCTGAAAGAACTGTTGGGCCACACCCCTGTGCAAGTGATTGTGGGCTCTGCGTTGGGAATTGTAATTTCCTGGCTGTCTCAACTGACTTATTGATAGGAACTAGCTGACGCCTGAGAGCATAGCCAGTTTTTGGGTGTGTGGCCATCAATCGCCATCCGTCCTCCATGGCAACTGGCGGATGTTGTCAACCTTGCTTACAATAAGATTAAAAACTTAACAATTCTCAACTATGCAGATCTCCTCTCCTGCCCAATCTGTTCAGGGCCAATTCTGGCAATGGCGGGATCAGGCTATTCACTATGTCCGAGCTGGGGCTGCACCAGAAGAGCGGCCGCCTTTGTTGTTAATCCACGGATTTGGAGCTTCAACAGACCATTGGCGCAAGAATATTGAGGGCTTAAGCCAGGAATTTGAGGTTTGGGCCATCGACCTGTTGGGGTTTGGCCGCTCCTCTAAACCAGACTGGTCTTACAGCGGCGACTTATGGCGGGACCAATTGCATCAGTTTATTGTCGAAGTGATTGGCCGACCGACCGTTCTGGCGGGTAACTCGCTGGGCGGGTATGCATCCTTGTGTGTGGCAGCGCAGAGACCGGAAGCCGTAGCCGGACTGATTCTGATTAACAGTGCCGGTCCTTTCACGGAAACCCAACCAGTGGCCAGTCCCGATCCCGTCCGCAAGGTATTGGGCGGTGTGGTTCAATCTTTGTTTCGCCAAGACTGGGCCAGCTATTTACTGTTTCAGTACGTGCGGCAGCGCTCCGTGATCCGCCGAACCCTGGAGCAGGTTTATCTCAACAAGTTGGCCATTACCGATCAACTGATCGAAGACATTTATCGACCATCCTGCGATCCAGGGGCAGCTAAGGTTTTTGCCTCGGTTTTTCGAACCCCTCAAGGAGAGAAAGTGGATGTCCTGCTGGAACAGTTGGATTGCTCGTTACTGGTGTTATGGGGTGAAGCGGATCCGTGGATGAACGCCCAAGAGCGGGGAGCCCGGTTCCGCAGTCATTATCCCCAACTCACGGAACACTATCTAAAGGCAGGCCATTGTCCCCATGACGAAATTCCAGATCAGGTGAACGGCCTGATTCGGTCCTGGATGTTAGAACGGACCGACGGCTAAGGGTGCGGTTCAGTCGATTGATTAAACAGGTCTAACACCTGTCGGAGAACTGCCTTCAACTGTTCGCCGGTTTCCGGTTCTGGATACTGGCTGCCTTCAAAAGTCCAACTTTCCACTGTGGAAAGCCACCATTGTTTGCCCCGGTGATCGAATCCTGCCAATTCAGCACCGATCGCGCGTCGGTTGCCAGCCAGAGGATCCTCAAAAAAGCGGATCTGTAATAGCAGACTGCGACTCTTCATCAGCCGAGAAACGCCGGGAAAGTGAAACCCGATATCAATGGAGTCTGGATCAACCCATTCTCGGGTATCCGGGTCATTGACCCAGGGCTTTAAGTCTGCCCGAACATGGGGAAACTCAGACTTAAATAAATTCACGACGGTTGCAATCTTACTGGCAAGTTCCAGGCTGATTGCCTGTTCGGCTGCATTCACCGGCCACTCCTTTTCAATCGCTGAGGTGATGACATCAGTGTGACAATAGAATACAAAGGCTAAACTTTAGTTGACAATAGTTAGCCAAATTAAGTTTTCTCCGAAGGGTCCGGGCAATTCTGTATGCCAGAGCACTGCGACCAGTCAGGTGGCCGAGCCAATCTAGTCGCAGCTTCAGGACGCTCTGAACCAGATGAGAGACTAAACCCGATCGCTAGAAGGGTTGGCTATAATAAAGGCAGACAGACATGGGGCTGTAACGGTTTCGACGTTTTGGCGAACGTTACCCCGTGATGCAGGTCGAGAGCGGGCTAACTCTCGTAAATCAATGGC
This sequence comes from uncultured bacterium, assembly GCA_964494755.1. Lineage (GTDB taxonomy): Bacteria > Cyanobacteriota > Cyanobacteriia > Leptolyngbyales > Leptolyngbyaceae > CAZBTL01. Next base: position 9,247 of record CAZBTL010000058.1, on the reverse strand, counting down.
TCAAAACAAGTACATGCGAACAACATCGTACCTTTTGCTCGTAAGCAAGCTCTCGTAGCTGCCTAATAACCTCTAACGGTTCGAGCGTCCGTCATTTGACTCCGTTAAGGATGATGGACCAACCCCCAACGGATGCGCTAGACCACTGCCTCTGGTCGGTATCTGGCTAAGACTTTACCAGAGCATCCCACCATCCGGGATAAGGGATGGTTCCCGCTGCGAGGGTTAGAGCAGCTAAACCTGTGAATGAGCGGTGTACTAATACCCAGGGCGGACACGGGTTCGACTCCCGTCAGCTCCATTGAATTAATTTCTCTACAAAAGGGACTGCACCACGGTTGGCTGAGTTGCGGGATTCTGCATCATGAAGGTGTGTTTGACCGGAAGCTGCACTAGGTGCATCCCACTTTCGTAGCCCTCACCCTAAATCCCTCTCTCAGAGCGGGAGAGGGACTTTCAATCCAGTGCCCCTTCTCCTATTTTGGGAGAAGGGGTTGGGGGATGAGGGCAAATTTGCAAGACTGGGATGCACTCAGTGGCACCAGGGGATCCTGATTCGACAGGACGGTTTTGCTGAGGAAGATCGCCGCATGTTGCCGGTGTTAATCGAACAGGTACTGGAACGAAGCTCCCTGCTGATGGCCATATGGCTCCCAACGCAGGAGGTAGCTATATCCCTAGTTTAGAGGGAGTTTGAGAAGTCGTAGGAGTGGGGCAGTTCGGGTCGCATGCTGGACTTTATCAGCATTCTCTTGCACCGGATGAATCGATAGAAATTCCAGGAATTCCACCGATCGGGGGATTAGCGGACCTGACTATCTGCCCTATGCTGAGACAAACATAATCCCAAACCCTGGGCTGGCGCTTGCAGTCGATGGCATCTCCCTTACCCGTTTCTTACCTTGCAGGTAGCGATGAAGCAGTCCCACTATTCTCTGGCGTTTAGCGTTCTAGCAGCGGCGTTGATGAGTGCCTGTAGCCAGGTGAATCCGGCCGCCCAGGCTAACCGGCCCAGTGCCGTCAAGGTCAAGCTGACCCCCCTGACAAGCCAGACGGTGGTAGATAGCTCGGAGTTTGTCGCCAGTCTGCAATCGCGGCGATCGGTGACCTTGCAGCCCCAGGTGGAAGGTCAGGTGGCGCGGATTCTGGTGCAACCCGGTCAGCAAGTGGCGGCAGGGACACCGTTGTTGGTTCTCGATCCGCTTAAGCAACAGGCCACGTTGGACAGTTCCGCCGCCGCCGCCGAATCGGCTCTAGCCGGACAGGCCAATGCCCAGGCGATGTTAAAAACCTACGAAGCCGATCGCCTGGCCAAGCAGGCGGATGTCAAGTTCAATCAGCAGCAATACGACCGCTACGCCATGCTACAGGCGCAGGGGGCCATCAGCAAGCAGGACTTGGATCGCTATGCCAACAGTCTGGCCGTGGCCAAGGCCAATCTGGTGGCTGTCGAGGCCCGAATTCAGGCTCAAAGAGCAGAAATTGCTCGCAGTCAGCGCCTGTGGCAACAGTCCCAGGCCAGTACCCAGGTGCAGCAGGCGGAATTGCAGTACTACACGATTAAGGCTCCCTTTGCCGGAACGGTGGGGAATATTCCGGTTAAGGTGGGCGATGCCGTCAACAAAGACACTAAATTGATCACGGTGACCCAAAATCAGCCGCTGGAGGTGAATGTCTCGATCCCTGTAGACCGGGCAGCGGATGTCAAACCGGGAACCAGCATCCAACTGCTGAATGGCCAGGGCCAGGTGATTGGTTCCAGCCGGGTCTTTTTCGTTGCGCCTAACGTGGACAACAATACCCAGTCGGTCCTGGTCAAAGCCCTCTATGAAAATGACGGCAACCAGTTACGGGCCGATCAGTTTATCCGGGCTCGGCTGATCTGGCAGCAGATGCCGGGCTTGCTGATCCCAACAGCAGCAGTTTCCCGTATGGCTGGACAAAATTTTGTCTTTGTGGCTGAGACCGATGAGCAATCGAAGGCGCTGGTGGCCCGCCAAAAACCTGTCAAATTAGGCAAGATTCAGGGCAATAGCTACCAGGTCTTACAGGGCTTGAAACCAGGTGAAAAACTGGTGGTTTCTGGTATTCAGAATTTGTCAGATAAGCTGCCAATTGCAACCGAGTAGGGGCTTGGCGATCCCAACTTGGCCGCGACATCCTGCTGGACTTAGCATCCAGGCGTCAGGAGCCAGCAGTCAAACATCTCCCTGAATGCTGACTCCTGTGTCCTCACGCCTGTGCTGTTTTCCCAGTCAGCCTGCTTAACCCAGTTCTGCATTCCGTCCTCTACACCCCGTCCTATGTTTGTTGACTTCTTTATCAAACGCCCGGTCTTTGCGACGGTCTGCGCCCTGCTGATCGTGCTGGTGGGGGGGATTTGTATTCCCCTGCTGCCGGTGGCCCAGTATCCCGATATCAGTCCCACCCAGATTGATGTGCGGGCCAACTACACCGGGGCCAGTGCCGAAGTGGTGGAAAATGCCGTTACGACCATTCTGGAACGTCAGATTAATGGTGTGGAAGGCATGAAGTACATGGCCTCCAGTAGTAGTAACGACGGCACCAGCAACATCGTCATTACCTTCGATGCGTCCCGCGACAAAGATCTGGCGGCGGTGGATGTGCAAAACCGGGTGGCGATCGCAGAACCGCAATTACCGGAAGCCGTCAAGCAAACCGGCGTCCAGGTGACCAAGCAATCGACCAACATTTTGATGGGGATTGGTTTCTACAGTGAGAACAACCAATACGACAACACCTTTCTCAGCAACTATGCCGATCTGTATCTAGTGGATGCCCTGAAACGGTTGTCAGGAGTTGGGGATGTGCGGATTTTTGGCGAACGCAAGTTTGCCATGCGGCTGTGGCTCGATCCGACCAAACTGGCTAGCCGCGGACTGACCGCCGAGGATGTAGCCACTGCCCTGCGACAGCAGAACCTGCAGGTTGGCGCCGGAACCATTGGTCAACCACCTGCACCAAAGAACCAGCAATATCAGATCAACCTGCGGGCGCTCAGCCGTTTGACCGATGCGTCCCAGTTTGAAAATCTGGTGGTGAAAACTGGCAGCGATGGGACGCTAGTGCGGTTGAAAGATGTGGGTCGGGCCGAACTGGGCGCCGAAAACTACAGTACCTTTCTGCGCTATCGCCAGCAGGATGCGGTGGGGATTGGCATCTATCAGTTGCCTGGCAGTAATGCGCTGGATGTGGCCCACGAGGTACGGGCCGAAATGGCCAAACTGGCGAAGCAGTTCCCACCGGGGATGACCTATCAGGTAGCCTTTGACACCACCCGCTATGTGGAAGCGTCCATGGGCGAGGTGTATAAGACCCTGTTTGAAGCGATCTCCCTGGTGGTGTTGGTGATCTTCGTCTTCCTGCAAGACTGGCGCACCACCCTGATTCCAGCCATCACCATTCCAGTCTCGTTGATCGGCACCTTTGCCTTCATCAAAGTCTTTGACTTTTCCATCAACTCCCTCACCCTGTTTGGCCTGACTCTGGCTACGGGGCTGGTGGTGGACGACGCCATCATCGTGGTGGAAAACATTGTTCGCCTGATTCAGGATAAGGGATTGCCACCCCGGCAGGCGGCTTCCCAGGGCATGGCCGAACTGTTTGGCGCCGTAATTGCCACCTCTTTGGTGTTGATGGCAGTGTTTGTGCCAGTGGCCTTTTTCCCTGGCACTACCGGCAAGCTGTACCAGCAGTTTGCCCTCACCATTGCCTTTTCCATTGCTCTGTCCACCTTTAATGCCCTCACCCTGAGTCCGGCGCTTTCAGCCCTGCTGTTGCGCCGTCAACCCAGTCAGGGCAGTCGCTGGTTTGCCCCCTTCAATCGGGGTCTGGACTGGACCCGCCGCACCTATGAGCGATCGCTGCAAAAGCTAGCCAGGACGCGCAGCCTAGTGGTGGGTCTGTTTCTGCTGTTGCTGGCTTTAACTGGCTGGCTCTACTTGAAGGTGCCCACCGCCTTTCTGCCGGAGGAAGATCAGGGCTATTTCATCACCCTGGTGCAGGCCCCTGAAGGCGTTTCCCTCAACTACACCAGCCAGGTGATGACCCAGGTGGAGCAGCAAATTCTGAAACAGCCGGAGGTGGTGGGCACCTTTGCCGTGGGTGGCTTCAGTTTCAGCGGCAGCACGGCCAACAACGGCATTATTTTTACCACCCTGAAGCCCTGGGATGAGCGGAAAAAGCCAGACCAATCAGCGATGGCCATTGTGGCCAAACTATGGGGGGGCTTTTCTGGAATTACGGAAGCGAGGGTGATCCCGGTTAACCCGCCTTCGATTCAGGGCTTGGGAGCCGTTGGCGGCTTCGAGTTCCAGTTACAGGACCGCCAGAGCGGCGGCAGCCTCGACACCCTGGTACAGAGTATGTTCGGCATGATCCAGCAGGCCAACCAAACACCTGGCTTGCAGGCGGTGTTCAGTACCTTTGCGGCCAATTCACCCCAGATGCTGGTGGAGGTCAACCGCAACAAGACAGAGGCTCTGGGTGTGCCGGTGCAGGATGTATTCAATACCCTGCAAACCTTGATGGGGTCTGAGTACGTCAATGACTTTGAGTTGGATCGCCGCACCTATCGAGTCTATGTCCAGGCGGACCAGCAGTTTCGGGCCAACCCGGAAGATGTGGGGCAACTGCAGGTGCGATCGCGCACGGGCGAGATGATCCCCCTCAGCAGTCTGGTCACCCTAACCCCCACCACGGGGGCCCAAACCATCAACCACTTCAACCTGTTTCGCTCCATTGCCATTACCGGCAGCGCCGCCCCCGGTTTCAGCTCCGGTCAGGCGATTCAGTCCATGGAACAGGTAGCGTCCAAAGTCCTGTTGCCCACCCAGGGCTACGAATGGTCGGGAGCCTCCCTGGAGGAATTGGTGGCGGGAGCCCAGGCGCCCTTGATTTTTGGCCTGGGGCTGATCTTCGTATTTTTGGTGCTGGCAGCCCAATACGAAAGCTTTGTGGATCCGTTGATTATTCTGCTGGCGGTGCCGCTGGCCATTTTAGGGGCCTTGTTAGCCGTCATGCTGCGGGGCATGGCCAATGACGTTTATTCCCAGATTGGTCTGGTCATGCTGATTGGTCTGTCCAGTAAAAACGCCATCCTGATTGTGGAATTCGCCAATCAATTGCGGGAACGAGGGCTGGCCACGACGAAGGCGGCGATCGAAGCGGCCCAGGAACGCCTACGGCCCATCCTGATGACCTCCTTCTCCTTCATTTTGGGCATCCTGCCGCTGGTCAATCCCTCCGGGGCTGGGGCCGCCAGTCGTCGCTCCGTGGGCACCACGATCGCTGGCGGAATGTTGGTCTCCACGATCCTCAGCCTGTTTATTGTGCCAATTCTCTATATCGTGATCAGCAATCTGCGCGATCGGGCCCGCTCCCGCTTTGCCCCCTCCGACCTAGCTGAGCTGGAACCCGTAGCCCAGGACGACTTACCCCCAACCCACTCACCCGATTAGTCGCGATCTGACCCATTCAGCAAGTCGTCGGGATTAATCCCCCTGGCCAGCAATTGTTCGATTAACTGTTGCCGCTGTTGCCGCGCCTGTTCCAGCAACGTTTCTGCCTGTTCCGCCCGTTGCCGTTCCTGTTCTGCCCGTTGCCGTTCCTGTTCTGCCCGTTGCCGTTCCTGCTCTGCCCGT
>CAZBTL010000058.1:0-3484 GCA_964494755.1 uncultured bacterium | reverse complement strand
CTGTTCTGCCCGTTGCCGTTCCTGTTCTGCCCGTTGCCGTTCCTGCTCTGCCCGTTGCCGTTCCTGTTCTGCCCGTTGTCGTTCCTGCTCTGCCCGTTGCCGTTCTTGCTGGGCCATCTCAGCTTCCGTCGGAATCCAACTTGCCTGGTCATCATACCAGCGCAGCCAATGGCGAGAAATGCCCTGAAAGGTTCCCTGCCAGAGACCAAGTCCCGCTTGCAATTCCGGTATCCAGAGTTTCTGGTTGGGCAGCGTCAATTCTTGATAGCAGGTCTGGTCGAGCCGGAAGGCTCGCAGGCGATCGGTGTAGCGATCAAACACGACGTAATACGGCACCTTCAAGATTTGTTCGTAAACCTGCCATTTGGTCGGTGGTTGACCTGGCTGCTGTTGGGTCTGACCCAAATCTTCCATTTCGGTGCCAGGAGACAGCAGTTCGACAATCACAAAGGGGCTAACCCCTTCTTGCCAGACAACATAACTGAGACGGAGATCGGTTTGATCGTACAGACGAGGCACACCCAGCGCCAAAAACCAGTCAGGGCGCTTGTGCCAGAGGGGATGGCGAAGGTCGTAGTAAAGGTTGAGGTCGGTTCCCGTAAAAAAGTTGTCAGCGGCATAGGTGCTGAGGCGAAGCGTGGCACTCAGCAGCTGGGGTTGCAGGTCATGATACTCATCCGGCAAACCGGGTTCCTCTGGATCTTCACTGGGAAGATCGTACATGGTAGGCAGGGTTTCTTTGGGAGGCAGCCTGGGATCAGGTTGGGAAGCAGAAAGGCGAGTAACCATCGACAGAAAACTCCCATCCAACAGGATAAATACAAACTTACCGCTCAGACGCCTGGCTGGTTCTGGGGGCTCTGCGTCTCAGCGGTAAGTTAAGGGTAGTGCACCGAATGGTTTGATGCCAGATCCTCAGTTAGCCAGATCCTTTTTGCAGACCGACAACATTCGCAAATCATTCTCACTGGGTTTGGGCAGTTGATGGAACCCCTGTAACCCCAGTTGTTGCATCAGTGAGCCTTGACTGCTGGCAACGGTGGCGTTCTTCTCCAGGGAGATGGCGAAGGGGTTGGTGGAGCGATCGTAACTATTGACAACGGTCAGGGCCAGTTCATCAGCCTTAAAACTGCCGGAAGCACAGTCAAAGGACGATCGCGGCATATAAAGCGCACCAACCACGTTACCCTTCGTCACTTCAAAGACAAAGTAACCTTTACCAATTTGCTCTACCTTCTCGGACTGACCATACAGGTAAATTCCATCCGGCAAGCGAGAGGCGTTGGTTTTAGCCGCTTGCAATTGGGCTGGAGGAACGGGACTCACTTCTGCCGGACTCACCTCTGCGGGACTCACTTCTACAGTCTGAGCGCCCTGAGCCGCCAGCGGCAAACTGCCGGCCAGACCAATTCCCACTGCTAATAAGACACCGGCAATCCAGCGATTGGAGCGATCGCGGAAAGTAGACCAACAGGGACGGGGCATCATTACCAGGCTTTGCATTCTCTTTTCCTCCACCGTTTAAAGTCAGGGGGCCTGACGGTTTATCAAAACTGCCAACTGTCAAAGTTGAGAGGGGAACAATTCAGGCAACTCATTTGATCAGTTACCTGTAACGGCCTTTTTTATTGTGAGGAACAGAACTTAACAGTACGCTGGGTTAGAAATCTCTGCTTCCTCCGGGGGAGTCACCCGATTGGGTGATTCGACGCAGACTCAGACGGCAATTTCCAGATACCCAGACGAACGTTGAGGGAACGTTCTGTGTGCGAACGTTGTGTGAGGAAGTGCGGAGCGAAAAGATACGAATCTCTTTGATATTTATCAAATCACTGAAAGGTTGCTCCTGCAATTACATTTAGTGACACTTTTAAGTTTGTCTACGACTGATGGCTTCAAACCAGGAGTGTAGACTTTCGGATCTTGTTACATTGTTTTACAGAAATAGGAGCTTTAACCCTTCAGAACCTTGCCCTTTCAGGGTGAACCGCAGAACCGCCCTCCTAGCCCAACAGTCGGGGATCTTGCCCATTTCCCATTTCCCATTTCCCATTTCCCATTTCCCATCCTCCACCAACCGTTACAGACCCGAAACATGGTAATTAGTAGTTGTTAACAATATTGATTGAACTAGGCCCGCTGCATGAGCGCACTGGATGATAAGACGGTTGTTCGGGAGTATTTCAACGCCACCGGGTTTGATCGCTGGCGCCGCATCTACGGAGATGGCGAGGTCAACAAAGTCCAACTCGACATCCGCCTGGGCCATCAACAAACGGTCGATACCGTCTTGAACTGGCTGAATCAGGATGGCAATCTGTCTGGCCTGACGGTTTGTGATGCTGGCTGTGGAGTTGGCAGTCTCAGCCTGCCGCTGGCCCAGGCCGGGGCAACGGTTTTTGCCACGGATATTTCCGAAAAAATGGTAGGCGAAGCCAAGACCCGAGCAACGGAACAGGGCGGGCTACCCAATCTCACCTTTGCGGTGCAGGATCTGGAATCCTTAACGGGCCAATATCACACCGTGGTTTGTCTGGATGTGCTGATCCACTATCCCCAGGAGCAAGCTGCCGAAATGATTCGCCACCTCAGCTCCCTGGCCGAGTCCCGTCTGATTCTTAGCTTTGCTCCTAAAACCCTTGGCTATTCCCTACTGAAAAAAATAGGCGACTTTTTCCCCGGCCCCAGCAAGGCCACTCGCGCCTATCTGCATCGGGAGTCAGACGTTCTGCGCATCCTGACCGATTTGGGTTGGACCCTACGGCGCAACGGCATGACTAAGACCCGGTTTTACTTTTCCCGCTTACTGGAAGTCACTCGTTAAGCGTTGCTTACCTGACTTTGTTTTTTGGCGCGAAAACCGCTACAATCATAATTCGGCAAATTTCAGCACCTATTCGGAGACTCTGATGGCTCGCAAATGTCAACTGACCGGTAAAAAGGCGAACAACGCCTATGCGGTTTCCCACTCCCACCGCCGAACCAAGAAGCTGCAAGAAGTCAATTTACAGTGGAAGCGAGTTTGGTGGGCTGGCGGCAACCGCTGGGTGAAGCTGCGCCTTTCCACCAAAGCCATTAAAACCCTGGAACGGAAGAGCCTGGAAGAGTTCGCTCGGGAAGCTGGAATCGATCTGAGCCGCTGTTAAACAAAACACCTGCGTAGGATGGGCAAAGGGCCACCCCCGTGCCCATCTGAACCCCTATTCAACAAAGGATCTGCGTAGGATGGGCAAAGGGTTCAGCCCGTGCCCATCTGGTCAGTTTATAGCGACATTATTGGTTAACCAGCCCCTCAACCTCGAAATTTAAGCAAATATCGATATCACTTAAGCAAAATAAGAATTTGCTTATATGTTATCAAGAAAGATATAAGCAAGTATTGATACTACTTAAGCAAAATAAGAATTTGCTTATATGTTATCAAGAAACATATAAGCAAATATCGATATCACTTATAGCGGTTTTCGCTGGCGTGAGGTACATG
>CAZBTL010000057.1:0-18614 GCA_964494755.1 uncultured bacterium | reverse complement strand
CGCCTGTCATTGATCTGCTGCCCGCTTCCCGTTCAGCCTCAGCCCAAACCCTGGATGCTGGCGATGCGGCGGCCACCCAACTGTTGCAGCAAGGCACGCTGCAAGCCATGAAAGGGCAGTTGCAAACGACCAGCTACTCTTGGCAACAGGCGCTGCGGCTCTACCGACAAACCCACAACCGTCTGGGTGAGGGTAGGGCGTTAGGAGTTTTGGAGAATGCATACCATATGCTGGGTGATTATCCCCAGGCGATTGACTATCTGCAGCAGAGTTTGGTGATTGTTCGGCAAATTCAGAACCGCTTGGGCGAAGGGATGTACCTGAATAATTTGGGGGGACGCTCTGGAACACGCTGGCAAGCTGCCGGAAGCGGAAAAGGCACTGTTAAGTGAAACAGGGACGCCATAACCGCGTAGTCAACCGATGCTAATCGCTCACTTTTGTGAAGTTTTTAATCTAGTTTGTATTGGTTCTTAATTAGACATGAATTTGTATTAAAGGGTGGGTCATAGATAAATGGTGATGCTATTCTTGAAGAGTGGACACAAAAGAGTAGCAAAAACTCTTCTCCAACCTTGCTTTCTGGGACTGTGTCCCCTTCCCGAAAGCCCCTGTAACGCTCAGCAATGTATCTGAGTTGGTTAATTGTTCAACAATGTCTGAATCTGATTGATCACTGTCTATACAGCCTGTCAAAGGCGTTTTAAGTCGGCTGCTGTCGACTGATCTTGACTCTACGATATTATCTCCAAAGTTAAGGAGGGTAGAAAAGGTAAGGAACAGTGACAGTCTGAGAGTTACAGGTTGTTCGATAAACCAAGTTAGTTAGTTGTCTTGTCTGAATTTGTTTACTTCTTGATCTCACAACATTATCATCAAGATAAACCTGGCCAGCTTCCGCCAGGTTTATTTAGTTTAAAGCCAAAACTGATCGATAACTTGCTCTTTGACAAGACGGTTGTCAATTGCTGAATTGAGTTAAATGGAGGCAGATCGTTGGGCAAAGATTGATACGTTTTACATCATTACAGAAGTGAGCAATTGCTCACTGACTACACTAAAAATAACCTTCATACTATGAGATTAGTTGGAATGAAATCGTTGGTCAAAGGCAGTATTTTCTGAGGGCTGTCCGGTTGAGGAACACGTCGATGACGCCCCGCTTGTTGTCAGACTGCTTGCTTCCAGCTATCTCGATTGAGACTGTAAGAGGTTTGTTATGGTTGCCATTTCACATTCTGCTGTTTCTGTTCCCCAAGTCAGTTGGCGCATGCCGCTTATGTTGACCCTGGGATTTTGGCTGAGTGCCAGTCTGGTTCTGGATCTGGTGATCATGCCGATTCTGTTTACTTCTGGCATGATGGCTGAAACGGGCTTTGCCACTGCTGGATACACCCTATTTTGGGTATTTAATCGACTAGAACTGTTGTGTGCGGCGCTGGTGTTAACGGCTGTCTTATTCTGTTGGGGGCTGCGATCCAGTCCGGGCTTATTCCGCCAGAGCCAGTTTTTCCTGGCGGTTCTGCTGTTTGCCGTCGCTGCGATCGATACCTACCTGCTGACGCCGCAAATGAGTAGTTTGGGCCTGCAGTTGAACCTGTTTGCACCGCTGGCCGCAACTCCTGACTTGATGAACCAGTTCCATGCGGCATACTGGGTTCTGGATGGTGTGAAATTGTTAGCGGGAGGGCTGTTATTGGGCCAATGTTGGCGTTCCTCCGCAGTTCCAGGCTGATTCTGATATGCGGCAGTCCCGAATTTTGATTGGCAGCCTGATTGCGCTGTCCGTTGGTCTGGCTGGTCTGGTTGGTTGGCCGGGTCGAGCAGTGCAACTGTCCAATGGCACTGTTTACTTCAACCATCCACCCTTACTGGTCAGGGCCAGTACAACCCAAAACGCCGCCTACATTTATGGCGCCACCTACTACTTCGAATTAAACCTGTCCGAAAAGGCTGGCGAACCCCTCGGTAAAGTGGTGATTTCGCCAGAACCTTCTCTGGACAACGTGGATTTTGAACTGGAAAAAACGGAGGCGTTTGAGGGTAACTGGCGACATGAGGGCGCAGCCTTGCCGATCAAAAACGTGATTCAAGATCCCCACACCCAGGCTATTGCGGTCACCTTTGATCCCCCTGTGCCACCTGGACGCACCATCAGTATTGGCTTAAGGCCGGAACGAAATCCCTTTGCGGGTGTTTATTTGTTTGGGGTGACGGCTTTTCCAGCAGGGGAAGTGGCCTACGGTCAGTTTCTTGGCTATGGGCGAATTCAAATTTACGAACGCGGGGGCATTTTCTGGTAATCAGCATTCACCGGGATAGGGGGTCAAGATTTCGTAGCCATCCTCCGTGACGGCGATCGTGTGTTCATATTGGGCGGATAACTTACGGTCCTTGGTCAGGGCGGTCCATTGATCGGCTTGCAATTCAACTTCCCAGGTACCTTCATTAATCATGGGTTCAATCGTGAACACCATGCCGGGGCGTAGTTTGCGCCCGGTTCCCTTCTTGCCATAGTGGGGAATTTGGGGGGCGGTGTGGAAGGTCGAACCGATGCCGTGACCCACAAAATCTCGAACAACGGAAAAGCCCTGGGATTCGGCATACTCTTGGATGGCAGCCCCAATATCGCCAATGCGGGCCCCCGGTCTGACGGCTTCAATGCCCCGCCGCCGACACTCATGGGTCACGGCTACCAGTTTTTTGGCCAGGGGAGACGGCTCCCCGACAAAAAACATTTTAGAGGTGTCGCCATGATAGCCATCCACAATCAGGGTGACGTCGATATTGAGGATGTCACCCTCCTTGAGGATTTCCTTGGCTTTGGGAATGCCATGACAAACGACTTCGTTGACGCTGGTGCAAATGGACTTGGGAAACCCCTTGTAGCCCAAGGGGGCACTCTTGGCCCCATGTTTTCGGGTCCAGCGTTCGGCTGCATCATTCAACGCCAGGGTACTGATACCCGGTTGAACCAGGGTGCCTAGATAATGCAGCAACTCGGCGGCCAGTTGGCCAGCCCGACGCATCTTTTCAATTTCTCGCTTAGACAAAAGGGTAATGACTTCAGCTTCCATAGGAATCTATTCTAATGCCGGAAGGGAAGGGCTGGTAAGCTAAAATGATTGCTGTTGTCCTACTGACAAGGTTCTCATGGTTACTGCAACTCCGGTCAAAACGCAATACGAAGCAGTCATCGGGTTGGAAACCCATTGTCAATTGAAGACGGACACGAAAATTTTTTGCAACTGTCCCACTACATTTGGCGGTACTCCCAATACGCAGGTCTGTCCCGTCTGCATGGGGATGCCAGGGGTCCTGCCGGTACTGAACCAGAAGGTGCTGGAATATGCTGTCAAGGCGGGGATGGCACTGAACTGTGAGATCGCCCCTTACAGTAAGTTCGATCGCAAGCAGTATTTCTATCCTGATTTGCCGAAGGATTATCAAATTTCCCAGTACGATTTGCCGATCGCCGAGCATGGCTGGCTGGAAATCGAATTGGTGGATAAGGAAAGTGGTACTGCTACGCGCAAAAGAATTGGCATTACCCGCATGCACATGGAGGAAGATGCGGGCAAGCTGGTGCATGGGGGCAGCGATCGCCTGGCTGGTTCCACCCACTCTCTGGTGGACTTCAACCGCACTGGGGTGCCGCTACTGGAAATTGTTTCCGAACCGGACATCCGCAGTGGTCAGGAAGCCGCCGAATATGCCCAGGAACTGCGTCGCATCCTGCGCTATTTGGGAGTGAGTGATGGCAATATGCAGGAAGGCTCCCTGCGGTGCGATGTCAACGTTTCGGTGCGGCCTGTCGGTCAAAAGGAGTTTGGCACCAAGGTCGAAATCAAAAATATGAACTCCTTCAACGCCATCCAGAAGGCGATCGAGTATGAAATTGAACGGCAAATTGCAGCCATTGAGTCCGGTGAGCCGATTATTCAAGAGACTCGCCTGTGGGAAGAGGGCAGCCAGCGCACCATCAGTATGCGTACCAAGGAAGGATCGAGCGATTACCGCTATTTCCCCGAACCCGATTTGGGGCCGATTGAAGTTTCCCTGGAGCAGCAGCAGCAATGGCGGAATGAGTTGCCGGAACTGCCTCATCAGAAGCGAAAACGCTATGAACAGGAACTGGGGCTGTCGGCCTATGATGTACGGGTGCTGACCGACGACCGAGCCAGGGCGGAATATTTTGAGACAACGGTGGCGGCTGGAGCTCCGGCTAAACAAGCGGCGAATTGGATCATGGGTGACATTGGCGCTTACCTGAATGCCAATGCCAATCTGACCATTCACGATTTAGCGTTGACACCGGCTGATCTGGCCGAGTTAATTGGCCTGATTGAGAGCAATACGATCAGCACCACCGCGGCTAAAACGGTACTGCCTAAGCTGCTGGCGGAAGGTGGTTCACCGACGAAACGGGTGGAAGCAGAGGGACTGATCCAGATTTCCGATACGTCTGTCCTGGAAGCGGCGATCGCAGAAGTGCTGGCGGCCCATCCCAAGGAACTGGAGCAGTATCGCAATGGTAAGACCAAAATGCTGGGATTTTTCGTTGGCCAGGTGATGAAAAAAACCAGCGGTCGGGCCGACCCCAAACTGACCAACCAGTTACTGGCGCAGCGGCTGAACGAAAGCTAGTCGCCAGATAGGAGACTTACCAGTTCCTTATATGTCCAACCGTCAGTCCTTGATAGAAAACTGGCGTTTTTTTTCATAACGTTGACTGCCAATCCTGGTCCGCTCTCAGCCGTTTGTGGCTGCAAGTCAGAATCTGGTGAAATTTCCTACCTCCAGTTCTCCCCATCTCCCGAAATAGTTGTTATATTGGATTTACAAAGCTTAACAAAGCTTCACTGAATGAATCTTGTATTCATCAGTGTTTGGTTTCTGAATTCTGAACCCTTAGTCAACGTACGTGAATTGGAGTGTCAACCATGCAAGACGTTACGAAAGCGCCAACGACTGCGATTGAGACGGATCGGAATGCCTGGAAATTTGGGTTTACCCCCCAGGCTGAACTGTGGAATGGTCGCCTAGCCATGATTGGTTTTCTATCCGCTGTGCTGGTTGAACTGTTCCTCGGTCAGGGTGTTCTGCACTTCCTGGGTTTGATGTAAGCTAAGCCAGCTCAAAACTGCGTTTTCCACTCTAAGTGAGTAAGAGGTATCTTCTCCCTACCACTGTCCACCTACTGCAAGGTTGGGCAGTTTTTTTTGATGCTGGATTGTGCGTAGACTTGTGGGTGCTGGTTCGGTAATGCGTCGTGATAGACCTGGCAGGATCTGACGAATCAAACATTGAGCCAGGTAGACAAAAAGCAGACCAAAGTTCGGCTGGTTTCGACTGGGACAGGACTATCGCCAGTCGAGAGATCACCGCCCTAATGGTTTTGGTTAGGGCGTTTTCTCGCCAGTCAGAACCAAGTCTGATAGGTTCACGGGACCGGCAGCAAGTTGGCGGATGCCGTCGGCGATCGCATCTGGATGGGTCTGCAGTAAATTGGCACTGACCCCCGATATGCGGCGGAATTGGGCCTGGGGAACTAGCCGGACAAAGCGTTGGCACAGGGCGCTGGCGTCGGAAGTATCCTGCCCACCTTGCAACACTAAGACGGGAGTGGTCAATCCAGGCAATTGCGTTTGCAGGGCTTCGGCTTTTACTTCGGACCAGCGGCGCTGAAACAACAATTGGCAGGCCGTGGGGGATTTGAGCAACTGTTTGCGTCGTTGCCAGAGTTGTTCCATCCGGCGCCAGCGAAATGTTTGAGCCAGAGGACGCAGCGATCGCAGGACTGCACCGACCAATGGGTTAAGCAGGAACCGCGCTCCCCGCCAGCGATGACTTCGGCCAGCTAGCTGTAACCCTTCTGGGGCTAAAATCAGGAGTCCTTGAACCCGGTCGGGATATTGCAGGGCAAAGCGGGTGGCAACCCAACTGCCCAGAGAGTGCCCTACCAGATACACCGACTGCACTTTCAGGGCTTCCAGATATTCCGCCAGCACTTCCACTTGCAGGGCAATGGACTGGTGGACCTTACCTGCTTCGGATTCACCAAAGCCCAGCATGTCTGGAGCCAGACAGTGAAATTCCTGACTGAGTTGCTCGATGACTGGAATCCATTGGCTGCTTTCTTCCCAGGAACTGTGCAGAAAGACGACGACGGGCCCCTGACCCATTTCATGCCAGAATAGTCTGCCCTGGGACAGTTTTAGTCGAGCGTTGCGGAGGGGTAAGGTCATGACGAGTGGGCACCTAGGCCAGGGTCGTTAATCCAGCAAAATAATCTTTGAGTTGGCGATCGTGGTCGTGGGACAGACTGCCCAGGGGAATGTCCGCCGGTGAAAAGGCCCGCACATCCTGGATCTCTATCTTGTCTTTGAACTGTAAACTGCCGATTGCGTCTACTTCTATGACCACACAAATAGAATGAACCCTGCCATCACGGGTAGGGTCTGAGTAAATGCCAACCAGACGACGGATTTTAGCAACCTCCAGGCCTGTTTCTTCAGCTAGTTCCCGGTGTACTGTCGCTTCAATGGTTTCCCCCCAGTTCACCATGCCACCAGGCAAGGCCCATTTGCCATTGTCACGCCGTCGTACCAGTACAATCTGACCATCCGGCAAAACCGGAATAATGCTGGTGCCCGTAACCGGGTGCCGAAAGATAATACCTAGGACGGTCTGGGCAAAATGCCACAACCTACCGAAAGATGCAACTATCACAGGGAAACCGACTGTTTTGGACTGGCTGAAAGAGCGGACGCACCACCCAGGAAAAGCCTGCGATCGCCTCACGCTAGATCAGCCAAAATTTGCTCAGCATGGGCATCAGGCTTAACTTTTTGGTAGATCTTCTCAATCGTACCATCCGGGCCAATCACAAACGTATTGCGACTGATCCCCATATATTCCTTGCCCATAAACTTTTTCAGGCCGTAGCTGTCATACGTGGTGGCAACTGCTCCCCCTTCATCAATCAGCAGGGGAAACGGCAGATCAAATTTGGTCACGAACTTTTCGTGGGACTTGGCATCATCGGTGCTGACCCCCAAGACCAGGATGTCCCGTTCCTGAAACTGGCTATAAAAGTCCCGAAAATTGCACGCTTCCTTGGTGCAACCGGGCGTGTTGTCCCGTGGATAGAAGTAAAGAACCACCCGTTGGCCTTTCAGGTTCGATAACTGATACGTGTTGCCCTTGCTGTCCAGCAAACTGAAATCGGGAGCCGGATCTCCAACTTTAAGTGCCATACCGTCTATCTGAATGGATCAGGTTTGTTGCATCTGTTTGGATATTACGGTTTGTTTACACTCTCTGTCTAGACTCTGTTCCGGGATGCGGGTCGCGCCCGGCCAGTCTACAAAACCCCTTTAGAACTGGGAATGGTATGGGCCCGACGGGGATCTCCTTCCACCGCCATCCGCAGCGAGCGAGCAAATGCCTTAAAGGTGGCCTCAATCAGGTGGTGTGAGTTGATGCCGTCTAGCTGGCGAATGTGCAGGGTCATCTGGGAATGGTTTACGATAGCGACAAAAAACTCCCGCACCAGTTGAGTGTCGTAGGTGCCCACCCGTTCGGTCGGAATCTGTAAGCCGTAGCTCAGGTGGGGACGACCGGAAAAGTCCAGCGCTACCTGGATCAGCGCCTCATCCAGAGGGGCGATGAAATGGCCAAACCGGACAATTCCTTTGCGATCGCCCAGAGCCTGATGTAAGGCCATGCCCAGCGTAATGCCCACATCTTCGTTGGTGTGATGGTCATCGATTTCCAGATCCCCTGTGGCCCGCACCTCCAGGTCAACCAGCCCGTGGGAGGCAAGCTGGTGCAGCATGTGATCGAGAAACGGAATGCCCGTCTGGGCCACACACTGGCCTGTGCCATCCAGATTCAGGCTCACCTGTACATCCGTCTCGCCGGTGGTGCGGCTGACGGTGGCGGTCCGGCCTGATCGGGTTAAGCTTGGGGAGAGGTTCAACGGCAGATCGCTAGTTTGCATGGGGTCCGCACTTGAAAAATTGGGCATCTCCATTATGCGGCGATCGGGTAACCCAAATGTACCTGAAGCCCAACCCAACCTCGTAGCCGTGGGTATCAATCCCCTTTAATCCGTATCAGCGGGGATTTTTCCCAGGCTGGTGCCGGGATAGTAATTGTTCAAAATATCCCGATAGGCATAGCCCTGTTCTGCCAGATTCAGGGCCCCTAACTGGCTCATGCCCTGCCCCTGAAAGGCTTCGGCCACGATGTCATCGGAGGCGGCGTACAGGGATTCCACAATGCCGCCCCGGTGGCTGACATATTCCCCAGCGGTAGCGTCTACAGCCTGATTGGTGCGGGCATCTTCCTTCTCGGTGCCGCTGTAAACCTGATAGTACTCCGTTGCCCCCATCTGAAACAGCGGATTGACCGGCTTGAAATAGTAGGTCAGGGCATAGGAGCGGGCCGCTACTGCCTGGGCTTTTAGAGCCTCTGCGGGCCAACTAGGGGATACCTCACTGGCCACCACGCTATAAAGATATTGCCGCAAGTTGACATGGTTAATGGCCCAGAGGGCTCCCTGATTGGCTACCAGTAGAAAATAGCCGCGATAGTTGCGATCGCCCACCGATATCAGTCCGTTGGGTTCCGGCAAGACCCAGATGGGGGCTTTCAGCACCCGATCGCCCAGTCGGATGTCCTGCCCATCGGCTTGCACAAAATAGGTTTGTCCGGCGGACAACTTCAGCAAGGGTTGATTTTTTTCATCCATCACCGTTGCTCCAGCGGATACATCCAACTCCAACTCGGGCACGCCTTCGGAAATGGCAATCTTCATTTCAATCAGCGAATCAACGGTGGGTGCGCCGGTCAGAAAGGCCGCTTTGGATCGGCGGTTGATGGCTTTTTGCTGGTCTGTAAAGGTATCTGGATGAATGGCAACGGTTGATGGTTTGACCTGCACCTGCGAGGCCTGGGCTGGAGGTTGCCGTTGGCTGGCAGTAGATGTCGTGGTGGCTGCCGTTGGTTGAACCGTGACTGGAGATGAAGCAGCCGTTGGTTGGGGGGCTGGCGGCTCGATCGCCTGTTTGTCCAACAGGATAAACCCAAGGGAAAATACTCCTAAAATTGGCGCCAGGATCATCAACCATCGTTTGAGAAACCGGGACTGGGGTTCTTCCATGACCTACCTTTTGTATCTGGTATTGTCCATTGAGCGGCGGGGAGATGCGAACCCACGGAGAACTGCTAAAGGACCTGAATTAATTTTCACCCGAATGAGTATTTTTCGGGATCATTTCAAAAAAAGCAAGTCATCTAGTTCTGAGTAATCTGGCAGGACGGTGGAGATGGTGCGCCCCTGGCGTAGGACGGTGCGATCGCGCTGGGAACGAGAAAACAGTTCGCTATAGCGACGGCCTTTAAACAGCACCAGGTCTGCTGGCAGGCCCACCCCGATACGGCCCACGGAGGCTAGGCCCATCAGATCCGCGGGCGTTTGGGTGACGGCTCGACACCAATTGCCATAGGGGCGATCGAGATGGGCAATTTTGGTCGATAGGGACAGAACTTCCAGGACATCGTGGTCACCGTAGCCATAAAAGGCATCCCGGCAATTGTCACTGGACAGGGCCACTGGCACTCCCTGTCGCTTTAATTCATGGAGGAGGGTCACCCCCCGCCAGCGCGGCGTTCGACCTGGTTTACGGTCTTGCAAAAACAGATTACACAGGGGCAGGCTGACGATGCCAATGCCCGCTTTTTTGACTAGAGAGATTGTCTGGGCAGCTTCCTGGGGCGATTGCACGGCCAGACTGCAGCAGTGACCGCAAACCACCCGTCCCTGATAGCCGTGGCGAATGGTGGCGGCGGCGATCGCCCGCAGCGTTATGGAAGCCGGGTCGTCCGTTTCGTCGGTGTGGAAGTCCAAATTGAGATTTCGTTCCCTGGCCAGAGCAAAGGTGCGGTCAATCTGGGCTTGTAGATCCGGGTTCATGTAGGCCACCCCACCCAGAACGCCCCCCACTGCGGCCACCCGATCGGCTAACCGTTCCCCTTCCTGCGTCAGGTAATAGCCTAATTCCACCAGGGACACCGCTTGCAGGGTCAGGCGATCGCGCCATTGCTGTTGCAGGGTCTGAAACACGTCAAAACTGACGGCGGCCTGATCTCCAGCAGAGTCGAGATGGGTGCGAAGCGCCTTGGTGCCATGGGCATAGCTGCACTTGAGCCCAAATTCCATGCGCCGGTAAACGTCTTCCGCATTCCAATTGGCAGCCGCATCTCGAACTATCGTTTCCAGCGCGCGGGCAAAGGTGCCGTCTGGATTGGGGGCTCGGTCCCAGGTTTGGCCTTTGTCCAGATGCACATGCAGGTCTACAAAGCAGGGAAACACCATTCCCCCCCGCAGGTCAATGGAGGGAACTGTGTAGCTGCTGAGGGTACCGGCGGTGGCAATACTGGCGATCTCGCCTTCCAGAATTTCTAGATCAACTCGCAGCAGGTTGTCGTCACCGGCCTGAGCGGTGGACTTGGACCAACCCCGACTACGATTCTGATTGCCGCGAATCAGCAGGGGTTCGGGCACATGGGCATTGGTTAGCCAGAAGTGATGGGTCTCTGGGAACATTTTGGAGATGAATTCCAGTGCATTGATCACCCCAATCTGAAAATCAGGGTAGGTGGACATCATTTATAAAAATATAAAGAAGGAGCAGGGATAGCCTGCCCCTTTATTCAGCGTTTAATGGCATCTTATGCCGGATTGGTTTGCAGACGGGACTGCAACAGGTTGAGGATGGAAGCTTTTTCCAGCAGTCCGACCAAGACACCATCCTGACCGATGACGGGTAGGGCCGAGAGGCGATCCTGTTCCAGTAGTTTCACTACTTCTAGCAGGGGGCGATCGCTGGCAACCGTTTGTTGAATCGGTCGGGTCAAAGCGCCGACAACTGTGTCAGACCAGTTTTCCACACCTACAGAGGACAGGTCATCCAGGGAAACCGCACCCACCAACTGACCGGCCTGATTGGTGACCAGAAACCGACGCCAATTGCCCTCACTAAGGATTTGTTGATCGGCAAATTCTCGAAGACTAAGGGAGTCGGCAACCACGGGACTGGTTGCCAGCACGGCGTCGGCTGCAGTTAGATCGCTTAACTGGCTCTGTACGGTGGCGTACTGCGCGGCTTGACCAGCATTTCTTAGCAGGAACCAGCCCACCAGAATATTCCAGAAATTAGCTGTACTGCCAACCAGCAACAGCGGCAACAGACCGGAAACAATCGCCACCCAACCGAAGATCTGGCCAACCCGGCTGGCAAACACAGTGCCCCGATAGGGATTGCCAGTTAGCTTCCAGACAGCGGCCTTGAGGATATTGCCGCCATCCAGGGGCAGACCCGGAATCAGGTTAAACAGGGCCAGGGCCAAGTTGACGGAGGCCAGGACGCTTAGCATGGCGCCCAAGGGACCCGAAATGCCAGTGCTAATGCCAACCACGGTGATCAGGACAAAGAGAACCAGACTGACCAGCGGGCCTGCGATCGCCACCCAGAAGGCTTCCGCCGGGGTCCGAGACTCTTTCTCCAGGCTGGCCAGCCCGCCGAACAGGAATAGGGTAATGGACTGGACGCCGATGCCCTGGCGCAGGGCGACAGCGCTGTGACCCAACTCATGGGCCAGGACGGAAGCAAACAACAACAGGGCGGTTACCAGTCCCAGCAACCAGGGCAACCCCAGGGGCAGGGCTGGAAACTGGGCTGCCAATCCCTGGCCATAGGTCAGGGTCACCAGACCCAGGACCAGGAACCAGGATGGATTGACGTAAAACGGAATGCCAAACAGGCTTCCGACTCTGAGATTTCCATTCATTTCAAGAACCTCCAATGATGGAGAAGGGAGCGAACTGAAGCAGACCCGTGACATCCAGTTCTGCTACATCTCTTAATGTAACGAAATATGAACTTACTTTAATCTTTTAGAAGGTAGGGGTTTCCGCCCGATTTGCTTCGGTTGCCTCACGCAGGTGGCAACCATTTGTCACAATAAACGTCGGAGTTCTCACTGGTGCTCCCAAATATCCCGACGGATTGAGATCATCTGTTTCCGGCTACTCTGCCTGGATTGCCTGAAAGTTGCGATGACGGTTCGGATGACCCGGCCTGTGGCGGGGTTGAGAGAAAACAGAGATCTGACAAGGAAAATAGCTGCATGAATCTTCGTGTTTTGGTTCCCACCCTTCTGGGCAGTGTGTTGTTGTCAGCAGCGGCGGAGGCTTCCACCTTGCAAAATTGGCGCTTTGATCGCAACCAGAATCGTTTGGAGATTCAGACAGACATTGGGGTCCAGCCGCGAGCCTTCTTGATTTTCAACCCCACTCGGTTGGTAATTGACCTGCCGGGGGTGTTGCTTCGTCGTCCCAAACAAAGCGAAGACCTGGACGGAGCGATTCGCAGTCTGCGGATTGCCCAATTTGAACGGCAGACGACCCGGATGGTGATTGAACTGGCTCCGGGTTACACGCTGGATCCTCAGAAGATTAAATTTCGCGGGGTTTTTGCCAATCAGTGGATAGTCCAGCTCCCTGAGCCGGAACAAACGACCGAACCTGTAGCGGCAGGTGCTACTTCTCCGCCGACCACCGTATCGGCCCAGACGGCTGTGGCCGTTCCGCTCCCAGAAAAATTGCGTCCTCCCCTATCGGTGCGCCCTTTGCCAGTGCGCCCTCCTGCAACGCTATCTGGTGGCCGCGACCCCGTGCAACCAGCCCGAGGTCAGGTGGTGCTGGTGATTGATCCGGGGCATGGTGGCCCTGACCCTGGTGCTGTTGGCATTGGTGGTCTGCGGGAAGTAGATGTGATTATGCCAGTGGCCTTTCACCTGCGAGAGTTGCTGCAAAAGCAGGGAATCTATGTGGTGATGACCCGCGAAGACGATCGCGATCTGGGGTTGGAACCACGGGTGCAGATTGCGGAGCGGGCCAATGCCAGTCTGTTTGTTAGCATTCATGCCAATGCCATCAGCATGGCCCGGCCCGATGTCAATGGCGTGGAAACCTTCTATTTCTCCAGCGGCAAGGGATTGGCCCAAAGCATTCAACGCAATATTGTGCAGGCTACGGGCATGCGCGATCGCGGCGCTAAACGGGCTAGATTCTATGTGCTGCAGCGTACCTCCATGCCAGCGGTGTTGGTGGAGGTGGGCTTTGTCACAGGTGCGGAGGATGCCCCTCGTTTGAGGGATTCGGAGTTCTTGAAAAAGATGGCAGAAGCGATCGCCCAGGGCATCCTGGAATATGTCCGGGCTGGGGAGTGATCTGGAGCAGGTCAGGCTAGCCAGGCGGTCACCCCCAGATCAGCTCCATCTCACCGGAAAAATCCTCTGAATTCACCCCCCAGTGAGCTTGAAATCACTTCAGGAAGAGGGGCAATTCAGCATGATGTTAGTAGAGTCAAGCATCAACTTATGCACTCTAAGGGCAGGCGGAATCACCGATACAGTATCAGGAGGCACACCATGCAACGGAACCCAGAATTCTCTCTTTTTCTCCATTCCGCGATCGCGATCGTTGGCTTTCTGACGATCCTATCGTTCCTGTCGCCGCTTTTTTCCAGAGCATCTGAATCGCAGGGACTTCAACCACCGGATCGAACAACACCGGCGGCAACCCAACTCGTTAAAGCTTAACCCTATACCCGGCTTAACGGCGCCGACCGCCATTCTCGGACGACTTCGGCATACAGCGCCTCCAACCGGGAAATATTGGTACTGAGCGTATAACGCTCCTCAACTCGACGGCGGCCATTATTTCCTAATAACCGAGTCCAGGCAGTATGATCCCGCAATTGGGGTAGGAGGGTCTTGAGTTGGCTGCTCACATTCTGGGTCTTCAGGATCACCCCAGCTTCGCCTTCCAGCACCTCTCCATCCGCACCCGCATCGGTGGCCACGCAGGCAGCACCGCAGGCCATGGCTTCCAGCAGCGAAAGTGACAAACCTTCTACCAGCGACGGCAAGACGAAGACATCACAGCCGCGTAAAATTTCAATCCGACGTTGCTCATCGGCAATGAAACCCAACCAGACGATGCCCTGCTCCGGACCGTAAAAGGCCATCAGGGAAGCTGCCAGCGGCCCGTGGTTACCAACAATCACCAGTTTGGATCGGGAATTGCCCATCCGGGCCTGGCGCCAGGCTTTGAGCAAGGACTCCACATTTTTCTCGGGGGAAACTCTTCCCTGGTAAATAAAAATCCGGTCTGCTCCCAACTCGGCCTTCAAGCTGGAGGGACCTGGTCGGTACTTTTCCACATCCACCCCATTGGGAATCACCGCCACCCGTGAGGCTGGCACCCCCATGCGAATCAGCAGATTGCGCTGTAACCGGGAAAAGACAATTACCCGATCGTATTTGGCCAGCGAGGGTGCATATAGCTGATACATCAGGTAAGAAGTGCTGGCGCTCAGGTTGCGCAGGTTGCGATCGAAGGCTGGATGAAAGGTTGCAACCAGAGGCAAATTGAGTTCCTGACAGATTTCCGGCAGCAAAAAGTCCAACGGCGAAAGGGTCAGCGAGGCATGGACCAGGTCTGGTTTGGGTCTGAGTTCTTGTAAGGCTTGTTCCAGAACCTTGCGCGACTTCAGGCTGGGAACGGTATAAATCTGGGACTTGTAGAGGAAGGGAATAGAAATTTCATGCACATCGGGCCAGTTATCCGGTGGGGTGTCTTCCTGGGCAAAGTGGAAAAAGCTAACCCGATGATTTCGGTCTAATAATGCATTTGTAACTTCCCGGCTGTAGGTGACATTGCCACAAAAGGGAGATTTTTTTCCAAGCCAGGCAATATGCATTTCAACTGAAGGGTAAAGGACAAAACAGACAAGGCAGGGTGGGATGGGGGTGAGGCGGAAGCAACGATTTAAATGTCCAGATGATCACTCCAGATTTCCTTTCCAGGATTTTCAGACAGACTGGTCAAGTTTACTCAGGAGAAGCTGTACGGGCAATATACCAGGTAACGGCGCCGCCTGCGACGACCAAAACCGCCAGGATGAGAAAAACCACCCGTAGCCCCCAAAGGGCTTCCGCAAGACCCGCCAGACCCAGGGGCAGGGTCAGGGCAATATTGATGGCGTTATTCTGCAAGCCGAAAATTTTGCCGCGCATCTCCTCTGGGGTCTCTTCCTGGATGGATGTCTGCATTGGCACTCCGACGGCAGCTCCGAAAGCTCCCAAGAGGGCGATCAGCAATAAAGTTGGGACGAGCTGTTGGGGAAACAACGCCAGGCCCAGGAGAGAAGCGGCCATTCCCACTGAACCAAACAGACTGAGTTGGGTGTGGGAAAACTTTTGGCCAAACTGGCCGATAAAGGTGGCGCCGATCGCCATGCCGACACCGCCAGCCGCCAGCAGGAAGCCAAACTGAGAGGCTTTGATGGCTGGCATGACTTCGGCCAAGCGCACCGACAGAACCGACAGAGCGGCAAAAATGGAGAACAAAATAATTAATTGGATCAGCGCTCCGCGCACCTGGCGCTGCCCGCCCAGATAGCGCAGGCCGTCCCGAATGTCGGAGAAGATGTGGCGGGTTTCGGCGATCGCGCCCTCGGCGGAGTCTCCCTGTGGATCAGGTGCTGCCAGGGTTCGCTCTTGGGTTTTCAGCAGCAATAGAATCAGGCCAGCAATGGCATAGCCGCTGCCGACCACCAGTTCTTTGCCCAGCCCAATGGCGGTCCAGCCAAAGTGGGCGACTAATTGGTCCGCCAAAGCCAGCAGGGGTTCTCCAACGGCGAATCCAATGATCACCGAGGCCATCATGGTGGTGGTGTACAGCGAGTTGGCAGACAGCAGGTGACGCCGATCCACAATCAGTGGAATCATCGCCTGTTCCGCTGGGGCGAAAAATTGGGTCAGGGTTGAAACTAAAAATGTGACCCCCAGCAAGGTCCAAAACCCAACTGGTAAGCCAGCCAACGGTGTCCACCCCTTCGACAGCCACAGCAATGCTGGCAAAACAAACAGCAGTCCGCCCCGCAACAAATTGGTACTGACTAATACCCACTGTTTGGGCCAGCGATCAACAAACACCCCCGCCAATGATCCAAATAAAACCGCTGGAATGGTGAAGGCAATCATGATGGAGGACACCCAACCGCTGATGGTCTGGTCGGGCGCCTGAAATCGACTGGCAATCAGGGCGATCATCAGGACGAGATAAACCTTGTCGGACAGTTGGGAAAAAACCTGACCACTCCACAGAATCAAAAAATTGCGGTTGCGCAACACCGGCAAAAATCCGCCTTCGCTGGGTGGTTCTTCCTCCGGTTCGGAGGGGGGAGAAGTGGCCACTCCAGCGGAAAGGTCAGCGGTTGCAGGGGGCAGTTCCGGTTCTAACTCTGGGCAGATGCCATTTCTGGTCGAATGGGAAATGCTGGGTGGAAAGGCAGGAGTACTGGCTGGAATATCTGGCGAGATCGCCCGTCCTTCGGCAGTTGAATAAACAGGATAGGCTGGTTTAGAAGGGAAGGATGCTCCAGTTTGGCTGGGAGTGGTGAGGGTGTTGTCGCTGGAGAACCCAGGGGATGGATAGCCAGTAGATTGCCGGTCAGGCCGCGGACCAGACACCGAGGTCGGCATGGAAGACCATCGCCTGGGCGGCTGTTCTGGCGTGACATTATGGGGGGTCAACATTGCTACCGCTTCCGAATCAGGGTTGGGCAGTCGAATCATAACGATGGGTTGAGGGACGGACCAGCACTGCCGAAACAGGCATCAATCAATGTGGCCGATCGAATGGTTCGATCAAAATGATACTGGGCATAGTGACGCAAAATCTGTTCGATCGCACGCCATAACTCCTCCACTTTAGTGGAATCCGGCAAGACATGGGGAATCAGAGTCGATACCTGGGGTAATTCTGCCTGGTTCAAGGGTTGCAGAAGGGCTAACTCGGCGGCACTGACGAATAGATTGAGAGCTGAAGCCTGGCGGGTTGAGTGGCTGGCTGGTTCCTGTTGCCAGGGAAAGGGCTGACTGGCAATGGTAGAGTCCGCCTGGATTGTCGGTTGGTAGGCGGTGGCTGGTCGTTTACGGGGAAGCCGCTGGGCTGCCCGTAGTCGCTCCAACACTGCTAACGAAACGGTGCCGCCCGATGGAATGCTAAAACCCACCCGCCAGTCTGGACTGGAAAAATCAGGGGTTAGGGTTTGCTGGGTGACACAGCACAGGTGAACCTGGGGGGCGATTCCGGCTAGAACCAGCAGTTGAAAGATGCCGTGGGTGAGGTGGGCCAGCACCTGATTGGAGGGCGATTGCTCAATCCGTTTGAAATGTTCGTTCAGCAGGTAAAACAACTCCTCTTGGGGTTGTTCGCTCAACGCCTGACAGAGACAGATCTCGGCTAAATACTGGCTGGCGGTCAGCTTTCTCAAATCCTGCCCCAACCCCGGATAGGACTCCAGGGTTTCAGCCTGCAGCACCTTATCCAGCGATCGCCCTTGGGCTATTAGCCATTCATTCACCACAAATAATTCGCTGCGCCCCCCCAATTTGGAATTCTGCTTGCGAGCACCAGTCGCCACCGCCCGTAGCAATCCCTGTTCCCGGGTCAGGATCGTCAGTAAGCGATCAGCCTCCCCCAGAGGCATACTTTTCAAATTAATTCCTGTGACTTTGTAGGTCCGTCCCATCGGCAGGTCTGTCAACAAAACACTGGATGCCCCGTCAACCGCATGCCAAGGTCATGTCAGATGACAATTGGCAACAGCCTCCTTCACTCTACTGCGCTTTTTCGCCCATTTGTTCTCGCTGGCGCAAAATGTCAGGGCCACGGGAAGTGCCCAAGCGGGTGGCTCCTGCCAGGATCAGTTCCAAGGCCTGATCGGCAGTGCGGATACCCCCAGAAGCCTTAATGCCAACCCGATCGCGGGTCAGTTCCTTCAAAAACCGCACCTCTTCGACGGTTGCGCCGCCATACAGGCCGGTGCTGGTTTTGAGAAAGGCTGCTCCGGCATCCATACAAATTTCAGCCGCCAATCGTTTCTCTGACGGGGTTAACAGGCTAACCTCTAGAATGGCCTTCAACATCTGGCCTGTGGTCTCGCGAATTTCGGCAATTTCGCGGTGAACGTCCTGGATCTTGCCCGCCTTCAGCCAACCCAGGTTGATCACCACATCCATCTCGGTCGCACCATTTTCGGCTGCTTCCTGGGCCTCGTATAGCTTGGTCGCGGAGGTGACTGCACCATAGGGAAAGCCAATCACCGTACAGACTTTGACCTTCCGGCCGTGTAAGAGATTGACTACCTGGGGCACGTAGCAGGGTTGTACACAGACGGCGGCAAAATTGAGGCGATCGGCATCCAAACAGGCTTGCTCAATTTCTGCAGGGGTTGCAGTGGGATGCAAAACTGCATGATCAATAAACGGCGCAAGGTCAATATCTGGATAATCTGCCACGGCCCGACTCCTGGTTCAATCTCCCATTTTACGAGCAGAGTTGGGTTCTGATTCAACCCCTAACCACCTATAGCAATCCTAAATGACTGGTGAGCGACTGGATGGTGAAAGGGCTTTGTGAGAAGGATTTCCTGCGGAAACCGTTCACAATCCTGATTGGATCGCGATAG
>CAZBTL010000056.1:0-18936 GCA_964494755.1 uncultured bacterium | reverse complement strand
TTGTGAGAAGGATTTCCTGCGGAAACCTTTCACAATCCTGATCGGATCGCTATAGAAACTTCAGCTTTCCTTGCAGTCTGTTGCATACCAGAACTACCCCTGGAGGTTAGCGATAGGATTAAGTGAGAAGGCAGAGAATAGGGGAGGATGTAACCATGTTCTTGCTTAATAAAACAACGCAAACGCTGGTTGAAGTTCTATCAACCCAGCAGCTCTTTGATCCCTTTGCAACTGAGGTCAATTGTCGCGTGCATGCAGGTGAAGAACTGCAGGATCCTGAAGTCTGTCCCAAGGCTGAGTTAATCTTTACTTCTGGTGAGTCATTGCCACGTTGCTGGATCGATCCCCACTACCGAGATGTCCAACCACCGGTAGTTGCAGCCTAAGTTGTAGTTGCAGCCTAATACCAATTCTCTTTAATGATGAGCATTATCTGACCCCTCCCAACCTCCCCTTACCAAGGGGAGGTGCCGCAGGCGGTGGGGTAAGTTCTATGCAGCATCAGATTGAATTGGTATAAGTTACAAGTGTCTTGCCACTCAACCAGTGCATTGACTACCCAATTTGTCTGGAATAGACCCATGAGTGAGGGAAGTTGTTTTGCTATCCCTCACTTTTTTAGTGGGCAACCCCATTTTTCTAGTGGGCAACCCAAACCTTAGAGTTGGATAAAACTGGATTCTTTAATTTCTCTTAACCCGATGTTATCCTCTATCTTGAGGATCCAGGGTATCAATGAATGACTCAGGTTAAACCTTGCCATTGCTTGATTACCCATATGCATCTATCTAACTTTAGAGTAGGGACTTTTAATCTCTACAACTTGGTTTTGCCCAACACGGTCTATTATGATCGCCAAAAGTATTCTGTTCAAGACTATAACCGGAAAGTTCGCTGGCTCGGCGGCCAATTGGACCGCATGCAAGCAGACATTATTGGATTTCAGGAATTATTTCATCCCCCAGCCCTGGAAGCAGTTGTCAATCAGAGCGACTATTTAAAGGGCTGCAAAATTGCTGCCGCTCAACCTTCGGAAACAGGGCCGGGCGTAGCTATTGCTTCCCGATTGCCGATTTTGGAATATCGCTCCATCGAAGATTTTCCCGAAGCAGCCTGGTTGAATATTGAGGAAGCTGAAATTCCTTTGAGAAAATTCTCAAGACCCGTGCTGCTGGCCCGTTTACTGCTGCGAGAAGGCCTGGAATGTATGGTTCTGGTAGCCCATCTGAAATCTAAGCGGCCCATTTTGCCAGAGGACGTAGACCGTCAGGACCCGGTCGAGTTGGCCAAAGGTCAGGCCCGAGCCCTGATCCGAAGGGCCGCTGAGGCGACGGCTTTGCGGGCAGTCCTGATGGAGGTCCTGCAAGACCGAAATTTTCCGGTCATTGCCCTCGGCGACTTGAATGACAACGGCATGGCGGTCACCACCCAAATGATTTCCGGCGAACCACCCTGGTATAAACAACCGCTGGAGCAACGGAAAAAAGTTTGGGATGTCCATCTCTATCAGGTTAAGGACATCCAAGCCCGACTGGGGCATGGTGATTTCTATTACACCCATTTGCACAATGGTCATCATGAAGCCCTGGATCACATTCTGGTGAGTCAGGAGTTTGTGGCCCAATATCCGAATCGCATCGGTCGGGTCAGCTATGTGTCCGTCTTCAATGATCACCTGGTTGATGAAACCATAAGTCGGCAAGGAGTTGCTAAGTGGCAATCTGACCACGGGCAGGTGGTGGCTGCGATCGAGTTGGAAGGCTGATGGTAAGGAGTTAGGACTCATACACCTCCCCATAAATCTCCTATGAGCGATTTTTCTGCTGCGGACTGGGCAAACATCAATGCGCTGCTGGACCAAGATCCGGATCGCTATGGTTTGCCCAAACGAGAGTACGGATCGGTGGTACTGGCTTCCTTTAATATTCGGAAGCTGGCGGCCAAAGCCAAACGAAGTGAGGCAACTTGGCAGTTCCTAGCCCGTGTTTGTAAACAGTTCGATCTGCTCTCGGTTCAGGAAATTCAGGACAACCTGGAAGGGTTTGACTATCTGAAAGAGTTGATGGGGCCAGAATTTTCAGCCGTTGTTTCAGACGTGACGGGTGCTTTTCCTGGCGAAACTGGCCTGAGGGAACGATTGGGCTTTATCTACAATCAGTCATTGGTCAAGCGGGGCAACATCGTTTCCGATATTTCTTTCGACCGAACTAAACTGATCGCCACCCTGGTACAGCATCGGAAAGAGTTAAGGGATGCCATCTTGCCCTACTTTGACCTGAAAACCGGCGAGATTACCAACCGGGCTAAGATTAAGCTACCCGTCTTTCTCACCTTTGTGCGGCAACCGTTCTGTGCCAGTTTCCGCATCGTTGGTCACCCTGGAACCAAGCCTTACGACATCATGGCGGTCAATGCTCATCTCTATTTTGGCGAGGGCATCGAAGACCGGCGACAGGAATTTGATGCCCTGATGACCTGGATCTTGGGTCGAGTCAGGGAACTGGACAACGGTGATGGCCAGAGCTTCATTCTGATGGGTGATCTGAATTTGGATTTTGATGACCCGGATCGCGATCGCCCGCGGATCGAAGCCCACATCAAAACCTTCAATCAGGAAATGGGCAAGGTCGCCAATGTCAACTTTCCCTTTCTCGACATTCATCCCACCCAGTCCCAGCCGTTTCGGACCAATGCTCGCCTGGATGAAACCTTTGACCAGATTGGTCTATTCAGCCGCGATCCTCGCCTACCAACTTACCAAGACAACGCCTCCATGGGACAGAACCCCCGAGGCCCCAACTACGGAGTCGTCAATTTTGTCGAGCTGTTCCGGCAGGGGCTGAATTTGCCGCCCTTGCAAACCATGGGAAAAACCGCATTGAGGCAATTCTTTGCCCGGTTTGAGCATGAAGTCAGTGACCATCTGCCCCTCTGGCTTCGCTTGCCCTTACCCGATTAAGCCAAAACAGAACCAGACGCCAAAGCCGCCCCACCCAAAGACCACCCAGACGTCTGGTTATTGCCCGGTCCTTGGACCAGCTTATACGGATGCGGTTTTTTCCTGGGCCAGGAACTTTTCCAACTCGCTTAGGGCATCCGCATCCACTTTAGTCTGCATGGGACAGAACTTGGGACCGCACATGGAACAAAACTCTGCCGTTTTGTAAATGTCCGCTGGTAGAGTCTCGTCGTGGTATTCCCGAGCCCGATCCGGATCCAGAGCCAGTTCAAATTGACGATTCCAGTCAAAGTTGTAACGGGCCTGGGATAACTCATCGTCGCGATCGCGAGCCCCAATCCGGTGACGAGCCACATCAGCCGCATGGGCCGCAATTTTGTAGGCAATCAAGCCATTGCGCACATCTTCCGCATTGGGCAGCCCCAGGTGTTCCTTCGGTGTCACATAACAGAGCATGGCCGTACCATACCAACCAGCCATTGCGGCCCCAATCGCCGAAGTAATGTGATCATACCCAGGGGCAATGTCGGTCACCAAGGGTCCCAACACATAGAAGGGGGCTTCCGAGCATTCCTCCATTTGCTTGCGCACATTAAACTCAATCTGATCCATCGGCACATGCCCCGGCCCTTCCACCATGACCTGCACATCCTGTTCCCAAGCCTGACGAGTCAATTGGCCCAGGGTTTTTAGCTCCGACAATTGGGCTTCATCGGAGGCATCATGCAGACAGCCGGGCCGTAAAGAATCACCCAGACTAAATGAGACATCATAGCGTTTGAAAATCTCAATAATGTCCCGAAAGTGGGTATAAAGCGGGTTTTGCTTGTGATGGTGCAGCATCCACTTAGCAATGATGCCGCCACCCCGAGAAACAATTCCCGTGATTCGACTTTTCACCAACGGCAGGTATTCAATCAACAAGCCAGCATGGATGGTCATGTAATCCACCCCTTGTTGCGCGTGCTTTTCAATTACATGCAAAAAGTCCTCAGGGGTCAACCGCTCAATGCTACCGTGGACACTTTCCAATGCCTGATAGACCGGCACCGTACCAATGGGAACCGGCGAAGCCTGAATAATGGCAGTCCGAATTGCATCCAGATCACCCCCACCCGTTGACAGATCCATCACCGTGTCTGCCCCATATTTCACCGACAGTTGCAGCTTTGCCACTTCCTCATCCAAATTGGACGAATTCGGCGACGCGCCAATATTGGCATTCACTTTGCATCGGGAAGCAATGCCAATACACATAGGTTCCAGATTAGTGTGGTTAATATTGGCAGGAATAATCATCCGGCCCCGCGCCACCTCTTCCCGGATCAGGTCAACGGGAAGATTTTCCCGCTGGGCAACATAATGCATTTCCTCCGTAATCAGCCCCTGACGGGCATAATGCATCTGAGTCACATTGGTGTGACCACGCCGTTGGGCGACCCACTGTGTACGCATATGGAATTCCTCAAAGTGACAGCTTCCCTCCGCCGGTCCTAACCGGACTCAGGTTCTAAGGGTGTAATCTCAGCCTGACAGTTGCCCAGGCACCCCTAGCTGCAGTTGATCATAGCATTTCTCAGTTATCTCGCTTGATCAGGGCAGCGGTTTGAGTAGATCGCAAGGGTTACCACTTTCAGGAATGTATCGGTGGCTGAAAGGGGTGCAACCACACGCCAAAAGTTACAAACGCATGCTGCTATGCAGCAACATCCTACTTGCCTGTCTTCCCCTTTCCGCCCAGGCATTGCTGATTCCAGGGATGAAAGGGACGCTGGATGCTTGCAACCTGGATGCTTGCAACTTCGTTTCAATTCATGCTGCTTTTCAGCAACGCCGCCGCCCCAGCTTGTAACAGAATGTACCTATAGCGATCCGAGCAGGATTGTGAAAGGTTGCCGCAGGAAATCCTTCTCACAAAGCCCTTTCAACATCCAGGCATTCACGAATCAAATAGGATTGCCATATATGAAAGGAATGGACGGCGATATATAGCGGTTCCTGATCGGACAAGGTACATCAGAAGCCTTGCCAGACAAGCGTTACAGGCATCGCCATGTACCTCACACCAGCAAAAACCGCTATAGTGAATCTAGATAGTGAATCTAGGACGGTTCCACCACACACGGCAAGCTCAACTGCACCATTGTTGATCGCCTGTTAATCGCCATGATTTGACTCCAACGGTTTCCCAGTGCGGGTTTCCTTGCCAACGAGCCTCCCTTGCTGGTGGCGATGCGTTTGCTTCAGAGAGGTATTCTATGACTCGTTCCCTGCCCCCGATTCCACCACCCGTTGGCTGGACACCGCCGATTTCACCCATCAGGCAGCCAAGCGAAGCGCCCAGACAGGGAAGAGAGGTCACTCCACCTCCACCGGTTAACTGGACATCTGTCACCCAATATGGGGTTTATCAAGTGCCACCCCCCATTGGCTCCCATCCAGTCGGACAACCCTTACCGCCACCCATTGGCTCCCATCCAGTTGGACAGCCTTTATCGCCACCTGTTGGCTGCTGTCCCGTGAGGGAACCCCTGCCACCCCCTATGGGCTTTCAACCCATTGCAGAAGATCCCCATCCCTCTGTCAGTCAGTCACTTCTGACTGACTTTAAGGAGTCGTCTATTCCTGCTCAAGTTGGCACAACTGTCTTGCCAAACAGCCAATCGGCGGTTTATCACATTCCACCGCCAATCGGGTCTTACCCTGTCGGAGTACCGTTGTCACCAGCTATTGGCTCTCGTCCAGTGGGGCAGCCGCTGAGACCGCCAATTGGCTCCCAACCCGTTGGTGAAACGCTGTCACCGCCAATTGGGGCATCACCTTCAGCCCTGGTTGCCAGCCAACCCATCCCTCCCCCGATTGGCGGCTCGGACTGGGTCAACCGGAACATCCCCCGGATCCAGTAGGAGATTTAGCAGGATTTCTGTCTCAAGCCAATTTTGAGTTCCCGCAGTGGTGGGCGGTGAGGGCGGCTTCCTGTACAAGCATAATTCTCTGCATGCATCCGCCGCCTACATTGGGATTGCCATCGTCTATCCAAAAACTGAGATAAGGGTATTGTCACGCCCGCAGCCGGTTTTCTGTGCGCAACAATTCAGCGATCGCCTGTCGTTCGGCGGGGGGGGTTGACGGCAACACCTGGCGGGCATCGGTAATCAGCCAGTCCAGCGATGCAGCCTGTACATCAATCGTGGCGCCTGTTTTATCCACACAATAGCGACCAAACACCAGCTTATCAACCAGGCGAACGCCCGGCCCCAGGCGAGAATACTCGAAAATCACGCTATTGTCGACCACTGCACCACTGCAGACCCAGCAATTAGGACCGATCATGGTGGGGCCAATGATCTTGGCGCCGTCTTCGATGCGGGTCATGCCACCAATGTAGACGGGCCCCTCAATCTCCACTTTGTCCCAGTTGACAGCCACATTGAGACCTGTGTAGACGCCGGGTTGCACCTCATGGCCTGGAATCTGGACATTTTTGACTTCGCCTTTGAGCACGCTGCGGATGGCGTGCCAGTAGTCGGGGACTTTGCCAATATCCACCCACTCAAAGTCCATGGCAATGCCATAGAACGGAGCGCCCATTTCTACCAGTTTGGGGAAGAGTTGGCTGCCGATGTCATATTCTACGCCAGACGGAATATAGTCCAGCACCTCCGGTTCGAAGATGTAGATGCCGGTGTTGATGCTATTGCTCAGGGCTTCCTCAACCGATGGCTTTTCCTGAAATGCTTGGATGCGGCCATTTTCATCAGTCACCACCACCCCATAGCTGGAAACCTCTTCTTTGGGCACCGTCTTCATCACCACGGTGGCGATCGCCCCCTTTTCCCGGTGCCACTTAACCGCCTCAGTCAGGTCCAGGTCAATCAAGGCATCGCCACAGAGGACGACAAAGGTGTCATCAAAAAAGGGGGAAAAGTCCTGGATGCGTCGCATGCCGCCAGCGGAACCAAGGGCTTCCCCGACCAGATCACCGTCAACAATGCGACCTTCAAAGGAGTAGGCAATTTCCACGCCAAACCGCTGACCGTCTCGAAAGTAGTTTTCAATTTCGTTGGCCAGGTGACTGACATTCACCATAATCTGGTCGAAGCCATGCTGTCGCAGTAATTCCAGCAAAAACTCCATAACCGGTTTTTGCAGAATTGGGATCATAGGCTTAGGAATTGTGTAAGTGATGGGACGAACACGGGTTCCCTTGCCGGCTGCCAGAATCATGGCTTTCATAGATACGCTTGCCTCAACACCTCAAAAATTCACCAAAAATCTACTGATATAGAGCACCATTGCGCCCGGATAGAGTTACCAACTAACAGGGAATCTAAATCTAAATCTAAACTTAATGCTACCTTGTCACCGACCGAAATCATGGTCTTTGTTCAAACCTTCCCGATTAGCGCACCCTTCTTTACGGGTTCTATACAGGATTCCCCACCTGACCACTAACCGCTCACTGGCTGGCCTGGGGTTTCTCTGCCATCCAGGGGCATTGGATCCGGGCCTAGAATGCGGATTTTCAGATCAGCGTAGAACTCTTCCTGCTCCAGTTCAACTTTAGATTGGGAAGCCAGCAGGAGTAAGGCCCAAAATACCCCTACCCGGTCGTGGGTGGCCGCGGCGTGTTCGGAATGACCGGCTGCTTCATCTAACCGATAGGCGGCGGCCTGGGACCATAGCTGCAACAGTAAGTCGAAGTCTAACCAGTCTTGGGCAGGGTTAATTTCTGCCCACTGCTCGGTCAGAAACTGTTCCAGGGCGATCGCCATTTCGGACAGATTTTCCTGGTGGGCCAGTTGTGCAATCGACCGGATCGCTTGCGCCCTGGAATGACCGCGCGGGCGTCGCAACCGCCGGGGTCGCGCAGCTTGATCACTGAGGGCAGCCGAAATCGTCTGTAATTGCTCAATCAGTTCCGTCAGAGTCACCCGTCGCCGCTGGGGAGGTTGGGCCACGGCCCGCCGCCGAATTCGCTGTTCCAGAAAGGGAGGCAGGGTTGCAGGACCAAATTCACCAGTTTCAAAAAACTCATCCTCCGCTCCGTCCCCCGCCTCAGCATCAGGGGCGTCTGATTGCACCAGACTCTCAGCTTTCAACAAGACCAGCATGGAGGCATAGAGAAAAGCCTGGCCAGAACGGGACAAATTTGCTTCATAGGCCGCCTGATCCGATGCCGCCAGGGGAGACAGTTCGCTTAAGAACCGATCAATCACTTCGATCACCTTGACATCCCAGGGATCAATTTCACCCCGTTCAGCCAGGTCGATCAAAAGGGTGATCGCGTCTTGTGCGATGGCAAGTGGCATGGAAGACCTACCGGGTGGTGAGCCAGACAAAAAAGACAGCAGCCAACAGGATACTCCCGAACAGCAAGGCGGGCACCCAAAGACTCCAGAGATTCAGGGGAGTAATCAGGTCGGATGAAAACATGCCTGTATGCTAACTCAGGGAAGCGCGAATCGTGGCAATTTTGGCGGTAAAACCGACCGCATGAGCCCGATCTAGATCCACGCTTCTCCTGTTGTTCATTGACTGGAGTCGGAGTCTCTGTCTGGAACTAACTTTCGGTTATCTCAGCCGATTCTGCTTCTGTGGCTGCCGCTGGCAGTAGTCGCTGTTGTTCCTGGATCTCAGCCTTATAGCGTTCGATGTCATCTTCCAATTGCTGGATCCGGCTATCCCGGGTCCGAATTTCCTGTCCGGCTTCTATTTGCCGTTGTAACTGCGACCAAACACTGAAAACCCAAGCCAGGACTGCCCCAACGCCCATTGCCAGGATCAGTTCAATCGAAAGGGGGGCCTGAATCTGTTTGCCTTCCACAAACCGAATAACCGCTGGTTCCGTATTTTCAATGCCAAATAGCACCAGCGCCAGGCAAATCACAAAAATAATGACAAAATTGAGCTGCTTCATATCGCTTCCCCAAACGTGCGGGTCATTTTCTATTGCTCAGGGGAAAAACCAACTTACCAGCCGTGTTTACCCACAAAGCTGATCCAATTTGTAGCAGAGGCGGGGAAAAAATCTTCACTAATGAGCATTTTGTATGGGTTATCTAAAGTGGCTAAGTCTGTTCGTTGCGATCGCCAGAGGGTGGGTCTGACAGGATCGTGGTTTCGATCACAGAAGAATGGGAACTGGTTCGCAGGGCATCCAGCGTGCCCTTGATGGTGCCCGCGATGGGAATGGCCAGCAAAATGCCCAGGAATCCCGCAATCTGATAGCCCATCAGCAGGGCAACAAAGATCCAGATGGGATTGAGGCCAGTAAAGCCACCTAGCATTCTGGGACCCAGGACGTTGTCCCGAATTTGCTGCAAAATGGTGCAGGCGATCGCAACCTGGATGCCCAGACCGACGTTTTGCAACATGACCAGGATACTGACGATGCCAATGCCAATGGTGGCGCCAATGAAGGGAATCAGTTCGGCAATGCCAATCACGACGGCAAACAGGAGGGCAAAGGGGACCTGCAGGAAGAGGAAGATGGGAATGACCGCCGCCGCCATAAACAGGGCCAACAGGATTTGACTGAAAAAGAAGTTGTGAAAGTTCAACCGGAGCGATTCTTTCAACGGCTGGCTAATGTAGGCGGGCAACAGGTTGGTCAGACCGTTCCACAGGCGATCGCCATACAACAGCATGTAGAAAGCCAGTACCAGCACCAGAATGCTGTCAACCAGTCCGCCTAGGGTTCCCAGGGCCAATCCCACGGCCTGACCGGCGATCGTCTGGATCTGACTTTCAATTTGGGTGTTAAGACGGCTGCTCAATCCCTGCAGATCAATGAACAAGTTGCGGGATCGGGCCCAACGATCCAGGGATTCCAGATTCTGGCGACTGGAGTCCAGCCAGGCCGGCATTTTTTCCACCAGTTGGGTGGTCTGGTCAATGACAACCGGCACCAGCGTCAGACCCAACACAATTAACAGGGCAATGGTGTGTAGCAAAACAATTGAGACCGCCTGGGTACGGCTGAGGCGGACACGCTCCAACCAGCGAACCGGATAATTCAGCAAAAAAGCCAGCACGGCTGCAATGATCAGCAGCGTGATGGGATGTTCAAAGTAGCGATAGACCTGGGTCAGCAACCAGATATTCAGCGCCACAATTGGACCGCTCAACCCCAGAATGAGCAATCGTTGCCAATTGGGCGAACGGTTCATCACGTTTCATCGTCAGGATATAGCACTGGTCTCCGTGCTGGGTGGTTGCGGCTTTTGCTGGGCTTTGAGGTAGCTGCCAGCCAGAACCAGCCCGACAATCACAACAGTACCAATTCCCAAGGGATTTGGCATCCAGAAGACCGCCTCTATCTGATTCATTTCGCCTGGTTTCAACTGCCAGATCAGTTGGCCATTACTGGTTTGGTTGGGTTGCAGGATGTCCGGTTTTGGAAGACTGCGAGCGCCCCAAGGGGCTTGCAGCGAAAAGGTCAGATCCAGCAAACCAGCGGGGCTAAGCAAAACCGTGCCGGTGGATGAGGTCAAACCAAGCGATCGCAAATCCAGGTCATAGTGCAGGCGATTTCGCTCTAGCAGTAAGAAATTGTTCTGTTTGAGTTCCAGATGGGATGTCACGGTCGGCAGTTCTGCCGCCAATTGGGCCGACGCCCCTTCGGCTTGAAAGGAACGATTGAAAAACTGATTGAACTTGCGTTCCAGGTCGGCGCCGTTATCAAAAGGGATGGTGACCCGTAGGTCTTGACCGGAACGCTCAACCCTTCCCCCCAGCCGTTTGCCTTGCCGTTCAATCAGATTGAACCATTGACTGACGGATTGGCCGCTACCCAGGCGATCTCTGAGTTGGATGTGCTGTGCAAACTCTCCCCGATTTGGATTGTCGAACCGAACCGCCACATCAGAGTCAAGACAGCCAGTCAAGAGAACCGCAGTCAGCAGAAACAGAATAGCTGTTGCCAACCGCTGCCGTCCTAGGGGCCAGATCCAGTCCAGACACCGCACAGCCGCTGCCATGCTAGTCAAGCACCCAGTTTTAATCCAGTTGGCCCCTCTCCTGAAAACATTGGTTCTCGCCATTTCACCCAACCGAGCTGCGATTCAATAGGTCAGTCGTGCAACCGAGGAGACAAAGTTCCGCTAACAGCTAACGGTCCATCGCCTCTTCAGCCTGAAAATTTTATAACTTTGACACCTGCCTGTACAGCGATTTGACTGGGTGGCTCAACCAGATCGGCTTTCATCACCTTCAGGTCATACCCCTGCGACTCCAGGATCCCCCCTGAGCTTATAGCAACCCTACAGCATTTTCCAGGGGGGTGCAGTCTTTCGCCGCTCATTCAGCCAGGAGCAACTTGGCGACAGAAAACAGGAGGCTGCCTACATGGCCCACCAAAGTCCCACCAGAACTAAAATCGTTGCCGCCAGCGCCACCCAGATAAACCGATTGTCGCGGGTATTGACCTGGCTGAGATCGGCGGGTTCTAACTGAAACTTTGGCGGCTCCGCTGGCACAGAGCGTTTGCTGGTACTGACAACCGATGTGGCTCTGGCCATGGTGTCGCGCCCGTCCTGGATATTGCTCAGGTCGGGAATTTGGGTCAGCCATTCTGGCCGCGTCACCAGTCTCGGTGCTTCCAGGATATACAGCAGCCGACTGCCCTGCTTGCGAGTTGCGTAGTCTGGGTGACGGCTGACCTGGCGACAGAGGGCGATCGCTTCAGACCGCATCCCCATTGCTTCATAGGCCGTAACCAGCCAGATCTGGACCTCCCCTCCTAGCCGACTGGTGGGCTCCACGAGCGCACTAGCCGCTTCTAGACATTGAACTGATTGACGGTATTCCCCCCGCTCAAACGCAACCTTGCCGGCCTCGTATTGAGATTGAACTGTTTCCAGATTCTCAGAACTCACAGGTTAACATCTCATGATTCTTCTTTCCTAATGATGGTATCGTCCAATCTGTGCAGCTAGTTGAGGAAGAGGAAGAAGAGGGGCTTGTAACGTCGCTGTGCCACTATGCCTCCAGTAAAAGATGAGGCAATGGAGAAGATAGGGCAGGATGGTAAGGAGGTGGGAACGCGGCGGGTGAGCTTCAACCGTGAACCAGGTTGAGTAAAGTCGTTTCCCAAACCAGACGTGGCTGCACATTGCGGACCAGATAGTCTCGCGCTTTCTCCAATTGTTGCAAGCCAGGCTGGCTGGTTAGCTCTGATGTTGGCAACTGCTGGCAGGCTTG
This sequence comes from uncultured bacterium, assembly GCA_964494755.1. Taxonomy (GTDB): domain Bacteria; phylum Cyanobacteriota; class Cyanobacteriia; order Leptolyngbyales; family Leptolyngbyaceae; genus CAZBTL01. The sequence goes on along the minus strand of CAZBTL010000056.1, from coordinate 6,773 downwards.
TTGCCAGTAGCATTGCTGCAGATAGTCGATTAGCCAGCGTTGAGTTTCGGGATCCAGGGTTTGATCAATCTGGCGGGCCAGGCGTAGGGCTTCCCGAGCCGTTCGGGGCGGTTGGGTGACCAGATGCAGCAGGTCGGGCGGCAATTCCTGTAATTGTTGCCAGTGGGCGATGGCCTCTCCGGGGCTGCCCTGGGCCAGTTGCAAAATTTCAGGATGCTGCAAAATTTCACCCGCTCCAGCCCGCTGCAAGACCTGGGCCATGGCATCGCTGCTTAAGCGATAAAAAGGGATACGCTGACAGCGGGAAACCAGGGTAGGCAGAAGCGCCTCGACGCTGGGCGCCAACAGAATCAGGGTGGCTTGTCCCGGTTCTTCTAAGGTTTTCAACAGACCATTAGCGGCCCCCTCTGGCATAGTTTCGGCGGCTTCCAGAATGACGACAAAGCGGGAAGCTGACAGCGGCGAACGGGAGAGAAATTGGGCAATTTCCCTCACCTGTTCTAGGCGAATGATGGGTGCTGATTTGCGTTTCAGTCCAGCAGCGATCGCTTCAGCCTGGGACAGCCGTTTACCTTGATGCAAATAGGTGGGTTCTACCCACAACAGATCTGGGTGATTGCGCTGTTGAATGCGGTGCTGCAGTCGCTCTGGCAGGGTGTCAGTCTGCCAGCCCAATAATAGTTCAGCAAAACATAACGCCGCCAGACCTTTCCCCACCCCAGCCGGTCCAACAAACAGGTAAGCTGGGGCCACCCGATCGCGGACGACCGCCTGAGTTAACAAGCGAACGGCTTGAGGTTGACCGAGCAGGGGGCTGAAGGGAGACGACATATGGTTTAAGCCTTTTCCCCATACCAGGTGGTCAACCGGCGCTCCAGAACCTGGTGGATCTGATGGCTCACGGTTGCCATATCCCCACTGGCATCAATCCGGACAATCCGCTCTGGATAACGGTCGGCCAGGGCAGCAAACCCCTGCTGCACCCGTTGATGAAACCTCAGGTCTGTCTGCTCCAGACGATCGCACTGGCCCCGCTGCTTGGTTCGCTCCAACCCCACCTGCACATCCAGGTCTAACCACAGGGTCAGGTCACTCTGTAAGCCGTGGGTGGCAATCTGATTCAACTGATCAATCAAGGTCAGATCGAAGCCGCGGCCATAGCCCTGATAGGCAACGGTGGAGTCGGTATAGCGATCGCACAAAATCAGACCGCCCTCGGCCAAACGGGGACGCAGCCAGCCCTCCACATGCTGAGCCCGATCCGCCGCATAGAGCAGCAGTTCGGCTCGGTCCTGCATCGCTTCTGAGTGGGTCTGCAACAGGAGTTGTCGCAGACTCAGGCCCAACTCCGTACCACCCGGTTCCCGAGTCACCTCCAGACGATTGAGACATCCCTTGGCTTGTAAATGGGCAACCCAGCCACTCTCGATCAACCACTGCTGCGATCGCTGCAGTTGAGTCGTCTTACCACACCCCTCCACCCCTTCAAAGACAATCAGTCGCCCCTGTGCCATAATTCAGCCGATCATTCCCCAAGCTTGGTTTTCACCCACCGAATAGCCTGATTGAAACCCTACCAAATGATGATTGAGTTAGACTTGCTCACAACTGGACAACTGGCCCACTGCTTCCAATCAACGCTATGATGACTAGGTCTGGATCTTACGCGTCCGAGGAAGATCATGGCTCGTTACACCTCTGTTTTAACAGTTGCAGCCGACACAGATGGTCTTGAGCAAATGTTGCGAGAGATTCTGGAGTCCTGCAACTTTAACATTGTCTATGAGTCTGGCGACTATCTGATGGCCCGAGAAAATCCAGGTCAAGTTGGGTTTTCCCGATTGGTCACTGCGGAAGTCTTGATTGACCGCACAATGGCAACCGATCAGGGATTACGAATGAAATGTGTGGTTAAAAACGAAGAATTGCCCCTACAGGTTGATAACCACTGTAGAAAAGTATTTGAACAACTCAGCGAAGCTATTACCCAAAGCCAAAAGTTGCAACTGATCCAAACAGTGGTCGGTTAATTCGGCGCAGCGATCGCCGCCCAACTCGACGACTACCAGGTTGAACCAGCCTTTAATCTTCAGGTTCTCCCACCATGTTGGGACTAATAAGCGTGATATCAAACTCATCCGGTGGAACGGTCATCACCGCATCCCGTCGCAACAGGTAATAAATCGCCCGAACCTGAGGACCAAAGACAATCTCATCCTCATTTTGCAAGTCATGGGCCTGTAGTTTCCGACCATTAATCAACAAACCATTGGCGCTGGGCTTGCCTTTCAGGTTGCCATCGACAATCCGATAATAAAAGCTGTCATCTTCGTTCGTCAGTTGCACCAGTGTGGCATGTCGGCGAGAAACGAACTGAGAAATGAGTCGGATATCGCACTTGGGATCCCGACCAATGGAATAAACTGGTCCGTCCAGGATAAACTCTCGACGACCCTTATCATCTTCAATGATCAGTAGGTGGTTTAATTGCGGCTCTGAAGGCATCGAACACTAGATAGGAGGAGGTTAAACAGTCGTAACGTTAAATTTGTCTCTGAAACAAGGGAGATGGGTGATGCGGAAGCAAGCGATGGGGTCATAACCGCATACACTCAACCGCATTGATTCTACACCCTCTGCTTGACAATGGCACACACCGAAACACCCCCTCCAATCGATGCAAGTCGCCGGTTGAGGCAAATTGGATCCTATCGCTGAGGCGGTTCACGCTAGTTTGCAACCATCTGTCGGGACTAACAGGTTCGATCGCCATGCGTCTGGGATCACCCTTCAATCATCCCTGGCTCTATTACTCGCATCTTTGGGTTTCAGCGATCCGTGGCGCTGAAAATTCAGAAACCAACGCCGCTTCCCGACCAAATCGCACCGATGGGCGGGAGGTCGAGCATCATATTCTTCTGGGAGATCGGGAAAATCATCCGCCGCTTCCCATTCCTCCGATGAATCTGGATCATCCACCATATTGGGGCTGATTAACGTAATATCAAACTCATCGGGCGGTTCTGTCGGCGCCGGATCGCGTTTCAGTAACTGATAGGTGATTTTGACCTGAGGCCCAAAGACAACCACATCCTTATCCTGCAAGGTATGGGTCCGCAATCTACGACCATTGATTAATAAGCCGTTGGCACTGGGTTTGCCCTTCAGATCGCCATCCACAATTTGATACTGATAACTCCCGTCTGAAATCGGTAACTGAATCAGGGTGGCGTGGTGGCGCGACACAAACTGAGAAACGAGCCGGATATCACACTTGGGATCCCGGCCAATGGAATAGGATGAACGTTCCAGGACAACTCCACGCCGTCCTTTATCATCTTCAATAATGAGCAGATGGCTTTGGGATGGTTCTGCAGGCATCTCACACTGGGCAATGAGACTCGATCTAATTCACGGGGCAAACATGAGGGCGATCTTCCTGGGGTGGAACCAGGGGATAGTCTCAGCCGGGCCGCGACAGGGAACGATTCAGGTAGAGCAGGAGGGAGTTAGTTACAACACTGACTGAACTAAATGCCATCATAGCGCCTGCTGCTGCGGGACTCAGCAAAAAACCAGTAGCAGGCAGCAGCACTCCAGCAGCTAAAGGAATCCCTAGAACATTGTAGGCAAAAGCCCAAAAAAGATTTTGTCGAATTTTATTAAACGTGGCTCGACTGAGGTCAATGGCTTTGACCACATCGGTCAGGCGATCGCGCATCAGGATGATACTGGCGGTTTCAATCGCCACATCGGTTCCAGAATGAAAGGAAATTCCGACTTCGGCTTGAGCCAGGGCCGGGGCATCATTCATTCCATCCCCCACCATTGCCACTCGTCGTCCTTCAGTCTGTAGTTGGGCAATCACCTGGGCTTTTTCTTCCGGCCGCACCTCCGCTCGAATTTGATGAGCCGTCAATCCTAGGGGTTGGGCGATCGCGATCGCCGCTTCCTGGCGGTCACCGGTCATGAGTTGCACCTGCAGGCCCATGTGTTGCAATGCGGCAATTGTTTCAGCCGCCTCCGGCCGCAAGGGATCCACCACCGCAATCAAACCCACAGCGGTATGCTCCACCGCCACATAGACAACCGTTTTGCCCATACTGGTAAGGGTCTGGGCTTGGAGGCGGTCCAGATCTGACAGTGGCGCTCCCTGTTGCTGCAGCCACGCCTCTGTTCCCAGGGCAACCCGTTGTTCCACGGGGGTACCCTCGGCCTCGATCAGAATTGTTGCGGCCACTCCCAGCCCAGCTTCAGTCACAAACGCCTTAGCAGGCAGCAGCGGTAGCTCCTGCTGTTGGGCGGCTTGCAAAATAGCCAGACCTAAGGGATGACGACTACCGCTTTCAACCGTGGCAGCCACTTGGAGGAGTCGGGAGGAGGTCAAACCCGGCTGGCTGGTAGCGGCAACCATCCCCGACTGGCCCTCACTAGAGGACGGTTTACCAGCCTGCAAGACCAGACAGTCTGTCATCAGAGGTTTGCCAGTGGTCAAGGTGCCAGTTTTATCCAGTACCACTGTATCCAACTGGTGCACCCGTTCCAGCACATCACCGCCCCGAATCAGCAGGCCCTGTTCCGCTCCAATTCCAGAACCAACCAGGATGGCGGTCGGGGTGGCCAGCCCCAAGGCACAGGGACAGGCGACCACTAGCACCGCGATCGCCAATTTGAGGCTTAGCACCAGGGGAGAAAGGGGCAGGAGATGCTCGGCAGTCACAGCAGACATGGCAGCATGGTGCGCCATCAGGGACATACTGTGGCCCATCAACACCTGAGGAAAGAGATGGGTGCCCAGGAAATACCAGAATAGAAAGGTGAGCGCCGCGATCGCCATCACCCCATAGGTGAAATATCCGGCAACGGTATCGGCCAGTTTTTGAATCGGGGCTTTGCGAGTCTGGGCGGTTTCTACTAGATGAATAATTTGGGCCAGCGTCGTATCGTTGCCGGTGCGAGTGGCCCGCAGGGCGATCGCCCCCGTCTGGTTCAGACTGCCTGCCGTGACGCGATCTCCCGGTTGTTTCAAGACGGGCAATGACTCCCCTGTCAGCATGGACTCATCCACCGTCGTCTGGCCAGCAACCACCTCCCCATCCACGGGAATCTGGTCACCCGGCAATACTTGTAACCATTCTCCAATCCGCACACAGTCCGCTGGAATCTCGATCTCCGGATGGGGCACAAAAGTAGCCGACCCGGTTTCCTGGGAAATCGGATCGGCATCACTCTTTTTGATCAGACGCGCCACCTTCGGCTGCAACGCCAGCAATGCCTGGAAAGCCGTTGCTGCTCGGTTACGGGCCTGCTGCTCCAGCGTCCGACCCAGCAGAATAAAGCCAACTAGCATCACGGGTTCATCAAAAAAACACTCCCAACCCAGCTTGGGAAACAGCAGGGCAACCAGACTGGCACCGTAGGCCGTCAAGGCGCCCAGGCTGACCAGGGTATTCATGTTTGGCGCATTTCGCCGCAGGCCCCGCCAGCCATCGATCGCCATGTGACGCCCTGGCCCCAACAGAGCCACCGTGGCCAGCCCACAGTGCAACCAGATATTGCTCAGTCCTGGCAGATTCCAGCCAATCCATTGCTCCAGATGCCCCAGAGCAGACAGCACCAACAGGACAGCAGCCAGCACCAACCGCACCCACTGTTGCCGCATTTCCTGTTGGCGGAGTGCCTGGAGGTCCAGCCCACCTGCCGCCGCCAGTTGGCTGGCTGCCTGCCGGGACTGGGCAGGAAAGCCAGCGGCTGTTAGCTTACTGGCCAGTTGGTCCGGCTCAACTACACCCGGTTCATATTCAACCGTCGCCAGTTCCGTCGCCAGGTTCACCGTAGCCGTGAAAACTCCCTGACACTGCTTCAATTCCTGTTCCACAACCCGGACACAACCAGCACATTTCATGCCCGTCACATCCAGCGCAACGGTCTTGGTTAACAATGGCAATAGTGGATCCGACTCTGCTTGGGTAAGTTCCTGCGGATTTGAAAGGGACTGGGTCACGCTACACCTGAGAGTAAAAACGCTCCATTTCTGAGGGTAGTAGAAATATTCTGCGATCGCACGCAAACCCCCGAATTTTCTTCACACCAAGCCGCGATCGAACAGTGGCTGTCGCTGCAGTTCCAGTTTCATCCCCTCTTTCAGAGCAAAAAAGCCGACAGTAAGACACTGCCAGCTTTGCACATGTTAGTAATTGTGTATTAATTGGGGACAGTTAAAGATCAACTGAACTGGCAGAGACGCCAACGATGTCGTCATAGGCAGCAGCGATCGTGCAGAAGCTGACTGGAATGGTGACCAGTAGCCCCAGCCCCAGCAACAATGCTCCTACTAGATTGATCAAACCCAAGAGCAGAACCAGGCCAAAGAAGGAAAACCAGCGTTTGGTGATCAGCTTGCGGCTGGTCTCCATGGCATCCCAAAAATTCAGCCGCCGTTCAACCACAAAAGCCATGGAAAATAGATAGGCAACCGCCAGGTAAATGCCCGGAATGATCAGAAAAATCATCCCAATTCCAACCAGGATATTGGTCAGCAGATAGACCAGAAACAGGGGCAAAAAGTTGGAAAATCCACGAAAGAAATCCTCAAAGTTGGTGACTCGGTTGCGGATGAGCTTAAAGGCAACAATCAAAAACCCAGCACTCAAGGGTCCTGCAATGATCAAGCTGATCAGGGAGCCAACTTGTACGCCTTTCCGATTCAGGACTGACAAAATCAGTTGGATGACAATCACAATTAAAGTGAAGGCAATAAATCCGCCAATATT
>CAZBTL010000055.1:17946-19033 GCA_964494755.1 uncultured bacterium | reverse complement strand
TAGATCAATAGTACACTTTGTTTCAGACTCGGAGGAAGCGAGTGACATGGAATTTGGCGCCTAACCAGCAAAAGCTGTTGAAACGCCTGTTGCATCTAGATGCAGGATGCTGAAAGCCGACTCTGGTAACTGATTGAGCTGGATTCAGAAAGGCAGTTCAGGAGTCGGCTTTCATTACTCCACCTTTCTCACCGACTGGCGACCAGTTACTTGCCCCGCATGGGTGCCGCGATCGCGATGTCTAAACCTTCTTTCCAAGTTCTGACTGGTTTGACGGGGCTGAGCTTTGTGATGTTGCGGCTGTTTGTTTTTTTGTATGTAGTCATAACGCCCCTTTGATTCAGGAGTTGTGCTGTCATTGCGCCAGCAAAAACTAGCGTAGAGACAGCGCAATAATCGTCGGTCAAACAGAGCCCTTGCTTGCCGGACATCGGGTTCCCTGCTGCCGACCCCTCCCAGAGGCAATCTCCAAGCAAACTCCTTGCCAGGGTCAACGCCCCTCCCGTTGATCAGACAACTTGGTTGAATGGATCAACCAGGGCGACAACAATTCTCATGGCAACTTGCCAGGCTCCAATCGCAAAAGGATTGGTTTATCCCCCGCGGAACTGAGCCAGGGTGGTTGTCCCCAATGCATCTCCAGTGTAGGTGTGGTCAGTGGTTGCAAGCGACTGACTGTTCTGGTTCGGTTGCCAACCAGTAGAGTAAGGCCAATGCCTTTTCAATTTGCAGGCTGAGATGATCCAGCAGTTTGGTGTGAAGTTTCAGCTCATTCTGCAGCAGCATGGACACCAGGCTGGGTTCAGCCCGATTGCTGGGAGCGGCCAGCAGTTCTACCCCCACCTGACCCGCAGGCTTAATTTCAGGATGAGGCTCTGACGCCTGAATCAGTGGATGGGGTTCGCTCAGCAGCCGATCCAATTCCAGCGGCGATGGAAAATGGGACTCCGATTCGCCGGTTTCCCATGGATCTGGAATTATGGGTTGGCTTTCAGGAACCGAAAAGTTAACGGAGCGCTTGCCCGGTTTATTCAACATGATTGAGTCACCTCCAAGTCTCAATCGTCCAGCCAGATAACAACCCCTT
>CAZBTL010000055.1:0-17846 GCA_964494755.1 uncultured bacterium | reverse complement strand
ACAGTGGAGCCGGATCCCAACCATTACCGAATGTGTAGGCTGAGCAACGCAGCACGGGAAGGTTGAAGATTGGGAAATTCCTCTTTAACCTATCAGGATTTGGGTGATTACACTTGCCTTTTGCCCTCGGCCCCTGTACTATCAGTCATGTGAAATTACGGTATTCCCGCAGGGATACTGAAGTTTTGAAAACGGAGATTGCATGGGCTTCTGGCAACCGACACTGAGGCAATTAGAAGGTGTGGTTCAACTAATTGGCCGCCAACTCAAACTCAATTCGCTCAAAGGGTTGATCTCATTCTTCCTAGTGGGAGTCACCCTCAGTCTGGCGGTAGCCGCCTGTTCCTCAACCAGCCATACAACCACGGGTTCATCCAGTCCTGTTGGCAGCAAGCCAGAGGTGGAGTTGACGTTGGTGGGGTATGCCGTGCCCAGAGCGGCCTATAAGGCAATCATCCCCAAATTTCAGGAAAAGTGGCAGCGGGAGCAAGGCCAGCATGTCCGGTTCGCCCAGAGCTATGGTGGGTCAGGCGCCCAAACGCGGGCGGTAATTGATGGTCTGGAGGCGGATGTAGTTCATCTGGCGGTGGGTTCCGATGTGCTGAAACTGGTCAGTAAGGGGCTGGTTAGTCCGGACTGGGATCAGCGGGTGCCCAACCATGGCATTGTCGGGGAAACGGTGGCGGCTATTATTACCCGCCAGGGCAACCCGAAGAGTATTAAAACCTGGACTGATTTGACCCGCAATGATGTCAAATGGGTAACGCCCAATCCAAAAACTTCGGGTGGAGCTAAGTGGAATTTCCTGGTTCTGTGGGACTCGGTGCTCAAGATGGGTGGTAATGAGGCTAAGGCGCTGGAGTTTGTTACTAAGGCTTACCAAAATGTGGCGGTTTTGGCCAAGGATGCTCGGGAAGCAACCGATGCTTTTGCCAAGCAAGGGCAGGGAGATGCGCTGGTGAATTACGAAAATGAAGTGATCCTGGCCAAGGAAAAGGGGGAAAAGCTGGAGTATGTGGTCCCTGAAGTCAACATTTCCATCGATACACCGGCTGCGGTGGTGGACAAGTATGTCGATAAGCATGGCACTCGGGAAGTGGCAACGGCGTTTGCAGAGTTCCTGTTTACTCCGGAAGCCCAGAAAGAATTTGTCAAGGTTGGGTTTCGACCGTTTGGTGAATTAGCTAAAGACAAGGCGATCGCGGGCAAATTTCCACCCGTGAAGACCTTGGGTTCTATCAGGGACTTTGGTGGTTGGGATGCGGCCCAGAAGAGATTCTTTGACGACGGTGGCATTTTCGACCAGATGCAGGCTGCAATCAAACCATGAATTGCGTGGCAAAGGGTATCGGAACCGGTGCCCTTGTTGTCGGTCCCAGCTTGGGGCACGATCTCTGGACACCCGATTGATTTCTCCTCTCGATTTGACAGGTTACTATGACCTCTTCTTCCCTTACTCCTCGGGCCAATGCTTCTTCCACAGCCGGATGGAAACGCTATTTCCACTGGCTGACCCACATGCCCTGGACCTGGCGTATCATGCTGGGCTATCTGATCGTGATGCTGCTGGTGCCAACCCTGGCAATGTTTACCAAAGCGGTCACGGTTGGACCGGCTGAGTTTTGGCGACTGGCCACCAGCCCGATCGCCCTCTCGGCCTATGATGTCACCTTTACCACCTCCCTGATCGCGGCTCTGATCTGTGGTTTATTTGGCACCCTGATTGCCTGGGTCCTGGTGCGCTATGACTTTCCCCTGAAGCGCTTAATTGACGCCTCAATTGATTTGCCCTTTGCCCTGCCGACGGCTGTTGCCGGTCTGACGCTGGCGACGGTCTACAGCGAGACGGGATGGATTGGCTCCTTGTTTGCTCCCTTTGGCATTAAGCTGGCCTTTAACCGCATCGGCGTTGGCATTGCCATGACGTTTATCTCGCTGCCCTTTGTGGTGCGAACAGTGCAGCCGGTGCTGATGCAAGCGGAAAAGGAGACGGAAGAAGCCGCCTGGTGTTTGGGGGCCTCTGCTTGGGAAACTTTCTGGCGAGTGCAATTGCCGCCCCTGATGCCAGCTATTTTGACGGGAGTGGCTCTGGGTTTTTCCCGCGCAGTCGGCGAGTTTGGTTCGACGGTAATTATCTCGTCCAACACCCCCTTTAAAGACTTGATTGCGCCAGTTCTGATTTTCCAGCAGTTGGAGCAGTATGACTACGCCGGTGCAACTGTGATTGGCATTGTGCTGTTAATAATTTCGTTGTTTATGTTGTTCGTCATTAATTTCATTCAAGTCTGGGGTAAGAAATATGAGTAGAGCTGATTCTTCTCCGCCATCGTTGCCCCCAGCACCTGGCAAACTGGCGTCGGGCAAGAAACAGTCCTGGGTGCCGCCGGTTTTGATTGGCATTTCCCTGCTGTTTTTGGGGTTGTTTCTATATATCCCGGCTTTGAATGTCTTTGTCCAGGCGTTCAGGAAGGGGGTGGGTCCCTTTCTAGAAAATTTGACCGAGCCTGACTTTTTACATGCGGTTAAGTTAACGTTGCTGATCGCTGCGATCGCCGTTCCTTTGAATACCATCTTTGGATTGTGTACAGCCTGGGCCCTGGCCCGCAAGCGATTTCCCGGTCGCACCCTGCTGCTAAGCATCATTGATTTGCCCTTCGCCATTTCTCCAGTGGTGGCTGGTTTGATGATTGTCCTGCTGTACGGACGGCAAGGCTGGTTTGGGGAATGGCTGCAAGACCACAACGTGCGGATCATTTTTGCCTTTCCGGGTATGGTGCTAGCAACCATGTTTGTCAGTATGCCCTTTGTCGCCCGTGAGGTGATTCCGGTTCTGGAAGAAGAAGGGGTGGATCAGGAGGAAGCCGCCCATACCCTGGGGGCCAATCATTGGCAAACCTTCTGGCGGGTTACCATTCCCAATATTCGTTGGGGTCTGCTCTACGGCATTATTCTGACCAATGCCCGCTCCATGGGGGAATTCGGTGCTGTGTCAGTGGTGTCGGGCAACATCACTGGCAAAACCCAGACCTTACCGCTGTTTGTGGAGGAAGCCTACAAACAGTACGACACGGAAGCGGCGTACTCTGCGGCCGTGTTGCTGGCCCTACTGGCAGTGGTAACCCTGGTATTGAAGGAAATTTTGGAACGGAAAACCGGCGGGGTTAGGAAACGAGGGCATTAGTCACAGGGGAAATAGAAAATTGCCCTAATGTCCCACTGGGGCTTGTTGTCCGGCGGCGCCTTTATTCGTGCTTCCTGGGGATGGGGCCATCAGAGACGGCCCCAATTTACTCAAAGGGTAGACAATTTTATGTTACAAGTGTAGTATTGTAGACGTCTCGATTTGTCGTGCAAATATTTCGGCTTGCTATGATACCCATCCGCCTCTCTCACCTATACAGCTGCTTGCTGGGCCAAGTTCATCAGGATTTGGGCTGGGTACGGGTGCTGTTTGCGGGTGAGGCCACGGATCGGTTTGACGGCGGCAAATCCATTCGTGCAGCCATTGATAGCTTTTTGATTGGATGGATGAATCCCAATTATCTGATCGAGCGCGGGAAGTACAGGGTCCACCTGTCACCGACATAGGAAACGGCATACCCTCTTCCTAGCCCCCGCCTCTGATCGCCAGAAGCGGGGGTTGTTTTTTGAGGAGTTGAACTATGCAAGCTCATTTACAGCATCAGCAGACACCCATCTTGCAAAACCAGGTGGTTGTGTTTTCAAAAAACTATCTGCCCCTGGCGCGGATCAATCTCAAGCGAGCGATCGTGCTGCTGATCAAAGGTCAGGCTGAATCCCTCGAGTTCACCAGTAGCCAGCAGTGGGAGGTGCGCTCTCCCAGTGTTGTCCTGCACATTCCAGAGCATATTCGCCTGACCACGGGTAATCCTGAAAGGCATTGGAAAGTTCCGCCCGTTAGTCGTCGGGAGGTCCTCCGCCGTGACAACCATACCTGTCAGTACTGCGGCAGCACCAGGCGATTGACGATTGATCACGTCATTCCCCGTTCCAAGGGCGGAACTCATACTTGGGATAACGTTGTAACCGCCTGTGAGCCTTGCAATTCAGGCAAGGGCGATCGCCTGTTGCATGAGCTTGGACTCGTGCTCAAAACCAAGCCCAAGGCCCCTATTCACCCTGCAATTGCCTTTGCAGAACAGTTCTGGAAAGAACAACCAGACTGGACTGAGTCATAAATGCTGAGTGCAGAGAAAATGAAGGACAGGTTTCTCTGCCTCAGCACTCCTCTACCCCTTTGACTGAAGGAGGAATCGAGTGTGTTGAAGCTGAACTACACCGAAGTCGGACTGTATATGGAGCGGGTCATGACCTCGCTGGAATTGTTGGTTGCCCAACGAGTGGTGTTGGCCATGCGGTTGGGCCAATCGCTTTATGTTGAATCGGGGCGTGCCTCCTTTCTGTTGCCGGCTGATATCCCCGAACTGACCCAGTTAGAACTGGCACTGCGGCAAAGCTGCAGCGATCATGTCACGATCTTTCCTGTGGACGATGAGTTCGTGGAAGTTAGCCTAAGCGGCAGTTGGGTAGCTGAAAGCGCCGATGCAGAAGAGGGCATGTTCTTGATCGTGGTCAACGAACGGGCCGAGTTCTTTGTCTACAAACTGTGGCAAATGAGCCAGGTCCACAGTTCTTCCCTGGTTTAAATGAATGCCGGGTGCTGCGGTCCAGTCGGCGTCAGCGTAAACAGTACAGGAGTCAGAAAGAGGAGCCGGAATACAGCTTCTCACTGACTCTTGACTCCTATAGCAATCCTAAATGACTGGTGAACGACTGGATGGTGAAAGGGCTTTGTGAGAAGGATTTCCTGCGGAAACCTTTCACAATCCTGATCGGATCGCTATATGTTCCTTATTTGCCCCATTGGTCGGGTGAATCCTGAATGCTCTCTTTCAATAGGACGTAATTAATAGTTCCGAGATCTTGCCCCTGCGGTTGGCGTTGGAGTTGATTGCCCGAGCGGCCAAAATGGTGTGGATGTGATAGTCGCGATAGAGATCCCGAATAAAGGGACAGTCTGAGTTGGACAACATTACTTTTACGCCGCGACGCGCCAGTTCGGCAAAGGTATCGCGCAGTCGAATTTGGTCCTCCTGGGTGAAGGCGTAGCGGTTATAGGCTGTGAAACTACTGGTGCGGCTGATGGGGAAATAGGGCGGATCAAAGTAGATAAAATCCTGACTGCTGTGGGCATATTGCAGCACAGATTCAAAGGGTAAAACTTTGATCTTGGCAGATTGGAGAGACTGGGATGCCATCCGCAACACATCGGGTTCAAAAATGCCGGGGTTTTTATAGCGGCCTATGGGCACATTAAATTGACCTTTGGAATTTTCGCGATAGAGACCATTGAAACAGGTTTTGTTCAGATAAATTAACCGGGCGGCTCGTTCGATGGAAGGCCGGAAGTCGCCTGTCAGAGGGGGAGTGGCGGCCCTCACCTGATAGTAATAAGCCTCACAATGGCGATCGCGATGCTCACTTAAATGCCGGATCAACTCTTCGACGCGATCGCGCACGCAACAGTAAACATTGACCAATTCTGGGTTGATATCCATCAACATGGAGCGTTGGGGCGACAGATGGAAAAAAATTGCCCCACCGCCCAGAAACGGTTCGTAGTAAGTCGAAAACCCTTTAGGAAAATACTGGGAATATTGTGGGATGAGTCGACCTTTGCCACCGGCCCACTTTAAAAATGGCCGTGGATAAATCGTTGTAGGTGCCAGTTGAGCCTGCATTTCACCATAATAGAAGCGATTTTCGGAATGGGAAAAAAATGTCAGTTCTTGTCTACCAGTTCAGGTCGTTGTTTTCTAAAATGTTGATTGGGAACAGTTTACCCGTCTCTGATTTGTCAGTTGATCGCTGGTAAGGATTGAAGGAACCTCATGCAGAATCTTTGGACGACGCTGTCGAAATACCCACTTTTCATTGCGGGTACCGTTTTGGGCGTTTTGTTGAATGCGGTGAAGCCGCTGATTCCCTTACTCAAAAATCCGGTGACAGCGATCGCGCTGATTGGGGCCCTGGTGGGTGGGCTGGCCTTTGTTGGTTTTACCCTGCGGGCCATGCTGGGCCTCAACCCAATTTGAGGGCCACTCCCATCCGGGAAAAGTTTTCCTCACCGTCCCAATAAGCTTGCTATAGTAAGCCAACGTATTCAGGGAGCGATGAAATGGCAACTAGCCGTCGGGTTTCTCGCGTAGCCGAACAAATTAGACGCGAAGTCAGCCAGATGTTACTCTCCGGCATTAAAGATGACCGGGTGGGCGCAGGGATGGTGAGTGTCACCAATGTGGATGTCTCCGGCGATCTGCAACATGCCAAGATTTTTGTCAGCATTTACGGTACCGAGGAGGCCAAGGCGACCACAATGGCCGGACTGCAGTCAGCCACCGGCTATGTGCGCAGCGAACTGGGGCAACGGATTCGTCTTCGGCGCACCCCGGAAGTGATTTTCCTGGAAGACTCGTCTCTGGAACAGGGCGATCGGGTGCTGGCTCTGCTAGACCAGTTACGCAAGGATCGCCATGACATGCCAGTGGATGCTGACCTGGATGACTCATTGGAGGCATTAGACGAAGACGAGCCAGCTTAAAGATATGGCTGGAACGGACAATCTGCGCCTGGGCGCAGTAGTTGGCCGTCAATCTCTGAGTAGCTTAAACCATTATTGCCCATGTGTTCCCCTCTCCTCACTTTGGGAAAAGGGGATTCTGAGAGGAGGGTTGGCTTTCGACTGCTCAGACCCTCTCCTTAGCGCTCTTCCCAACGATGCATCAGGGTAGCGCCGGTATAGCCAGTCATGACCCACACAATTGCCCTGACTCCATCTCTCAGTCCTTTTGACAGTGGCTCTGGTGTCTTCTGAGAAGGAACGGTTACGGGTCGCAGCAGAATGCCCCGGCTGCCAAACACAATTTCGCCAATCAGGCGGGAGCGCCGCATGTGGTAGTCGGAGGTGATCAGGTAAACACTGTCAATGCCGCGATCGCGTAAGCCATCCACCAGCGTCGTGAAATTGGTCACGGTGTCTACCGCCGCCCGATCAATATGCACCCGGTGCAGATCAATGCCAGCATCGCTGAAAACGGCATCGGTATATTCGGGATTACTGCCACCGGAGACCCAGATGGGTAAACCCGGATGTTGCTGGGCAAAGTGGGCCGCAAAGTCCTCCCGCTCCGGAGAACCACCCAAGACCAGAATCGCTTCCGGTGGGGTCAACGCACTTTTCAACTCGCGATAGGCCAGCCAACCGAAGGGCAACAGGAACAAGCTGGCCCCAACCAACCAACCTCGGAATTTGCCCAGTTTCGTTGCTTTGGGAGGTTTGGTGGTACGTCGATACTGTTCGATGCAGGGGATGTCCCTTGAGCCCATGTTGAATGCAACAATGACGGTGTCGTGAGGAACGATAACACGCTTTCTGGGGGTTACCCAGTAGAGACCCTAACAATTTTCAGGATTGGCGGATGAATGAACGGCGGAATGAACCACCCTGCGTCAGGCAGTCTACTCAGATGGGGGCTGCTGGGGCTGGGTTGGCTGGCTTTGACTTTGGGCAATGGTTGCTTTGATGCGGGGAACGTCGAGAAATTTTTTCGTATCCCCCAGCAGGCGATCGCCCCACAGGTTATCCTTCAGAAATTTCAGATCGCTATAGCGGTTATCCAGCCGGATGGCCGTTTCTCCCATTTTCAGCCCCTGTTCCCGATCTCCCTTGGTGTAAAGGGCCACCGCGATCGCCAGCCGGGGTTCAGCCGCTTTTTCATCAATCTTGGCCGCCGCTCGCCAATGCTTCAGTGCTTCTTCTGTCTTGCCTAACTCGTACTGAATCAGGCCAATATTGTTAATGGCTGGCCAGAAGGTTTTGTCCTGGGCCACTGCTTTTTCGTACTGGGCGATCGCCGTCGGATACTGGCGCAGCATGAAGTAGGCGTTGCCCAGATCAAACAGGGCTCCTGGCACATTCGGCTTCAGTTTTAAGCCTGCCTGCAAATAGTTCACCGCCGTTGTGTACTGAGCCTTCTGGAAATAGGCCGAGCCCAGAGCAAAGAGAACAGCGGTATTTTTGCTATCCAGTGACTGGGCGACCTTCAATGCTTCAATCGCCGGGTCTACCTTGTCGGCTTGCAGATAGAGCCCTCCCAGCAGAGACCAAACCTCCGCCCGTTGGGGAGCCAGTTGAGTGGCCAACTGCGCCCTGGGCAGAGCCGCCTCATATTGTTGAAACTGGGCTAGCTGGGCCGCCTCCTGAGCCAGCCCTAGTCCCTGTTGTTCCAGGGTCTTAGAGTCCAGACGCAGTACATGGGGCACCAATGCCTGGGCGGTAGCGGGTTGGGTCACTCCCCACAGGCTGAGAAGCAGCAAAATAGCAGCAATAGAACGGCGTTTAGGCACGGTAAATCAATAAATGAGGTCTGATATGTAAAGAAGCGGGACCAATCTAGACTAGCCTAACTTAATCCATTTTTCATCAACGGAAAGATTCTCCCGATCGCCTGTTCGACCACAGGTAGTCCAATAGGCGATCGACCGAGTCGGCCCGCACTAGGCCCACAGCAATGTCCGGCAGCGTGGCCCGATTCAGAAAAACCAGATATCGGGGTTCCCAGCGGGGACGGAATTTTTCCTTGAACTGATACAGCCCCTTGAAATTGTAAAACCGACTGAGAGCAATGGCATCGAGCCAGACTGGCTTTAATCGCATATTTAGACAAGTGAACAATGAATGGGACTGCATCCAGGGGTTAGCTTGGTTGACCGGCGGCTGGTAACGATCCAGTCCGCACGGATAGCGTCATCGCCCGACCGTTGCGGTATAGGCTGATGTTCAACGCACTGCCCACCGCACTGCCTTCGACGAGCTGCTGTAGGGTACTGGCGTCTCGGATTGTCTGCCCATTAATCTGGTCAATTACATCGCCGCTGCGTAAACCAGCCTTGGCGGCTGGAGAGTCCGGTACTACCCGCACCACTAGTACACCCTGATCCCGCTCGACCGTAAAGTTGGCATTGGCATCATTGTTGATCTGCTGCTTCAACTCCGGCGAAAGGGGAACCATTTCAATGCCCAGATAGGGATGATCCACCTTGCCCTTGGCAATCAACTGCTCGGCAATGCGTCTGGCTGTGTTAATCGGAATGGCAAATCCAATGCCCTGAGCATTTTGAATAATGGCCGTATTCATGCCAATGACCTGGCCTTGGGCATCGAGCAACGGCCCACCGGAATTGCCCGGATTAATCGCAGCATCAGTTTGGATGAAGTTGACCCGTTCGTTAGGCACCCCCACGTTATCGCTGGAACGACCGGTGGCACTGATGATACCTGCCGTGACGGTGTTGTCCAGCCCCAGTGGGTTGCCAATGGCGATCGCCCATTCCCCCGGTTTCAACTGGTCGGAGTCGCCCAAATTCACGGTAGGCAGATCGGAGGCTTCGATCTTGACCACCGCCACATCGGTGACTGGATCGGCCCCAACCACTTTGCCGTTAAACGTGCGGCCATCCTTTAAGGTCACTTTGACCGTGTCTGCGCCCTGCACCACATGGGCATTGGTCAGAATTTCGCCAGTCTGATTCAGCAGGAAGCCAGACCCCACTCCTCGCTGCACTTCTCGGGAAGGCGGCGACTGGGAACCGAAAAACTGCTGCAGAAAGGGATCGTTGAACGCATCCGGCAAGGAATTGGTGACGACATGGGCTGAATCAATCCGCACCACCGCCGGACCCGTTTTGTCCACTGCTGCCTGAATGAAATTAGCCGGAGCCGATGCCACTGATTTGTCCACTGGAGCTTTGTCGCCGCTAACGGGCAGCCGGGGTTCGGAGCGGCTGATCGGAGCGGTAACGGGTTGCGAATTGAAGGGCGTCTGGGCCTGCAGTACCCGATCGCCCATCCAAGCTGCGCCAGCCCCCAGCGCTACTAGGCCAAGGGCGGGCAAAATTTTACCGATGGGCGATCGCTTACGGGTAACTGACTTGGCGTCATTTACCAGTAAAGACTGGGAGGTATAGGTTGGTTCAGCTTTCATTTGAGGTTCCTGTCGCAATGACCCGACGATCGCGGTCGCTTCTAAACGGCCAGCAGTCTTGGTCAAGTCCTGCAAGGGAAGCGATCGCTTAGTCTATGGCTTATCCTAAGCAAGCCTTTTGTCAATGGCATGACAGATATGTCACAAGCGGATGAAACCTTCGCCCCACTGAACCTAACGATTTTTCAACGCCCGGGCCATATCCCGCTGGTCTTCCCGGCGTTTGATATCCTCGCGTTTGTCGTGCAGTTTCTTACCCCGCACCAGCGCCAGATCGACCTTGACCCAGCCCCGCTTCAAATACATCTTCAGGGGAACCAGCGTCAAACCCTGTTGTTCAACCTTGCCAGTCAACTTGCGGATTTCGGCCTGATGCAGCAGGAGCTTTCGGGTGCGACGCGGATCGTGGTTAAAGGCCTGGCCGGTCGTCTGGTGGGGGGAAATATGGACATTCATCAACAACACCTCGCCATTCCGGATCAGGGCAAAGCCATCCCGCAAATTCACTTTGCCCGCCCGAATGGATTTCACCTCTGTGCCCTTCAGCTCGATGCCCGCTTCATAGGTCTCCAGAATCTCATACTGGAACCGGGCCTGCCGGTTGTCACTAACAATTTTGTAACCACTGCTGTTTTCACTCATGGTTTCACTCTAGCGCCTTCGACTCTCTCCCGTCTGCGATCGCACTTGGGAAACGCCTCCCCAGAGACAAGTATCAACCATTGTGTCCACTTTTGCTGGCGTGAAGGGCGATCGCACCGTGGACACTTTAAGCTGCTCTTGCAAGATGGGCCGCATCATGACTTTTTCCAACCTGTACAATTCCTAAACATCACCAACAACCTTGCCTCGGAACACAACATAGTTATAGATGTTGTAAGACAAGACAATTGGAATCAAAAATCCAATAAACGTAAGCATAAAAACCAACGAACTAGGAGAAGCCGCTGCCTGATAAATCGTAACGCTGGGCGGAATGATATTGGGAAAAATGACAAAGCCTAAGCCAATGAAAGAAAGGGCAAAAATTAGAAATGTCCAGATCAGGGGCGTATTCTCTTCCTGACGTTTCAGACTGCGGAGTAGTAACCCCACCAGCAAGATTCCCAGAATCGGAATCAGCCCGAAAATATAAATCCTGGGGGTAGCAAATAGCAAATTTCGTGCCTGTTCAGAAAAGATGGGGGTTGTAACAGTGATAAACACTGCCCCAGCCAGTGTGGTCCAGGTAGCAATGGTGGCTGTTTTGTAGTGGGTCTTTTGCAGGTCTCCAGAGGTTTTCAAAACCAAATAGGTGGAGCCAATCAGCACATATCCCTGAATCAAGGTCAGAGCCACTAGCACTGAACGCCAGGTTAGCCAGTCCCAGATGCCACCTGCAAAATGTCCGGCTGCATCCACCTGAATTCCCTCAAACACGCTTCCCAAGGCAAAGCCCTGTCCCAGAGCCGCCAGAAAGCTACCCAGGCCAAAGGTGATGTTCCAGATGAATTTGCGTTCAGCATTTTCGCGAAACTCAAAGGAGACTGCTCGTAGGATCAAACCTACCACCATAATCACAGCGGGCAGATACAGAGCGTTCAAAATGGTGGCGTAGGCCAGGGGGAAAGCCCCAAACAGGGAACCTCCCATTAACACTAACCAGGTTTCGTTGGCATCCCAAACGTTGCCCAGGCTGGTCATCAATATGCTGCGGCGCTCCTCGCTGGAGGCAGTTAGGGATAGAATGCCAACGCCCAGGTCAAAGCCATCCAGCAAGACGTACAAAAATAAGAATAGGCCCAGGATAAAAAACCAGACCTGGGGTAGAAACTGCTGTAGAGGTTGTAGCGGGTCCATTGTAAAACTCCTACTGCTGTGCTTCTGCAGGACGGTGATCACGCTCATGTTGAGCCGGGTCCAGTTTGGGTTGACCAACAACAGCCGGAGCAGGCAACTCCAAGTTAGGCCCGATCCGGACAATGCGGCTGCCAAAATAGAGGGCCGCCGTAAAGAAGACGAGATACATACTGGTCAACCCGACCAGGGAAAACAAAACCTCTCCTGCTGGCAGATGGGACGCAGACTCAACAGTGCGCATTTGCCCATAGACAATCCAGGGCTGACGGCCAACACAACGCACAATCCAGCCAGTTTCAACGGCCAGGTAGCCCAGGGGAGCAGCTAATATCCAGCCTCGCAGCAACCACTTTTGCTGGGCGATCGCATCGGGCGATAGTTTTCCACGCAGCCATTGAACGACGCTAACTGACATCAGGGCAGCAAAGAACAGCCCAATCGCCACCATAATGCGGAAGGAATAATAAATCAGACCAACCATATGGGGACGGTTCGCTGGCTGCCATTCCTTCAAGCCCTGAATCGGATTCCCCAGGGCCGGTTTGATTTCCAGTAGATAGCTTAAAAGCCCAGGAACTTTGACTTCCCAATTGTTTCGCTCTGCTTGATCATTGGGCAAAGCAACCAAACTCCAATCGGCTGGTTGTCCGGCTGGAACTGTCTCCCAGAGAGCCTCCATGGCTGCTAATTTGGCCGGTTGATAGTGATAAACCTGTTCTGCACTCAAGTGCCCAACAAAAATTTGCAGGGGCGCGATCGCGATCGCTAAGGCCAGCACGACTTTGAGAGAGCGACCAAAGAATGCCGGATGCCGCTGATTAATCACATACCAGGCACTGATGCCGCCAATAACAAACAGGGATGTTTCCAATGTGGCAAAGAACATGTGGAGAAAGCTGTTCACCATAAAGGGATTGGCGATCGCCCGGAAGTAGTCCTGAACCACAAACTTGCCATTCACAAAAACCCCACCGGCAGGCGTTTGCAACCAGGAATTGGCAGCCAAAATCCAGAAGGTGGACAGATTGGCCCCAAAGGCCACCAGAATCGTGGCAATGAAATGGATTACCGGCGGCACCCGCTCCCACCCGAACAGCATGATGCCCAGGAAACTAGCTTCCAGCATGAAAGCCATGGTGCCTTCAAAGCCCAGAACCGTCCCGAAAAAGTCACCCACTGCTTCCGAAAAGGGGGCCCAGTTCAAGCCAAACTGAAAGGCCATTGGCAAACCCGATGCCACCCCGATCCCAAAGTTGAGGACATAGAGCTTGGACCAGAAGCGTGCATGGTGGTAGTAATCCAGATTGCGGGTTTTTAGCCATAGCCCTTCAATGATGACCAGATAAATGGCCATACCCGTGGTTAAAACAGGCCACAACATATGAAAGATAGCCGTCAGAGCAAACTGGATGCGTGACAGGGCAACCGTATCGGAAAAGAAGTCTGACATGATGATTCCGAATGGCAGTTTGAATAGTTGTTACAGTTGTTCCATATTTCGTAACAGGTTCACTCCCATTGGAGCAAGAGACCGGCCGTCAAATCCGTCTAATTTACAGGCTTTCTTCAGGATTCAGGAAGAGGAAACGGCGTTAGGCATGGCCAACCCAACTCACCAGCACACTCCCAGGCGAGCAGCCAAAACCCAACCGATAGCGATCCGAGTCAGGATTGTGAAAGGTTTCCGCAGGAAATCCTTCTCAAAAAGCCCTTTCAACATCCAGCCGTTCACAAATCATTTAGGATTGCCATATTCTCCAGCACACAGAGATTAGCAACTACTTTTTACTCCTGAAACAAATAAATCAAATAGTTTTATTCTTTTTGTATATTGCTAGATAGCTATAAAAACTTCTGGGTTAAAGCCCTAGAAGCTATCTTCCCAGAGCTAGTTGCTGTATATTGAGAATTAATGGCAATAAATCTGCAATGCCCACATCACCTATGCCTACCACCAACCTTGCCAGTCTCAAGCCCGGTCAGTCTGCCAAAATTGTTGACTTGAATCTTGAGTCTGGGCTAGAACGCCGCCTTTACGCCTTGGGTTTTCACCGGGGGCAGGAAATTCAGCTCTTGCGGCGGGGTTGGCTATCCGGTCCCTTACACATCCGCATTCGCATGACAGAAGTGATGTTGCGCCACTGTGATGCCTGCAAGGTCCATGTCGCATCCATCATCGGGTAAGGCTGAATGAAGCGCATTGCAGTTCTCGGAATGCCCAATACTGGCAAGTCCACTTTTTTTAATCGCCTCACAGGTTCCCATGCCCATATCGGCAACTGGCCAGGGATTACGGTTGATCTGTTGCAGGCCAAGGTCAAACTGGGGGATGACTTTGTCGAGGTGGTAGATCTGCCAGGTATCTATGATCTGCGTGGTTTTTCTGAAGATGAAGGGGTAGTGCGGCGGTTTCTGGAAAGTGCGCCGTTGGATTTAGTGCTACTGGTTCTCAATGCTTCGCAGATTGATCGCCAAGTAATTCTGCCGCTGCAAGTCAAGCAGGTGGGCTTACCGGCAGTGCTGCTGCTGAATATGGTGGATGAAGCAGCCCGCTTCGGCGTCAAGGTGCAACCAGAGGTTTTGTCCGAGCGGTTGGGTATGCCCGTTCTACCAATCAGTGCCAAGTATGGTGCCGGATATGCGGCTGCGATCGCGACCATCGCAGAAACTCTGCGACAACAGGATGCGCCTGTTCAGGCGAACCAGTTAGAGGAGTGCCTGTTACCCGATCAACAACTAAGCGCCGACATTCAGGCGGTGCTGGATGGTGCCGTGCAAATGCCCTTGCAGCTTTCCGATCGCTTAACCAGTCGGCTGGATCGGGTTTTGCTGCACCCAGCTTGGGGATTGCCGCTTTTTTTTGCTGCGATGTACCTGGTCTTCCAGACCATCTACGCCCTCGGCGCTCCGGTTCAGGAACTACTCGGCAACAGCCTGGCCTGGTTTCGAGGGGTCGCGCTAGAGCCATTGCTGGCTCCCCTACCCACTTTCGTGCAGGGATTTTTGCTGGATGGCTTGTATGAAGGCGTTGGCACAGTGGCGGCATTTCTGCCGGTCATTTTCTTGTTTTTTCTCTGCATGGCGATCGTGGAGGACAGCGGCTATCTTTCCCGTGCCGCATTTCTCATGGATGCCCTGATGGAGCGTCTGGGGCTAGATGGGCGCTCCTTCGTCATGTCGCTAATGGGGTTTGGCTGTAATGTGCCCGCCATTTTGGGCACCCGCGTCATGCGATCGCCCGGGTTGCGGATGCTGTCGATGCTGGTGATTCCCTTTTCCCTGTGTTCAGCCCGACTCAATGTCTTTATGTTTATGGCTACGGCGATGTTTGCCGCCGATATGGCCCCACGGGTCATCTTTAGCCTGTATCTAATGAGTTTTGCCGCCGCCATTCTCACCGCCGCCCTGTTCAAGGGACGGTTTTCCAGCCATGAGCCGCTGGTACTGGAACTTCCTCCCTATCGATTTCCCACCTTCAAACAAATGCTGGTGCGAGCCTGGTGCGAGGTGAAACACTTTTGGTTCTGGTCGCGGCGGTTCATCATTTTGGGTGTGGTGGCAATTTGGCTGCTGAATAATCTGCCAACCAATGTGCCCACAGCCAGTCCCGAAACGCTTTCGGGCATGATTGGTCAGGCCATGCACCCCATCTTTGCACCCCTGGGCATTAACCCCCAGTTGACCGTTGCCCTGTTTTTCGGCTTCATCGCCAAAGAGATTGTCTTAGGCGGTCTGGCTGTCATCTACAGTCAAGCCGAGGGAGCCGATCTGGCCCGGGCGATCGCCCAGGAGATTGATTGGGTCCAGGCCTACAGCTTCATGCTATTTACCTTGCTGTACGTCCCCTGCCTATCCACTATTGCAGTCTTAAAAAGTGAGTCCAAGAGTATGCGATTTGCCCTGCTGGCGATCGCCTGGTCCCTGGGGTTAGCCTGGATCTCCAGTTTTCTCTTCTACCAGGGAGCACGGGCTTTGGGCTTGTGAAGCAAAAAATGCGGCTGAATACATTATGGATTTGGTAGGCCACGCTTTCCAGGCGTGTGGCATCTTCCCGCTGTAAACCTGCTGTCCGCATCTCTAGCAACGCCGAGACTTGTTGAATCAGTTGCATTTGAGATCGGATATTGGTTGTAAAAACGGCTCACTGTTACTCCTAGCTAGGCATTACTCCCCGACCCCAGACAGTCTCGCCGGTCAGCAGTTCTACCACATCCATGCCATTGCCAATGACACCGGGCACACTGGGATAGCCAGCGCTGGCCCCCACCAGGAACAGGTTGGGCAATTCAGTGCGGTAACCCAGCCGGTTCAGGCCAACCTGTCGGGGGATTAATTTCGCACCGTAAATATTGCCCTGAGGCTGTCCCAGGAAGAACTCACTGGTGGTCGGCGTGCCGTAGACCTTCATGCGAATGAAGCGATCCACATCGGGAATCAGCTCCCGCAGGCTGATCATCATTTGTTCATACACAGCCCGCTTTTTAGCTTTGTAAGCCTTGGGGTCAGCAGCTTTCAAGTTGGCAAATGGTTCATAGGGACAGACCGTCGCCACTTCTAAAATATGATGTCCTGCTGGAGCCATCCCCGGTTCGGATGACTTGAGGGTGGGACAGGATAGGAACAGCCAGGGATGGCTCAGGTCATCGGCCAGTTGGCGACGATAGGCTGCATTCAAATCGCCAGTGGGATAGTACCAGACATTCCAATTACCCAGGCCATACCGTTCCGGCTCAAACCGGCTGTCCAGGCCCAGGTACAGGTTAAAGGCACTGGCCGAGTAATCATAATCGGTCAGCCGCCGATATTCCTGCCAACTCAGGGCATCTGGATTTTGCATCAGTTGCACGGTTAATTTGGGGTCCAGGTCGCTGATAAAGGCGCGACTGGCGGTGTAAACTGTGCCGTTGGCGGTGACACTTTCGACCCGGCGATCGCGAACCTGGATACGTTCAACCGGGGTAGACAACTGAACTACGCCACTGCTCTCTGTAATGGCTGCAACAATGGTATCAACGAAGTGTTTGAAATGATGGGTGGGATAGTAGGCTCCTTCGGAATAGTCCCATACCAGGGACGTATGGGTTAATAGGGCAATTTCCTCTGGTGGCAGGGCATAGTCACCACTTTGACCGGCCAGGATAGCCTGCAACTTGGGAGATAGACCTACGTGGTTATACAGGTCTTGCAGCGTCCAGTTGCGGCGGGAGAAGAGATGCCAGAACTGCGGCAATTTTAGCCAGTCGGTCCACTTCTGGTCATACCAACGTACCTGCTGGGTCAACTGACGAATTTGCTGATGCAGGTGCTGGATCTCATCGCAATAGCGGTGAATGGCGATCGCTTCGGCCGGAAATTCGGTCAGCAACCGTTGCCGTAAATTGTCCCAACCCAGGGGAATGCAGAAATCAGCATCGGCGGTAATGACGCGGTCAATGCAGGCCGAATCGAGACGGTTAAAGGACATATCCCGCCCAATATAGTCAAAAAAGCGGGCGATCGTTTGCCCTGGTGCACATTGGGAAATATAGTGAACATCAGCACAAAAGCGATAGTGGCCGTAATCGAAGGTGTGGCAGCAGCCACCGGGTAGGTAGTGTTTTTCCAAAACCGCAACCCGATAGCCCTGATGGCTCAGACAGGCGGCAGCAGAAAGACCGCCCAAACCAGCTCCTAAAATCACATAATCAAATCGTTCCATTCAGAACACCTCCTGTTACACCTGAACCGTAAGGAGGATGGAATGAAGCGATGGATCAGTTCCTCCTTCTTTCGTTATAGAAAGAAACCTGGAAACCAGGGAGCGATCTCAATGGAAGTTAGCAGTGTGAAACAGCCACAATCTTCCCCTCAAGTTGAACAAGTAGGCTAGCTGAGATCTTGCACCTCTCGCAACAACCCGCCCTGCAATGAATTGCGGGCTAACAGAACTAAGTCCGTTTAAAC
>CAZBTL010000054.1:0-19081 GCA_964494755.1 uncultured bacterium | reverse complement strand
GGCGGCTGGTGAAGCGACTCCGGTTGCGCTGCAAGCTCCTGCCATCAATGGCTAAGTTCTAAGCATTCTGTTTAGTGTGTGATGGAAGCGCTGCCCTTTGGGTGGCGCTTTTTTGTTCTAAAACTCTGGCGTACTCCCATTTCGGTAAACTTTAATTTCAATGCTGGAAATTGCTATAGCAGGGGAGTATTCTAAATAACAAGAAGCGTTGATGCTTCTCATTCAAATCGAATAGTTCAGCCTACGTTAAAGAGGAGGTTCGTTATCGATTTAACGTCTGAATCTATCTCGTCAAGGGAAGCAGCATTCAACCAGGTTGTTGATATTTCCTCAACCCAACGATAGGGAGCACTGCGATCGATGCCCAGAGGCGAATGTTTACACAAACGACGGCATTGAAGCATCTCTAGCTATATCAACAGAAGAGAGGAGATCCCTCACAGAGACCGTTCTGGATGCTGCTAGCATATTTAGTTCGTGCCATTTGACAAATCAACTGTTAGTTTAGATAGCTCCGAAAGCGTTGCTTAATGCCTTCGGGGCTATCTGTTCTTTGTGATGAGAAAGAATCAAAATAGTTGACTGGGCTACCACCGCAAAGCGGGACAAAAAGGAACGCAGTTCCTTTTTGTATCCTCTAATCCATCCCGCCTTAAGCGGATAGCCGTTGACTGACTAGATGGCGATTGGAGTTGAGCAAAACTTTGATGATGTGAGAGGAAAAACGGCGGCAAGACTCGCTCCCCTGTTGAAAATTGATAGCTTGTCTATCTCATGCCAAATCTGTTGCCAGCAGCCCGTTTCTTCATTCAATCTATCCAGGCGGACTACTTGGATGACTGGGGCAGGCTGGTGCAATCCGCCCCGGTAGGGAGAGCCCGCCGGTCAGGCGGATGTTTTATTTGCTGAGTTTGCTCGGATCCAGATTAATAAAGGGTACGGTGTTGCCGCCACCCATCACTGTAGGAAACCGACCGTCCCATTTTTCGATCGCCTGCTTCTGCAACAGTTCCGGCGTCAGGGTTTCTCGCAGCAGGCGTTGGGCTTCAGCCTGGCCTTTGGCCCGGTTGACGTTGGCTTCCGCTTCCTGTTCGGCTTCCTGGGCGATATAAACAGCTCGCTGGGCCCGTTGTTCGGCGATTTGCTTCTCTTCGACTGCTTTCGAGAATTCGGTCGAGAAGGTCAGGTCTACCACGCTGGTGTCCAGCACAATGATGCCGTACTTTTCCAGGCGCCCCCCTAAGGCCGCATCAAAGTCCTGCTTCAGTTCATCCCGCTTGGTAATCGCCTCCTCTACGGTGCGACGGGCAGCGGCGATTTTGAAGGATTCCTGGGTTTGGGGAGCGATAATCTTGGCCACAATGTTTTGCAGCGTGCCTTGCTTCCGCCGGATTTCCACCACTTGTGTTGGATCTAGGCGGAAGTTGATGGCAAAGCTGGCCGTCAGTTGCTGCAAGTCTTTAGTGGAACTCTGGGCCGGCACTTCAAACTTTTGTACGGTCACATCGTAGATGTCTACGGTAGAAATCAGGGGCGGCTTCAGGTGAATTCCCTCCAACAGGGCGCCATCCTGAGCCTTGCCTAAAATGCTCAAAACCCCTGCTTCTCCTGGATTGATTACGACAAATGAATTCAAGCCCAGAAGGACAACAATGCCCGCCAGTACCAGTCCAACAGTGGTTAACCAACTCGGTCTTTGTCCGTTCACGGTCTCTTGTCCTGTGTGTCACGTCGTATTGACAATAGGCGATCGCGTAGGGAGTGCTGACAAATCAGCCGGAATTTCTTAGGGTTGACCCAGCACGATGTAAGGCGAGCTGATGGCTGCCATCCGGCCCGCTTGCACCAGCGCTTGATAGACCGTGGCCACCACCTCTGCTCGGGTGGCCTGCCGCAGCGGGTTCAACTGTCGTAGATTGGGGTAATTCACCACCAGACGGCTCTGGGTTGCCGTTGCCACTTCGTCCTGGGCGTTTGGGGGAATTGTTCCCCGGTCATCGTAGGCACTCAAAAGGGCCATATCGCCAACGGGTAAACTGAGGCCGCTGACTAAGGACAGCCAGACCTGCAGTCGCAGGACATTTTGGTCGGGTTGGAAGGTGCCATCGGGAAAGCCGGAAATGAATCCCCCCCGATAGGCCTGGTCGATCGCGGGTCTGGCCCAATGATTGGCTGGCACATCGGGAAACTGGATGGCAGTTCGGCGGGGACCAGGGTTGAAGGCACGGGCGACGATGGCGGCGTATTGGGCCCGACTGATACTGGCATCGGGTTGGAAACTGCCGTCGGCAAAGCCGCTGACAAAGTTCTGACTGGCCATGCGCTGAATAAATTCCGCCGCCCAGTGGCCCTGGATATCGGTAAAGGCGGTGGTGGGCGCATCCATCTGGACAATCGCCGTAGAAGCGATCGCAGGAGCCCGATTGAGCGCCACCAGGGCTTGATAGATCAGCGCCGACACCTCGGCCCGGCTGATGTCGCGCAGGGGTTCCAACTGGTGCACATCGGGATAGTTGACCACAATGCGCCGCTGGGTTGCCGTCGCCACTTCATCGCCAGCGTAGTTGGGAATCTGGCTGCGATCGCCATAGACCGACAGCACATCCAGCACTCCGCCGCTTAATCCCAACCCATTCACCAGCGCCACGATCGCCTGCACCCGTGTCAAATTCTGGTCAGGCCGAAAGGAACTGTCGGGATAGCCGGCAATAAAGCCCATGCGATTGGCCTTGGCAATGGCGCTGTAGGCCCAAAAGGTTGGGGACACATCGACAAAATTAGTGGCAGGGCGGGTCAGGGGCAGATCAAAGGTGCGAGCCAGCATCGCTGCATACTGGGCTCGGGTCAGCGGCGCATCCGGTTTAAAGCTGCCATCTGGAAAGCCACTGATATACCCCTGGCGGACCAGTCCCTGAATGAAGCCAGCAGCCCAATGGCCGCGGGTATCGGCAAAGCCATCGGCTGGGACGGTTGGGGTCGGCGTCGGGGTTGGCGTAGGAGTGGGACTGGGGGTCGGCGTGGGGGCCAAGGGGGCCAGCACCAGTGTGGCCAGCGGCAAGTCGCTGACGCCCAATTCAATCGCCCCTTGCACTTTCATTGGGTTAACCTGGTTGCCAACGGACAGCACCGTTCCAGGTGTGCCATTCTGAATATCCCACCGGACGCTCTCTCGAAAAATATTACCTGCCGGATCCTGCCGTCGCCCCAGATCCGGCATCGCCTTTTCGGTTATGACCAGACCGGCTTCCTGACTGCGTTCCACCAGATTATTGCGCAGCACCGGTCGACAGGATCGGTTGAGCACAATCCCAGCCCGATTGTCCGACACCTGATTATCCGTCAGCAGCGGAGCCGCACTATCGCCAATGGCAATGCCAAAGCCCGTCTCCCGACAGACATTGCGCCGCCATTCCCCTTTGGCATTCCGCACAATAGAAAAGCCGCTGGCCGCATTCCGCAGCACCACGTTGTCCGTCACTACGGGATTGGCTGTGCCAGTGGCCAGAATGCCTTCCCGCTTGCAATTGGTCAAGGTGCAGTTGACCACTACCGGGCTGCTTGATTCGATCCAGACGCCTGTTCCTAACCGCTCTGGATTGGTCACCGTCACCCCCCGGAGTTGGGCATTGCTTTCCAACCGCAGGGTGGTGTTCTGTGTTGCAAAGATGGGACTGGTAAACTGACCACCTCCCAGAATCACAATGCCATTGCCTTTAGTGGACTCATTGCCCACCAGGGTCACTCCGGCGGGCAGCACCAGGGGAAAGGTTTCGCCGGTCGTGGCTTGATAGGTTCCTGCTGCCAGTTGAATGCGGCTGCCGGTAACCGCCAATTCCAGGGCGCGCCGAATGGTCTTCAAGGGAGCGGTTTGGCTTCCACTGTTGCGGTCATTACCAGCAACCGGGTTGACATACAGCAGGGTAGGGGAAGATTGCACCATGAGCTGACTGGCTAAGCCAAAACTATCTAAGCTGAAGCTGTCTCAACTGAAATCATCTAAACCGAAACAATGTAGGGTGAGTAAACCGCCGCTATCCGTCCAGACCGTACCAGCCCCTGATAGACCATTGACGCCACTTCCGCCCGCGTGGCAGCCCGCTGGGGATTGAGCTGGCGGACATTGGGGTGGTTGACCACTAATCGGGCTTTGGTGGCTGCTGCGACTTCATCCTGGGCATTTGGGGGAATGGCATTGCGATCGTCATAGGCGCTGAGGGTGCTGACATCCCCTGGTGATATCTTCAAGCCGCTGACAAGAGACAGCAAAACTTGCAGCCGCAACACTGAATCATTGGGTTTGAAAGTGCCATCTGGAAAACCGGAAATGAACCCGCCCC
This sequence comes from uncultured bacterium, assembly GCA_964494755.1. Lineage (GTDB taxonomy): Bacteria > Cyanobacteriota > Cyanobacteriia > Leptolyngbyales > Leptolyngbyaceae > CAZBTL01. The sequence goes on along the minus strand of CAZBTL010000054.1, from coordinate 14,744 downwards.
GATAGGCTTGCTCGATCGCCGGTCTGGCCCAATAATCCGCTGGCACATCGCTGAATCGAATCGGATCCCGCAATGGCGTGGGATTAAAAGCACTGACAATTAAGGCGGCATATTGGGCCCGGTTGATACCGATATCCGGTCTAAAACTGCCGTCTTCAAAGCCACTGATCAGATTCTGACTGCCCAGACCCTGGATAAATTCGGCAGCCCAATGACCGGTAATGTCGGTGAACAGCGGCGGTGGCACATCCACCTGGACAATATAGGGAGAAACAAGAGCTGGTAAGCGGCTCAGGGCCACCAGGGCTTGATAGATCAGCGCCGACACTTCTGCGCGGGTGATGTCGCGCATGGGGTTCAGTTCAGTCAAGAGGGGATAGTTGACCACCATCCGTCGCTGGGTGGCGGTTGCCACCTCGTCCCTGGCATAGTCGGGGATGGGGACGCGATCGCGATAGTAGCGCAGCACATCCAACACCCCACCAGTAAAGTTCAACCCATTCACCAGAGACACGATCGCCTGCACTCGGGTCAAATTCTGATCCGGTCGGAAGGAATTGTCCGGGAAGCCGGAAATAAAGCCCATCCGGTTGGCCTTGATAATGGCGTTATAGGCCCAGAAAGAGGGAGGAACATCAATAAAATTGGTGGCTGGCCGGATCAGATTCTGGTCGAAGGTGCGAGCAATCAGGGCGGCATACTGGGCCCGGGTCAGCGGTGCATCTGGTTTGAAGCTGCCATCTGGGAAGCCGCTGATATATCCCTGGCCGACCAGACCCAGAATAAATTGCTCCGCCCAGTGTCCCTTAATGTCGTTGAGGGCCCCCGGAGGAGTAGGGGTGGGGGTCGGTGTTGGTGTAGGAGAGGGCGTGGGTATGACGCTGCCATCCGCCTGGCGGATTTCAATGGGTCCCTGGAGTTTTTGCAAATCCAGCTCATTGCCCACACAGATAACAGTCAGGTTGGTGCTGTTTTGAATATCAAACTGGGTGTTACTGCGAAAAATATTGCCCGCCAGGTCTTGGGTATTGCCCAGATCCGGCAACGCCCTTTCCAAAACTACCAGGCCGGTCTGTTGACATCGTTCCAGTAGGTTGTTCCGCAACACTGGGCGGGCCGCCCCACCCACCACCACTCCGGCCCGGTTGTCGGCCAACTGATTGCCGATCAGCAGGGGTGCGGCATTATCCCCCACGGCAAAGCCAAAGCCCGTATCCCGACAAACGTTGCCCCGCCATTCTCCTTTGGCGTCCCGCACAATGGAGAACCCGTTGGCCGAATTTTGCACCGCCACGTTATCGATTACGGTGGGCTTGGCCGTACCAGTGGCAAATACACCTTCCCGCAGGCACTGGGTAAAAGTGCAGTTGGCCACCACTGGATTGGTCGATTCAATCCAGACGGCTGTGCCCCGGCTTACTGGATTGGTAACGGTGACTCCCCGCAATTGGGCGTTGTTTTCCATTCGGATGGTGATGTTCTGGCCAGCAAAGGTGGGGCTGAGGGTGCGACCACTGCCCTGAATCAAGATGCCCTGGCCTTTGGTTGCTTCGTTGCCTACCACCACCACTCCAGCCGGAATTACCAGGGGAAAAATCTCGCCGCTGGTGTCCTGATAGGTGCCAGTGGATAGCTGAATCCGGGTACCGGACGCCGCCTGTTTTAAGGCTCGTGTGATGGTCTTAAACGGCGAGTTTTGGGCGCCAGTGCCGCTGTCATTGCCGCTGGTGGGATTGACGTATAGCAGAGAGGGGGCTGACTGAACCATCGTCCGTAGAGAAGGGTTGAGTGGATAGATGTGAGGCTCTGTTGATTATGCCTGGGATCTCCCGGCTCGCGATCGCCTGTTGCATTCATTGACAATTGGTTCATTCACTACAATGGGGGAACGGCATTAATTAGGAGAGCGGCATTGTCAGCCGTGCCAGTTACCTTGCTAGACTCTAATCAACTGGCACTGAATTGTGCCCCCGACTCTTTGGGAGTCTAGAAACCTGTTCTTTGCATTGTGAACGAGCCAGGATGCTGATTTTTGCTGTTGTTGTCAATTTCGCCCTGGGTTGTCTTTACCTGTTCATTGCCCAGAAGATCTGGAAACTCCGGCGGCGGTTAATTCAGGCATCCGATGCATTACTGTCGGCTGAGCGGTCGGTTCATCAGGTGTTGTATGGGGCTCCCGACTTCATCTACAAAGGCAAAGCTGGGTCCCGTTTGCTGCGAGACAAGTATCGGGTTCTGGAGGTTAAGGTGCAGCGGGCTCAGCAAGCGATGACGTTGCTTGGGCTGGGTAACCTGCTCCTGCAAGGGCGTTTGCCGCTGTTACCCAAGGCCGCAGCCAGTCGTCGTCGATCGACTTCCAAAAGTCAAAAGTAAAAACCATTGGCGATCAAGGCCATAATATCAAGGCTATAACATAAAGTGGCAGCAGCTTCCTGACCCATTTCGGACCTGATTGGTCAAGACTTCGGTAGATTAGAAAGTGACCTAGGACGCACTTATGTCAAACAATCGCTCTGGAATATTTATTGCAGGACTACTGATTGGTGGCGTGGTTGGGGCTGTGACTGGGCTGTTGCTAGCTCCTCGATCCGGCCGTGAAACCCGGAAACTGCTGAAAAAGTCTGCCGATGCCTTACCGAATCTGGCCGAGGACTTGTCGTCAACCATGCAGGTGCAGGCTGATCGGCTCTCTGACTCGGCCCTGCGCAATTGGGACTCAACCCTAACCCGCTTAAAGGATGCGCTTTCTGCCGGTATAGAGGCGACTCAACAGGATCTAGAACTGTCTCAAAAACCGCCAGCCAATCTTCCCAAAGAGTCTCGCTCTCCTGTCCATGACCACTCGCGATAGGCCAGTATTGTGACCGATCCTCTCTTCTGGCTCGTCCTATCTCTCCTATTCGTTACCGTCAGTTTGACGGTTATGGTTGTTGTGGCCATTCCAGCCATGATGGATTTAGCCCGGGCAGCCCGGAGTGCTGAAAAGCTATTTGAGACCCTGCGTCGGGAGTTTCCACCCACTCTACAGTCCATCCGCTTGACTGGCATGGAGATCAGCGACTTGACCGACGATGTTAGCGAAGGGGTTCAAAGCGCAGGTAATGTCGTGAAACAGGTCGATCAAAGTTTAAGTCAGGTCCGCAGTCAGGCCCAGAAAGTAAAAGCTGGAACCCGCAGTGCCGTGGTTGGCTTGAAAGCTGCCTGGAAAACCTTAACCGGGCCACAAAAGCCCACACCGCCACGGCGATCGCCGGATCGACTGCCCCCGACCCGTTCTGAATTTGAACTACCTGCTAACTATCCAGAGCAGTTGGAGCAGCGTCCCAGTTCCAATCACTCCGTTGCCGACCTACCCGTTCAGCCGCCGATCGCGGCTCAGCCAACCGACAGCGCCCCATCACCAGAAACCAATGGCGTGAGTCCTCGACCGCTTGCCGATGAGGTTCACGAATTTCCAACCGCTGTCTCTTCCCCCCGTTCTCCGGGAACTTTGTCCGCAGTCAGCCTGCCGTCTTCAACCAACGAAGTTCCGCTTACCAAGCGGGGAGACCAGTCTACATCTGCAGCGCCCGCTCCGCCTGAAGAAGCTTGGCCAGATTACTAGCGGAGGCAGGCTCTGCCTTGGACCGAGAGCAGTCCCACGGGTTGGTCAGCGATTGACCTTGCCTGCCTGACCGATCGCCGGATACACACAAAAGCAGCCCCTGTAACTAGGATCAGGAAAGTCACCCTAATCAGGCTGTCTAACAAGAATTGCCATGTCTGAGCATTCTCCGGAGGTTGAAAACCCTCAGCTACAAGCCTTGAGCCATGAACTGGATGAGGCCATCCTCAGTTTTGATGACATCCAGGCAGAGCTGAATTATCGACAGGCCCAAACGGCTTTGCAGCACCTGATTGAGAATCTGGATCTGAACTCTGCTGAACGGCGGGGGTTGGAACCAGAAATTGGCGGGCTGCAATTCATGATGGATAAATTGGAGCACCGGGTGGTCCATATTGCCGCTTTTGGCATGGTGGGCCGGGGCAAATCATCCCTGCTGAATGCCCTGCTGGGGGAAGCGGTGTTTGAAACTGGCCCGATCCACGGTGTCACCCGTACCTATCAGACGGCCAATTGGAATGTCACGCAGGAGGCGATCGCGGGTAGCGATCTCTCCCTAGTGCGCGTAGCCCTGCCCAGTGTAGGCCAGTCCCATATCGAGCTAATTGACACCCCTGGCATTGACGAAGTGCATGGGGAAGCACGGGAAGCCATGGCCCGTCAGGTGGCTCAACAGGCAGACCTGATCCTGTTCATTGTGGCTGGCGACATGACTAAGGTTGAGTTCCAGGCCTTGTCGGATCTGCGGAACGAGAGCAAGCCTATTCTGCTGGTGTTCAACAAGATTGATCAGTACCCAGAGGCAGATCGCTTGGCGATTTACCAAAAAATTCGGGATGAGCGGGTGAAGGAATTACTGTCACCGGATGAGATTGTCATGGCAGCCGCCTCTCCCCTGGTCGCCAGAGCTGTCCGCCGACCCGATGGCAGTATGGCGGCTCACCTCAGTACCGGCACCGCCCAGATCGAGGATTTGAAGCTGAAAATCCTGGAAATCCTGCACCGGGAGGGCAAAGCCCTGGTTGCTCTCAACACCATGCTGTTTGCCGATGATGTGAATGAGCGAATTGTTGAGCGCAAAATCGAGATTCGTGACCAAAGCGCCAACCGCATCATCTGGAATAGCGTCATGACCAAAGCCGTGGCGATCGCTCTGAATCCGTTAACCGTGGTGGACATTGTCAGCAGTGCCGTGGTTGACGTGGCCATGATTCTCTCCCTGTCCAGGCTCTACGGTATGGCCATGACCCAGCAGGGAGCCCTAAGTTTGCTGCAAAAGATTGCCCTGACCATGGGCGGCATCAGCGCCAGTGAGCTGCTAGCCAATCTGGGCCTGAGTTCACTCAAAGGGCTCTTGGGCTTGGCAGCTCCCGCCACCGGCGGAGTGTCCCTGGCGGCCTATGCGTCGGTTGCCATCACCCAGGCCGGCGTGGGTGGCGTCTCTTCCTATGCCATTGGTCAGATCACCAAGACCTATCTAGCCAACGGCGCCACCTGGGGACCGGATGGACCTAAGTCTGTGGTGACCCGGATCCTGGCCTCTCTGGATGAAGCCTCCATCCTTAGCCGCATTAAAGAGGAGTTGCGGGCCAAACTGGATTTGAGTCAGCGTCGGTAACATGGGATTAGTTTAATGGATTTATTGAATATGCTCCCTACATCAAATGGTCAAGCAGCCATCATTCGTACAGAACGTGGACTGACGATCGCAGGAACCCGCATCACTCTTTATGATGTGATGGATTATTTCACGGCTGGTTATCCTGCAAAGCTCATTCGGGAAAAGCTCTGCCTCACAGACGTTCAAGTAGATGCTGCGCTCTCCTACATACAAGCCAATCAGGCAGAAGTAGAAACTGAGTATCAGCAAGTGTTACAAACTGCAGAAGATAATCGGCACTATTGGGAAGAGCGGAATCGAAAACACTTTAACCGCCTGCATGCAATGCCTTCGAAACCAGGACAAGAAGCTATCCGCGCCAAACTTCAAGCTTGGAAAGACAGGCTTAAGTCCAAGATATGAATTTTTTGATCGATTACAACTTGAGAGGACAAGCGCATTACTGTGGGGCACGATAGCGGCTGAAGGATGGCTCGAACTGATACCAATTCAATTTGTTGGATCTGAGGAAGTTGGCTTATTCGAAAACAGCACTGATCGTCTGGTTTGGCAGGTCGCTCAAACAAAGCAGATGATTATTCTGACCGCAAACCGAAACATGAAGGGTGATGATTCTTTGGAGCAAGTGATTCGGGAAAACAATAGCCTGCAATCACTTCCCGTTGTGACAATTGGTAATAAAGAGCGTCTTGACGAGCAGATTTATCGGGAGCAATGCGCCAGTCGTTTGGTTGAAATTCTGCTTGAAATCGAGAATTATCTGGGGGTAGGCCGAGTATACATTCCTTAACTCTATGCTCGTGTTGGTTGCCAAGTTTAGCGATCGCAGCTTCTATAGCGATCCGATCAGGATTGTGAAAGGTTTCCGCAGGAAATCCTTCTCACAAAGCCCTTTCACCATTCAGTCGTTCACAAGTCATTTAGGATTGCTATATGCCTGCACAGATTGAGGCCATGCTCAACCAGCAACCAGGCTAACTTAATGGCTTTGGGGTAATTGCCCGTTGGATTTTCGGTAAGCTAGACCTGCTCCTTTGATTGCGGATCGGTCATGCTGTTGTGTCAACCGCCTGCGCCCCTGAAACCGGGCGATTTGTTGCATGTTGTGGCTCCCAGTGGGGCGTTGCGAGAACGAACTGCCTTTGATCAGGGCGTCGAAATTTGGCGATCGCGGGGCTATCGGGTGGACCTGATGCCCGGTGTGGAGGACTGCTGGGGCTATCTGGCTGGAACGGACCTGAGCCGACGCCAGCAATTGTGGCAGGCTCTCATCCACCCCGACTGTCGGGGTGTCCTCTGTGCCCGTGGTGGTTGGGGGGGAGCCCGGTTGTTGGAAGACTGGTCCTGGCCCCAGACCGATCCTAAGTGGTTGATTGGTTTTTCCGACATCACCAGTCTGCTGCTCAGTCTCAGCCAACGGGGGATCTCTGGAGTCCACGGGCCGCTATTGACAACGCTGGCTGCCGAACCAGTCTGGTCCCAACAACGGCTATTTGACTGGGTGGAAGGGCGGCCTCTGCCCCCGCTGAAGGGACAGGGTTGGGGCGGCGGACAGGCTACCGGCCTGTTGTTGCCCATGAACCTGACCGTGGCGACCCAACTGCTGGGAACCCCCATCTTGCCAGCCCTTGCGCCAGCTCAGGTGATCCTGGCGATCGAAGATGTCACCGAGGCTCCCTATCGGATCGACCGGATGCTGACCCAGTGGCGACTAGGTGGCCATTTCCAATCCGTAACGGGCATTGCCCTGGGCCGCTTCAGCCAGTGCGATCCACCTCCCAAGATCCCTAGCTTTTTGGTTGAGGACGTCCTGCGCGATCGCCTCTCCGACCTGGGGATTCCCATCGTTGCCGACCTACCCTTTGGTCATGATGGCCCTAACGCCGCTCTGCCAGTTGGGGTGTTAGCCTGCCTGGACGGTGACCAGGGCAGCTTACAGGTGGAGGCCGCGGTCTGACATAACACAATCGTTAAAAACACGCCTAAATTGGGAATTTCGTCCAACAATGGAGGTAGATGCATTCCACTGTGTTGACACAGTGATCCATATGGCTTACGTATGCGAGTTGGGCCCCCATCAGCGGGTTTATCTAGACAACCAGGGCGCACAGACCATTGTCACCACTATGAGCGGTGGACCGGGACAGCAACAGCAGGCCAGTTGTAGTTTTCAAACCGGAAATTGGACTGCTTCCCCAGAGTTGTATCAGGTGCCGAGTGGGGTAGTGGTGAAGATTGCCACTGCGACGGGCGATCGCCTGATTCAGATCCAGGGTGGCAGCATGAGCCTGATGGGAACGGGCGCTAGCGTCGGTGGTCAGCAAATGCAGGTGCAGCAAACGGCCAGTATGCCTGCCGCCGCGATGCCAACCATGCAACCGATGCCGCCAATGCCGCCGATGCAACCGATGCAACCGATGAAAATGGGTGATATGCAGATGAGCCTGAATCCCATGGAAATGCGGATGGGCGATATGGCCATGCAGATGGGGACGGCAGCATCGGCTAGTGCTTCGACATCCGGAACCCGACGATTTTGTAGTCAGTGCGGTGCTGCGGTACAGCCCAGCGATCGCTTCTGTTCAAGTTGTGGTCATGGGTTGGGCTAGACCGGAAAACAGGAGCGGGAGTTGGTTGGGAAAGTGAAGGAGGCGTGAATGATGCAGGCGTGGAACACTGATCCATGGATCCTGACGCATCCACACCTTGTCTCGCCCTACACCGAAGCTCAATGGCAACAGATCCAGGCTCTTGGGGCCACAGTCGAAACTCATCTCCAGCGCCTTGACGTTCGCCTGACCATGGGGGGAGAACCCACCTTTGTTTCGGCAACGGACTTTGAATCGGCCCAATGGCGAATCGACGCCTTGGGCGAGCAGAAACAGGCGATCGCCAGCCAGTTACAGCAACGGTTACAACAGCGCTTCTGCCCAGCCGGATCGCTGCTGCATGCTGGCATCGGCAAGCTTTATGCCGGAGAAACTGAACCCCGTTGGGCGCTGGGCTGCTACTGGCGGCAAGATGGCGTTCCGATTTGCCGCTATCCCCATGTGCGGTGGGATAATGCTCCGACAACTGCAGCGACCCCGGAAACGGCCCACCAGTTTATGCAGCAATTGGTGCAGCAGTTGGGCGTTCCGTCGGGTTGCATCCTGCCGGTGGTGGAACCCGAAACGAATCTCCTGGTCGGGTATACCCTGCCTTTGTTGCCTGTCCTACGGGATGGTCAGTTGCGCTGGAGCAGTTGCCGCTGGACGGTGCCGGACAATCAGTTGGTTTTGTTGCCCGGTCGCTCGGCGATCGGCCTACGGCTGCCCTGGCAACAATTGCCACCAGTCGAAACTCTGGAATTAGAGGAAATTGCCCCACTGGCGGCGGCTCCGACTGGCACCGGGCCAGACATCGTAGAGTCGGCGCCCAATTCCATTCGGGTGGCGCTCAGTCTGGAAATCCGGCAAGGCCAACTCTGGGTTTTTATGCCACCCTTTGCCTCTGCCCGCAGCTATGTGGACGCGATCGCGGCGATTGAAACCACCGCTGATCGATGCGGCCTGTCAGTTCGCATTGAAGGCTATCCGCCCCCTAGTAATCAAGGGATTTTGGGCTTCCAAATCACCCCCGATCCGGGTGTCATTGAGGTTAACATTCAACCGGCCCAGACCTGGGATCAATTGGTGCAGATTTACCTTGCCCTGCAGGAAGAAGCCCACCAGTGTGGCTTAGGGGCGATCAAGTATTTGCAGGATGGCCGGCCGGTCAATACCGGCGGCGGCGCCCACATCACCCTGGGTGGTAGCACTCCCCTGGACAGTCCCCTGTTGCGGCGACCGGACTTGCTGCGTAGCCTGATCAGCTACTGGCAAAACCATCCCAGTCTGTCCTATCTATTCGCGGGTTTATTTGTGGGGCCCACCAGTCAGTCTCCCCGGCTGGATGAGGCTCGCCATGAAAGTCTCTATGAACTGGAACTGGCCTTTCAGTTCTTGCAACCAGGGCAGGATGTTCCCCCTTGGCTGGTCGATCGCCTGCTGCGCAATCTCCTGATTGATGTCACCGGCAACACCCACCGCACCGCCCTGTGTATTGACAAGCTGTTCCCAGTTGACAATCTGCCGAATCAACTGGGGTTGCTGGAATTTCGTAGCTTTGCCATGCCGCCCCACGCCCACATGAATCTGGTGCAGCTGCTCCTGGTGCGATCGCTGGTGGCCTGGTTCTGGGCCCAGCCCTACACCGAACCGCTGATCCGCTGGGGCACCACCCTCCATGATGCCTTCCTGCTGCCTTACTATCTGGAGCGGGACTTCCAGGCCGTCTTGGCGGATCTGCGAGCAGCCGGATATGAGTTTCAGGCCGAGTGGTTTAGGCCCTTCTGGGATTTTCGTTTTCCCAGCTACGGCCAGATGACCTGCCAGGGCTATCACGGCGAGACTTTCCAGCTAGAACTACGCCATGCTATCGAACCCTGGCATGTGCTGGGCGAAGAAATGACCCATAACGGCACCGCCCGGCTGGTTGACTCCTCGTTGGAACGCCTCCAGGTGAAGTTGGTGCACCAGTCTTCGGGGCTGGCCTTCCCCTTGCTCTACACCATCACCTGCAATGGCTACCCCTTACCGCTGCAAGCGACAGATACCAGCCAGGCGGTTGTGGCTGCCGTTCGCTATCGGGCCCGTATGACCAGTCAGATGTTGCATCCCGCCATCAGTCCCCATGTGCCGTTACGATTTGATGTGGTGCATCTCCAGAGCGGGCGATCGCTGGGGGGCTGTTTTTACCATGTTGACTCGCCCAATGGCGAACCGTACACCCATTTCCCGACCGATCCTGATGCTGCTAGGCGCCGTATGGCGGAACGGTTTGTGCCCCACGCAGGAGAGCCACAGCCTGTCCTGCAATCATCTTTGGCGATCCATTCCGACTATCCTAAGACACTAGATTTACGATGGGCTCAACCATCTACTCCTGAAACCGAGGAACAGGGCGTTACCTTGAGCAGGATTAAGCCTTGACCTTGCCCGAGACTTTGTTTTACCTAGGTTCACAGGTGAGACCTGCGCCGGTGCGGGACTGGATGGCTCAGACCTGCTCTAAGGACTTTTCTAGCCAGGTTTATAGCTCCCTCGCTGTGCGGTAAAGTTACAGATATGTATGACGATGACGATCTGACTACCCTTGATATTGGGGAAGATTTAGAAAGTCCGCTGGATCAGATGGGGGCAGTTGATGCTGATACTGCCGAACCCCCACCCGATCCGGAGGAAATGTTGGCGTTACTGGAATCCAGCAACCCCAACCAGCGGATGTTGGCCACTCGGGCCTTTTGTGAACTGCAAGATGAGCGGGCCATTCCCCATTTGATTCGCCTGCTGCTTGATCCCTGTCCTTTAGTACGGGTCAGTGCCGCCTACGCGCTGGGGCGCAATCCCAGTTTTGATGCGGTTGAGCCCTTAATTGAGCGCTACATCGAAGACTTTAATGGCTACGTCCGTAAGGGTGTGGTGTGGGCTTTAGGGAACTGCCGCGATCGCCGTTCCCTACCCACTTTGATTGATGCGCTGAAAACCGATATTTCGGCTGTGCGGCTGTGGGCTGCCAGCGCCCTGGCTCAAATGGCGTCGGTGAATTACGACGCAGTGATTGCCTCCCTGCCACCCTTAATTGAAGCCATGCGACAGGACTCAGTGGCAGCCGTTCGGAGTAATTGTGCTTGGGCCGTTGGCCAACTGTGCCGGGAGATGCCCTCCAATGTGGTCTATGCCACGGCGATCGATGCCCTGCTGGAAACCCTGGTCGAAGACGAGGACTTGGGCGTCAGGGAGGATGCCAGGGCTGCTCTGCTGAAACTGGGTGATGCCCGTGGCTTGCAAATTATTGAAGAACTTGAACGGGACGGCTTTTTATAAAGCACTCACAGTTTAACCGCCTTTCAAGGGTTGCTGCTTATCCCCTCGTCTGGCAGGAACTAGGGGCAAACTACTGCGATGCCGCGTCCTGGCGATCGCAGCAGCGAGGGAGTTGAGCACTGCGTATTGCACATCACAGTGTTAACGTTTGCTAAGTTTAGTTGTGTTTAACGAAGCCATATCAAATACTAATCATGTCGGGAGCTACTCCAAGCCTGCGGAGGGAAGTTTCCGGGCTTGGTTAGTTCTGCGTCAGTGTTGGCTCATTCGGAATTTACGCAACAGGCCCTATGATTTCTTCGCTTTTCCTTGCTCCCCGCTACCGTTTGGATGATGAGCTGCCCTGGTTGGAAGGAATTGACCCCAGTCGGCATTACTGGATTTGGGTCAATGGAGATACCCGCCTGAGTGTAGCGATTCCTGGTCTGGCCGCTCCTTCATTCGAGGAATTCCGGCAGACAATTCTCAATTTTCGAGCTTTGCAACCAGGGGATGGGTTGACGCTAGAACGGGCTGCTGCCAGCACCTTGATTCGCTGTGTCGGCGAAAACTGTTATGCGATCGCGGGTGAGGTCAATGGCGCTGCAACCTGGCACCTGTTTGACCGGGAAACCCTGGAAAGCTTGCTGATGACCAGTCATCCCGATTGGCAATGCGCGCCCAAAGATATTGAGCTAGGCCGTCGATTACTATCCCTGTGCTGGTCTCAAGTTGTGGCCGCTGCTTGATCTGGGTTCGACCCGACTGGCTGCTGGCAAGATTGCGTCGAATAGCGACATCTCCCACTTTACAGAGTGACTAAAGGGTGTCTTTGACCTGCCGCAATCTGAGCAGTTCTCGCAGTGAGGCGAGGAGTTTTACCCGCACCACAAAAATTTCCTGCCAGGGACTCAGAATGAACTGCCAGCAAACATTGACTAAGAACCAGGGTGTCTTCACGGTGCCAGTCACTTCATATTCGGCACAGCCATTGTCCAGCAAGCGGGATGTGCCGTGGTGCGGTATCAAAGTTAGTCCTGCTGCTTCCGACTGCAGATAGGTCGCGATCGCCGCAGGGCCAACCACTGGATCCTCAAAGGGCGGCTGCAGAAATCCATCCTCAGCAAATAGTTGTGCGGTAGCCCCAAATTCCCCCGCATTCAGGGTTTGAAAATATTGGCCAACGACAGGATTGGTTACGCCGGCAATGGCGATCGCTTGAAGGGGTTGCTGGTTGGCGGGTAATGCAATGGATGTTGGCATCATGTCAGTCTGTTCTTAAGAAAGAGGGAAGCAGAAACTGTCCTGCTTCCCCAATAGATTTAATTGAGAACCTGTTTTGATCGCAGACCTGAGAACCAGCGGTCTTAAATGGCCAGAGGGTCGGTCCCCATATTGACCACAATGCTCCGCAGAACCGTAATTTGTTGGCCCATATCCAGTTGCTTCAGACGCTCCAGAGCTTGACCTGCTGCTGAAGACAGACGGTAATCGGCAGGCATCGGCACAACGACGCCCTCTTTCATCCACTCCGCCAGTTGATACCAGAAGGCCAGCTTGGTGTTTGCGGTCAGGACACCGTAGGCCCGGGTAGCGGGAGAACTTACTTTGTTCACCAGATCCCGCATGAACTTGAGTTGCTCCGCAAAGGACATTTGACGAACCTGATTCAAAAGACCTTCGGCCAGCTGTAAGCGGGCGGCTCCCGGTGCAGCTGGAGTTATGGCGCGGCCCATCTCCGTGTAGACGTACCAAAGCAAAGCCAATTGATCATCGGTGCTCAGACGCTTGATTTCAGCTGTAACCGTGGGAACTGGATTGGATGTCTCAGTACCGGACAAATAGGGGTTAGAAAAGCGAGAATCGGTAGTAAAGGTCATAGAAACCTCCGTAGTGTTCGGTGCATGTCCCATGATTGACAGGAGATGCGCAGTTGCCAAATAGCAATGCGAGAAGCATAGCTATGCTTCATTACTCCTATAATGCAATATTTGTTTACAATTTGCAAATTTGTTTTACAAATAGTCTGGCTTAGTTCCATCTATACGTCGTTTGGCCAACCCTCATCTAGTGATATGAATCACACTCCTGCACTGTCACAGCAAGTCAAGCAGAAGGCTCTGGAATTGGGGTTTCATCAGGTTGGCATTGCGGCAGTCCCGGATGCGGAAGACGAGGCGGTTCTGCGTCTACAATCCTGGCTGGCCAGGGGCTATCAGGCTGAGATGACCTGGATGGAAAACCCTAAACGCCAAGATATTCGTCAGATTATGTCGGACGTGCGTTCTGTTATATCGGTGGCGCTAAACTACTACACCCCCCACCTGCGACCAGAGGGAAAGGAATTTGCTAAAATTTCTCGCTATGCCTGGGGCCGGGATTACCACAAGGTTCTGCAGAAACGGCTGAAAGCGCTGGCCCGATGGCTGGAACAGCAGGGACAAGGCATTCAAACCCGTTTCTATGTTGACACAGGTCCCATCCAGGACAAGGTCTGGGCCGAACGAGCCGGTATAGGTTGGATCGCCAAAAACGGCAATTTAATTACCCGTGGTTATGGATCCTGGGTGTTTCTGGGCGAAGTGCTAACGAATCTTCAGTTAGGCCCGGATACTCCCCACACTGCCCATTGCGGCACCTGTACCCGCTGTCTGGAGGCTTGCCCTACGGGCGCCATTGCCCAACCGTATTGGGTAGATGCCAACCGCTGTCTGGCCTATCACACTATTGAAAACCGGGCGGAAACCCTGCCCGATGAGATTGCCGCTCATCTGGAAGGGTGGGTCGCTGGGTGCGATATCTGTCAGGAGGTCTGTCCCTGGAACCAACGGTTTGCCCAGCCAACGGATGTTCCTGATTTTAATCCCCAGCCCTGGAGCCAGTATTCGACACTGGAGGAATTGGCCCGCTTACCAGATGCACTCTATGCGCAACGGCTGAGTGGTTCTGCTCTGCGCCGGATTAAGCCGTGGATGTTTCGGCGCAATGCTCGGGCTAATCTGGCTCCCTCCTCCGGGTACGACCATCCTCCAGCAACTGATATCATCTGACTCCTCTCATCTAGCGATAGACCCCAGCGATATAGCAATCCTAAATGATTTGTGAACGGCTGGATGGTGAAAGGGCTTTGTGAGAAGGATTTCCTGCGGAAACCTTTCACAATCCTGATCGGATCGCGAGAGATGAGAGCCGGAAATATTTAGTAGTCCGCTGCGATTGTCTGCCTGATTGCTGAAGTTGGGCTGAAAGCTAGGCCGCACCTAGCATTGGCCTGGTCCGCAAATCTTAAAAGAATGTAAATTGCTGGTCGTGCACCCAAATATTTGTTAACTTTTTTAACAGGATAGGTTTAAACTTCTAGTGTTCTGTCAAACCCTAATTTTAAGGTGAACCCATTGGTTCGTAGTCGGCGTTTTAGCGTTGAAGCGCTGGCTGCAAACCCTAATTTCTAGAGTTGACGCTGCACTAGTCTTTAATAATCAACAATTATCGGGCCTTATGACCCAGTCATGTCTTCCTTTATCTGCCGTATCTCCTTCGCTTCAGCAATTGCAGGCTGAAAAGCTGGAATTGTTGCGGTATCTTCAGGCTCAGAAAGTTGTGATCGCATCGTTGGAGCGTCGAGTTGGGCGAT